>NZ_JBQQCL010000005.1:0-248451 GCF_052246725.1 Pseudalkalibacillus sp. R45 | reverse complement strand
TCCTTTTCAAGGAAGCATTTGTGCTCCTGCGTCTACAAGAAAGTCCTGTCGAAGCGAGCTTCCTCGTCGCATGCCTTGCGAGGAGATTATTCAGGTAGTAGGCACGCTGATCCCGCAGGACAAGGAAGGCTTCGGCAACGTTACATCGCACGAAGAAAATGCGATTTTCATATTCGAGGAGTCCCGCACCTTCCTCTCCAATCAACTTGCACAAGGTGGTTCATTACCAAAATGACCCAAAAGCAACAATCGTTAAGAAAAGAGCTTTTTTAAAAACATTACAAAATACTATTTACATTTTCTGAGAAGACCTTACTAAGGATTTGTGCCCGGTAAGGTCTTTTTCATCGACATTTTTCATATATTTAAATCAGGGGGAATGGTTTACAACGGCTGTAAATCAACGAATTGGAAAATTGTTTAAGTGAAAAAATATTCTAAATATATGTAAAATTGAATCCGTTTTCATTATAATGGTGGTAGAGAGTGAGTTTTTAATGGAAAGGAGCGGTATAAGAGGAGGAGATTAAGGTGGAGAAAAAATGGTTACAGCAATATCCCGAAGAAATCCCTCATGAAGTCGAAATTGACGAGAAGCCGTTGCAATTTTATCTGGAGGATGCCGCAAGCAAGCATTCAGAAAAACCTGCGTTGGAGTTTTTAGGCAAAAGGATGACGTATGGCGAAGTGTATGAAAGTTCTCTGAAAATGGCAAACCAATTACGTTCACTCGGCATACGGGAAGGTGACAGGGTAGCGATCATGCTGCCAAATTCCCCGCAATCCGTCATCAGTTATTATGGAATATTGATGGCAGGCGGGATAGTCGTGCAGACGAATCCGCTGTATACGGAGCGGGAACTGGAGCATCAATTGGTCGACTCTGGATCTAAAATGATCATCTGTTTGGATCTGTTGTTTCCGAGAGTGGAGGCGGTCAAAAGCCGCACGGAATTGACAAATGTGATTGTGACAGGTGTGAAGGATTACCTTCCGTTCCCAAAGAATCTCATCTATCCATTCGTCCAGAAGAGGCAGACCAATATCGTTGTCAATGTAACCTACAATGATAAAATCCATGCTTTCAAAAAGCTGCTTGATGAAGCGTCTGCACAACCGATTGAGCTTGAAATCGATCCGATGGAAGATCTTGCACTGTTGCAGTATACAGGGGGAACAACCGGACCTGCAAAGGGTGTCATGCTGACGCATTACAACCTCGTCGCAAACACGATCCAATGTCGCTCTTGGATGTATAAGGCCAACTATGGTGAAGAGAAAATCCTTGGTGCACTACCGTTTTTCCATGTTTATGGAATGACTTGTGTAATGAACTTTTCGATCATGTACTTGTCAGAAATGATCATTCTCCCTAGGTTTGATCCGAAACAAGTATTGAAAGCGATTGGAAAGCATAAGCCGACGATGTTTCCAGGCGCACCGACGATGTACATCGCATTATTGAATGATCCGAATATCAAGTCTTTTGATTTGTCCTCAATTGCAAGTTGTATCAGTGGATCAGCACCACTGCCTGTAGAGGTTCAAGAGAAGTTTGAGTCCCTTACAGGAGGAAATCTTGTAGAAGGATACGGATTAACAGAAGCTTCACCGGTCACGCATGCGAACTTCCTTTATGATAAACGTATGAAAGGTAGTATTGGCGTCCCGTGGCCGAATACCGAAGTTGCGATTTTGTCAGCGGAATCGGGTACGATTGCCGAGGTGAATGAAGTAGGCGAGCTGATGATCAAAGGTCCTCAAGTGATGAAAGGCTACTGGAACCATCCGGAAGAGACTGCTTCGACCTTCCACGAAGGCTGGCTTTTAACCGGTGATATGGGATACATGGATGAAAACGGATACTTTTATATCGTTGATCGGAAAAAGGATATGATCATCGCAGGTGGTTTCAATATTTATCCTCGGGAAATTGAAGAGATCCTTTTTGAACATCCGAAAGTATTGGAAACTACCGTCATAGGAGTGCCTGATCCATACCGTGGAGAAACGGTAAAGGCTTTCGTAGTTTTGAAGGATAACACAACTTGTACCGAGGAAGAACTGGATGAACATTGCAGAAAACACCTGGCTTCTTTTAAAGTACCGCACCTTTACGAATTCAGAGAAGAACTGCCGAAGACAATGGTTGGTAAAGTACTTCGCAGAGTACTAGTGGAAGAAGAAAAAGAAAAAATGAAGCAAAAACAGAATGCATGATGATACGTTAGTGGGCCTCACTCCGGTGGGGTCTTTTTTATGTATGGAGATAATTTTGACGTTGTGGAGATAATTTTGAAGTTGTAGAGATAATTTGATAATTTCAAAATTGTAGCGTTTCGTCCTGAGTTGTAGAGCTAATGATCCATTTGACTGTTTAAAATTGGATATTTCGGTCAGTACAGTGTTTTTGAAGGAAAATAGTAAGAAAATCAGTATGATCATTTATAAACGTGCTTAAAAGCTCAAACCTTTTACTTCGGACAGAAAATTTTTGCCATCCTAAACACTTAAATGTATACTTGAAACTGGATGCGTAAAATTCTGAAAAATACGAAAGATTCATTGACTTTTTACCTTCAATTACAGTACAATTAACCCGAGTGAATGTTCATTCATTTTTGATCACTTGAAGAAATATCAATCCTTTCTTCAAGTATAAAGGGCAACTATGGCTTAGCCGTCACCATTGGCTCGGCTTTTGCCAAGTTTTTCTTTTTGTGGAGGTAAAACAGATGACCGTAAAACGAAAAGGGCCAAAATATGAAAAGATTATTGATGCAGCTGTAACGGTCATAGCAAAACATGGCTATCACCAATCGCAGATTTCGAAGATCGCACGTGAAGCTGGTGTGGCCGATGGAACCATCTATCTATATTTCAAAAACAAAGAGGATCTCCTTATCTCTTTGTTCCGTGAAAAGATGGGGCGTTTTATCGACACGACAATAGATGAAATTGAACAAAAGCATTCTGTTGAAGATAAGCTGTTAACATTGATTGAAATGCACTTCAAGCAGCTATCTGTGGACCATGAACTTGCAATCGTCACACAGCTGGAGCTCCGTCAGACGAATCGCGAACTGCGGGCTAAAATCGGTGAAGTACTCAAAAGGTACCTTGAACTTGTCGATTCGCTCATCTATGAAGGGATCGAGGAGAAGGTTTTCCATCCTGATCTTGATATCCGAATCGTCAGGCAGATGATCTTCGGTACCATAGATGAAACGACTACAAGCTGGGTAATGAATGATCATCGGTTTGATTTGACAGCGCTTGCAAAACCAGTCCACGATTTATTGATTAATGGCTTTCGTTATAGATCAAGTTAGAGGAGGAGAGATTTTGGAGTATTTATCCTATTCGAAGGAAAACCACATTTGCACGATTTTATTGCAACACGCACCCGCCAATGCACTTTGTTCCCCGATGATCAAAGAACTGAATTCCGTTTTTGATGAATTGGAAGCGGATACAGACGTTAAAGCGATCGTCATCCGCGGGGAAGGAAGATTCTTTTCAGCAGGTGCAGATATTAAGGAATTTACGACCGTAGAAGATGCGGATGGATTCTCTGAACTCGGTGCTTTCGGACAACAGGTGTTTGATCGGATCGAACAATTTTCGAAACCTGTCATAGCTGCTGTACACGGTGCCGCACTTGGCGGTGGCCTTGAACTGGCGATGTCATGCCACATGCGTATTGTGACAGAAAATACAAAATTAGGATTACCGGAACTACAACTTGGATTAGTACCAGGATTTGCCGGATCGCAACGACTTCCGCATTATGTCGGAGCTGCTAAGGCGACTGAAATGCTTTTGACAAGTGAACCGATATCAGGTATCGAAGCACATCGTCTGGGCCTGGCGAATCACGTCGTTTCAGATGATGATCTCTTGGATAAAGCCTATGGGATAGCTGAAAAAGCTGCGGGAAAAAGTGCTGTTTCTGTAGATTTAGCATTGAAACTCGTAGATTATGCGCGAAAAGGTGAATATGAAGCTGGAGCAAAAAAAGAAACTGAATTCTTCGGTAAAGCATTTGCCTCTCATGATGGACAAGAGGGCATTCAAGCTTTTATAGAAAAACGCAAACCAGAATTTAAAGACCGTTAATACTGGAGGGGAAGAATAATGAATATTTATGTGATTTTAAAACGCACATTCGATACGGAAGAAAAGATTGCGATTGAAAACGGTAAGATCAGTGAAGATGGTGTTGAATTCATCATTAATCCATATGATGAATATGCCGTAGAAGAAGCAATCAAATTGCGTGATGAACATGGTGGAGAAGTCACTGTCGTTACTGTCGGAGAAGAAGAAAGCGATAAACAACTCCGTACAGCTCTAGCGATGGGTGCAGATAAAGCTGTATTGATCGATGATGAAGATGTAGAAGACGGGGATCAATATTCAACTGCAAAGATTCTTGCTGCTTATTTCGAAGATAAAGAAGTGGATATCATTCTAGGTGGTAATGTCGCGATTGACGGTGCATCTGGACAAGTCGGTCCACGTTTGGCGGAGCTATTGGATATCCCGCATGTCACGACGATTACGAAATTAGAAGTTGATGGTACGACTGTAACGATTGAGCGTGATGTAGAAGGAGACGTAGAAGTGATTGAAACGTCTTTACCGGTTCTTGCCACTGCCCAACAAGGATTGAACGAGCCGCGTTATCCATCACTTCCAGGAATCATGAAAGCAAAGAAAAAGCCTCTTGAAGAGCTCGAGCTGGATGATCTAGATCTAGATGAGGATGATGTTGAAGGGAAGACAAGAACACTCGAAGTTTACTTGCCGCCTGAAAAACAAGCCGGAAAAGTCCTTGAAGGTGAAGTAGACGATCAAGTGAAAGAGCTAGTGTCATTGTTACGATCAGAAGCAAAAGTGATATAGAAGGGGAGAGGAACCATGGCTAAAAAAGTATTAGTTTTAGGAGAAGTCAGAGACGGAGAACTACGGAACGTATCATATGAAGCAATCGCAGCAGCAAAAGAGATCTCTGAAGGCGGAGAAATCGTCGGCGTCCTATGCGGTGAATCTGTCAGCGGATTAGCGAATAGCATGATCCATTATGGAGCAGACCGTGTGTTGGTAGTGGAAGACGAAAAATTGAAAGCATATACAACTGACGGATACTCTCAAGCACTTGTGCAGGTGATTGAGCAAGAGAACCCTGAAGGAATCGTCTTCGGTCATACGGCAATGGGGAAAGATTTATCCCCGCGTCTGGCCGCTAAACTTGAATCTGGACTTGTATCAGATATCACTGGAATCGAAAATACAGGTGGAAACCTTATTTATACACGTCCGATCTACTCTGGAAAAGCGTTTGAGAAGAAAATCATCACTGATGGTGTATTGTTTGTAACAATCCGTCCAAACAATATTGCAGCCCTTGATAAAGATGAAAGCCGTTCAGGAGACGTGACAAACGTGGATGTGACGATCAAGGATCTACGTACGATTGTCAAAGAAATCGTTAAGAAGACGACAGATGGTGTCGACCTTTCCGAAGCGAAAGTCATCGTAGCTGGGGGACGTGGAGTGAAATCTGCAGACGGTTTCGGACCATTGGAAGAACTTGCAGAAGTCCTCGGGGCCGCAGTCGGTGCATCACGTGGTGCATGTGACGCTGAGTATTGCGACTACGGTCTGCAAATTGGGCAGACTGGTAAAGTCGTTACACCGGATCTTTATATCGCTTGTGGTATTTCTGGAGCGATCCAGCACTTGGCTGGTATGTCCAATTCAAAGATCATCGTAGCGATAAACAAGGATCCAGAAGCGAATATCTTCAATGTAGCTGACTACGGGATCGTGGGGGACCTTTTCGAAGTAGTACCAAAACTGACAGAAGAATTCAAGAAGGTACTCGTCTAATAAGGGATTGATTATAAAAGAATACAAGAATCTTAAGAATGACTCATCCGGAGTGCTCACTTCTCACATCAATACTTGTAAAAGTATACGATAGAGTGAGCGGCACCAGATGAGTCTATCCTATTTTATAATGCTCTGTGAAAGGAGTTTGTTGATCTAGAAATCAACAATAATAACGAACAGAGCCTTTGCAAATAAGCTGGATTTGCTAGCGAAAATAGTGTGTGAGTTTTGAAAAATCGGGTATGCTACAAGTGAAAACAAATTATTAGGAAGTTTTTTTGTAAGGTGATATACTTTGCATTGTAAGCGAAATGATGAGGAGGCATGAATATGGCAATCGTGAAAGCAACTGACCAAAACTTTACTTCAGAAACAAGTGAAGGTCTTGTATTAGCTGACTTTTGGGCACCTTGGTGCGGGCCTTGTAAAATGATTGCACCAGTATTGGAAGAGATTGATAGCGAAATGAGCGATAGTGTTAAAATCGTTAAGCTTGATGTAGATGAAAACCAGGAAACGGCAGGAAAGTTCGGTGTAATGAGTATCCCGACATTGATGCTTTTCAAAAATGGTGAAGTCGTCGATCAAGTTGTCGGTTTCCAACCGAAAGAAGCACTCGTCGACCTTATCAATAAGCACCAATAAAACTTGTAATCAACAGGGGCTGATTCCTTAAAGGGTCAGCCTCTTTTTCACGCTCCGAGTGTGACTTTTTTCCATTAAATGTTCGATGATGATACAATCAATTTATGATCAAGCTTTGTTAACTTATTAATTTAGGCCGTTTTCGCAAACTTTGTTGCTCTTGCACTTAAAGAAAGTATAAAATACTTTCTTCAGTATAAGGGCAGCTAAGGCTCGACCTACAAAAGGCTTGGTCTCGCCAAGTTTTCTTTAAAAGTCGTTGATTTCCGCTCCAGGATACTCGCTTTCCGCGGGGCGTGCGGTGAGCCCATTCGTCGCCCTGCGACATTGAATGGTCTCACCTGCCCCCATCCGCAGGAAAAGGAAAGCTTCGGAAGCGTTAAATCGCACGAAGAAAATACGATTTTCATTTTCGAGGAGTCTCGCACCTTGCTCTCCAATCAACTTGCACAAGGTGATTCATTAACAAAATGACCCAAAAGCAACAATTTTTAAGAAAAGAGCCTTAAAGTATAACTAAGAGCAGTTAAGCCTCAGCCTGCACCAAAGCTTGGCTTTGCTAAGTTCCCTACTCATCCCAAAAACAACAAACTGTTTAATATTGCTATACATATAAATGTCACTCCTTAAGGAGGTTTGAAATATGCTTCAACAGTTGAAACAGAAACTGTCAGTCCTTCCGGATCAACCCGGTTGTTATTTGATGAAGGATCGAAACGGCACAATCATATATGTAGGAAAAGCAAAAAATTTACGCAACCGAGTCCGGTCTTATTTTTCTGGGTCCCATGATGGGAAAACACAACGACTTGTTCTGGAGATCCATGATTTTGAATATATCGTCACTACCTCCGATTTAGAGGCCCTTGTTCTTGAGATGAACCTGATCAAAAAACATGACCCACGCTACAATGTTATGTTGAAGGATGATAAGAGCTATCCATACATTAAAGTGACCAATGAAAAACAACCCAGATTGATTACAACCCGAAAAGTGAAAAAAGGATCGGGAAGATATTTCGGCCCTTATCCAAACGCGTATGCAGCTAATGAGACGAAAAAGCTCCTTGATCGGATTTATCCGTTAAGAAAATGCAAGACGCTGCCTGATCGTGTCTGTCTGTATTATCACATGGGTCAATGCCTTGCCCCGTGCGTATATGAGGTAACTGAAGAACAGAACCGTGAAATGGTCGAAGGAATTTACCGCTTTCTTAACGGTGGGCATAAAGAAGTGAAACGAGATTTGCAAAGAAAGATGGAAGATGCTGCTGAAAAGCTCGAGTTTGAGCGGGCGAAAGAACTTAGGGACCAAATTCGGCATATCGAGTCGGTGATGGAACAACAGAAAATGGTCCATACCGATCAAAAGGACCGGGATGTTTTCGGATATCATGTCGATAAAGGCTGGATGTGTATCCAGGTATTCTTCGTCCGCCAGGGAAAGTTGATCGAACGTGACGTCTCGCTTTTTCCGGTTTATGGTGATTCTGAAGAAGAATTTTTATCTTTTGTAGGACAGTTTTATTTGCAAAAGGACCACATCATTCCAAAAGAGATTTTAGTCCCGAAACATGTGGAACATCATTTGTTAGAAGAACTTTTAGATATTCCGGTTTCCCAGCCTCAGCGTGGTAAAAAAAAGGATCTGGTGAATCTTGCAACGAAAAATGCCCAGATTGCATTGAGTGAAAAGTTCGAGTTGATTGAAAGGGATGAAGAACGGTCGATTAAAGCAGTTGAAGAGCTCGGGAAACATCTAGGAATAGCAACCCCGCATGTGATTGAAGCGTTCGATAACTCCAATATCCAAGGAACAAATCCTGTTTCTGCAATGGTTGTTTTTTCAGACGGAAAACCGAACAAAAAGCAATATCGGAAGTATAAAATCAAAACCGTTGAAGGTCCTGATGATTATGCATCGATGAAAGAAGTAACAAGAAGAAGATACTCGCGGGTTCTAAAAGAAGGTTTACCACTCCCAGATCTTATCATCATCGACGGAGGTAAAGGCCAGATCAGTGCCGCCATTGATGTCCTTGATAATGAACTAGGTTTATCAATTCCGGTTTGTGGACTTGTAAAAGATGACAAGCATAATACAGCCCAATTGATGATTGGAGATCCACCACAGGTGGTTCCACTTGCTAGAAACAGTCAAGAATTCTATCTGCTGCAAAGGATTCAAGACGAGGTTCACCGATTTGCGATTACCTTCCATCGCCAAATTCGAGAGAAGGGGATGGTTCAGTCAAGCTTGGACAAGGTCCCGGGAATCGGAGAAAAGCGACGTAAAGCTTTATTGAAACATTTTGGTTCCTTTAAAAAGATCAAGCAAGCGTCTGTTGACGAATTGAGAGAAGCGAAAATCCCTGCATCAGTGGCTGAAACGATTGTTTCTTATTTTACTGAGCAATCGAGGAAGGAAGAAGAATAGGTAGATTTTTGATGATTTAAACAACCATTGCACAAATTTGCTCTACTGATTACAAGAATAGTCCGCTATTCGAAAAAGTTCCTGCGAAGATGGATGAAAGCAAAAAGATGAGGCTGTCCAAAGTAAAAAGTGTCAGCTACCTCCAACACAACATTTTTGTATCTTCCCCAAATGTTGTTAAGTACGGAGAGGTTTAGACACTTATTGGACAGCCTCATTTATATGTATCTTCTCTTATTCAACTAAACTTCTGACACATTCGTGTCTGAGATTTCATCTTTACGGTCCCATTGTACAGTGAAAATGATTTTATCTTCTTTCCCTCTTTTAATCTCCTCAAAAGATTCAGTGACTCTTTCTTTTTGCCTTTGGATATGCTCGGCTAAGAAACCTGCTTCGAGTTGGAATCCTTCGTGCATTCGTTTTCTCAACAATTCTGAGATCCGATTTGAGCTTAACTCGAATGTGATCGTTTTGGAAGTTTCTTCTTTTAATTGAAGTTCTCCAAAGTTGGCTGCAGCAAAAAATTGTATCAATTCCTCAGTAGTGTCCATAGGATATTTGCGTGCAAGTGTCCGCCCTGCCCAGTATAGGAGACTATGATCTTCATTACCTAATAATTCCGGCAGCAGTACATCCCTCATCAATTCATATCCGAATAAGTAACCCTCTGTTTCGTTCGTCGGTTCTGGAAGGACATCATTGTCTTTTTTCATCTGTATTCCCCTCTCCTTCACTCATATTATTTTATTATACTATCTTTAAGATGAATGACAAAGGGCGACTTTATCTTTCAATGTTTTAGGCTAAATAGTTTTAATGGACGGTCTCGAAAATGAAGATGTCTCTTTAGGAAAACTAGAAACGAAATTTGCAACACTCATGCGGGATAATGGAGGCAGGTGGGTTCAAGCAGCATGTTTTTCAGGTAACGGACACCAGAGCCGTTATTTGTGAAAAAAGCAGCTGATTTTCTATGATATTTGCAAAATAAGGTCCCTGGTGTCCGTTAAGGTAGTAAAATCCTATTGTTTTGGTCAAATAAGGTCTCCTGTGTCCGTTAACGGGTAAGTGCATGGGTGAACGAGCAAAAGTAGGCTAAGAGATAGAAGTAAGTTGTCTAACTTATCGATCAGTAGCTTGGATCACTTGAACTTCTTCCAGCGGTAAAACATTGTGTTTTACACGTTAAATGTGAGGCCATGCAAAACCAAGTCTTTGTTTGGTTCGAGCCACCTAGTGAGTTTTCCAGTGAGCATTGAATAAATACACGGGTCGCTTCAGCCTATCATAAACCTACGGAAAAGGAGCGAATTACTATTATTTTGAACGAACATTCAAAGTGATAAGCAATAGGTTTTCACCTTCTAGATATTTCTAAAATCGGATGTATTCGTTTTCTTGACGGTCCTATTTGATGGGAGTACAATAGACATGTTATCAATTCTTGTCGGAGCTTGTCTTCGGATAACAGTATTTCTGAACGTATGATCGGTTTTTCAAAAATGTATTGATTTTGCAGCGGCAACACTTATTTAGAAGGGGGCACAGACATGGCTGACACTAGAGATTTTGCTTTAAGAAGACTACATTCGTTACTTGGTGTTATACCAATTGGTTTATATCTGATTCAACACTTGACAGTAAACCATTTCGCGACAAGAGGTCGTGAATCATTCGATGCTGCAGCACACTTTATGGAGACACTTCCATTCCGTTATTTCCTTGAAATTTTCATCATCTTTTTACCGATCATTTTCCATGCTGTTTTCGGATTGTACATAACGTTCCAAGCTCGTAACAACGTAAGCCGCTACGGGTACTTCCGTAACTGGATGTTCCTGTTGCAGCGTGTAACAGGGATTATCACGCTTATTTTCATTTCTTGGCACGTATGGGAAACACGTGTACAAGCTGCCTTTGGGGCGAAAGTAAACTTTTCAATGATGGAAGAGATTCTTGATAATCCTTTCATGATTGGATTTTATATTGTTGGCGTAATTTCAACGATTTTCCACTTCTCGAACGGACTTTGGTCCTTCCTTGTAAGCTGGGGAATTGTCCAATCGCCACGTTCCCAAAAGATTGCAACGTATGTAACAATCGGAATTTTCTTTGCAGTTTCAATCATTGGAATACGATCCATTTTTGCATTTGTAAATCCAGAATGGTTTGCTTTTGCATCAAACCTACCAATTCTATAAGGAGTGAGTCACGATGAGCAAAGGTAATATCATAATTGTAGGCGGAGGACTAGCCGGCTTGATGGCTGCTATCAAATCCGCTGAAGCAGGAACACACGTTGACTTGTTCTCACTCGTGCCTGTTAAACGTTCTCACTCCGTTTGTGCACAAGGCGGAATAAACGGAGCAGTAAATACAAAGGGTGAGGGAGACTCTCCTTGGGAACATTTTGATGACACAGTTTATGGTGGGGACTTTCTTGCAAACCAACCTCCTGTAAAAGCAATGTGTGATGCCGCACCTGGTATCATCCATCTATTAGATCGTATGGGTGTCATGTTCAACCGTACACCTGAAGGGTTATTGGATTTCCGTCGATTCGGCGGTACACAGCACCATCGTACAGCATTTGCTGGTGCTACCACAGGACAGCAATTACTATATGCGCTTGATGAGCAGGTCCGTCGTTATGAAGTACAAGGGCTTGTAACGAAGTATGAAGGTTGGGACTTCCAATCAGCGGTTCTAGATGATGAAAATGTATGTCGGGGAATCGTTGCGCAAAACTTGAAGACTTCTGAAATTCAAAGCTTCAAAGCTGATGCAGTCATCATGGCTACTGGTGGACCTGGTGTGATTTTCGGTAAGTCGACGAACTCCGTCATCAATACTGGTTCAGCAGCTTCGGCTCTATATCAACAGGGTGTTCATTATGCAAATGGTGAGTTCATCCAAATTCATCCTACAGCGATTCCGGGAGACGATAAACTCCGTCTTATGAGTGAATCTGCTCGTGGTGAAGGTGGACGGGTCTGGACATATAAAGACGGTAAACCTTGGTATTTCCTTGAGGAAAAATATCCTGCATATGGAAACCTGGTACCGCGTGATATTGCAACACGGGAAATCTTTGATGTCTGTGTTCGACAAAAGCTAGGCATCAACGGTGAGAACATGGTTTACCTCGATCTTTCACACAAGGATCCAAAAGAACTTGATATTAAACTTGGTGGGATCATTGAAATCTATGAGAAGTTCATGGGTGATGACCCTCGTAAAGTTCCAATGAAAATCTTCCCTGCGGTCCACTATTCAATGGGTGGTATGTGGGTTGATTTCGATCAAATGACGAATATCCCTGGTCTCTTTGCTGCAGGTGAATGTGATTATTCTCAGCATGGGGCAAACCGCTTAGGAGCTAACTCGCTTCTATCCTCCATTTTCGGTGGTATGGTTGCAGGTCCTAAGGCTGCAGAATATGTTATGGGTCTTGAAAAGACAATCGAGGATATTCCTGAGGAAGTTTACGAGCGTCAAGTTAAGAAAGAGACCGATCACCTTGATCAAATCATGAAAATGGATGGTACAGAAAATGCGTATCAGCTTCATAAAGACCTTGGTGAATGGATGACAGATAACGTGACGGTTGTCCGTTACAATGATAAGTTGAAAGAGACAGACGATAAAATTGTTGAGTTGATGGAGCGTTATAAGGATATCAACATCAATGATACGTCGAAGTGGAGCAATCAGGGTGTTTCATTTACGCGTCAATTATGGCACATGCTTCAATTAGCCCGGGTAATCACTCTTGGTGCATTGAACCGTAATGAAAGTCGTGGGGCTCATTTTAAGCCTGATTTCCCTGACCGTAACGATGAAGAATGGTTGAAGACGACGAAAGCTATCTTCAATCCAGAGAAGAACGGTCCAGACTTCGAATATGAAGAGGTTGATACTTCTCTCATCGAACCACGTAAGCGTGACTACTCTAAGAAGAAGGGAGATAAATAATAATCATGGCTGAAGGAAAAATGATTCAATTTATTATCAAGCGTCAGGATAACCCTGATTCTGCAGCTTATGATGAAAAATTCGAGATCCCTTATCGTGCGAACATGAATGTGATTTCAGCTTTAATGGAAATCCGCCGGAATCCTGTGAATAGTAAAGGTGAAAACACGACACCAGTGACATGGGAAATGGGATGTCTTGAAGAAGTATGTGGAGCTTGTTCTATGGTGATCAACGGTAAACCGCGTCAATCTTGTACCGCACTGGTCGACCAATTGGAACAGCCGATCCGTCTAGAGCCGATGGCAACTTTCCCGGTAGTGCGTGACCTTCAAGTCGACCGCAGCCGCATGTTCGACGCGTTGAAAAAAGTGAAAGCTTGGATCCCGATCGATGGCACATACGATCTTGGACCTGGACCTCGTATGCCGGAAAGCAAGCGTCAATGGGCATATGAATTGTCAAAATGTATGACATGTGGGGTTTGTTTGGAAGCATGTCCGAATGTCAATGATAAATCTGAGTTCATAGGTCCTGCTGCACTTTCTCAGGTTCGTTTGTTCAACGCACATCCGACTGGAGAAATGAATAAAGCAGAACGACTGAATTCACTTATGGGCGATGGGGGACTCGCAAATTGCGGGAACTCTCAGAACTGTGTACAATCATGTCCGAAAGGGATTCCTTTGACGACTTCAATTGCTGCATTGAACCGTGATACATCATTGCAATCTTTCCGAAATTTCTTTGGATCCGATGCACAATAATTGTTGTTTACGTTAAACGATTCGAGGACTGGCAAATAGCGTCAGTCCTCGTTTATTACCAAAAAATGAATGAGTATTCATTTTTTCATTTAAAGAAAGTATTCATACTTTCTTTAATATAAGCGCACAAGCAGGTGGCTTCGGAAGCAATACACCGCACGAAGGAAAAGCGATTGCTTTTTCGAGGAACTAAGGCTCAGCCTGCCCTAAGGCTTGGCTTTACCAAGTTTTCTTTAAATACATCAGCACGGAGGGGAAATATGAAAGGTATAGATTATATTCAGGATTGGGAGAACTGGAGAACGGGTTTTCACTTTTATACCACAGTCGAGGTCCGATTTTCTGAGGTCGATCCATTCAACCATTTGAATAATACAATTCCATTTGTTTATTTTGAGGATGCACGAATCCAGCTTTTCAAGGAACTCGGATTCATGCAAGAGTGGAATAGACCGAATACTAAGACAATCCCGGTCGTTGCGGATCTTCAATGTAATTATCTGAAACAAGTTCTTTTTGATGAAACGCTGAAAATCTTTGTAAAGATCGCCTATTTTGGCACTACCTCGATCGATCTGCATTATTTAGCAGAGAATTCAGAAGGAAACCCTGTTTTGGTAGGGCGGGGACGTATCGTCCATATCGATAAACATCAAGGCGCTCCTGAAAAATGGACAGCTAGTATGATTGATCGAATGAAGAATATGCAAAAATAAACCTCTTTTTTCAATTATTTTTGAATATGTCAAGTCACGACCAATTTCATCCCTTCATATGATATGTTGACTAAATATCTTTTCTGCATGAAACGCAGCTCGTTAGCCCATGCAAGGAGGGGTGAAATTCATTGAAAGATAAACACTACCGACCGAAGCCTCTACTTACAAAAAGGGAGAGAGAAGTATTCGAACTTCTTGTTCAAGACAAGACGACCAGGGAGATTGCTGAACAACTTTTTATAAGTGAAAAAACTGTTCGGAATCACATTTCCAATACGATGCAGAAGCTAGGTGTCAAGGGGCGCTCCCAGGCAGTCGTCGAGCTATTGCGGCTTGGCGAGTTGGAAATTTAGAGGTTTGCGGCTTTCAAAAATGAAAGCCGCTTTTTTTTTTTTGCATTTTTAAATTTTGCTAATAAATTCTTTTGGAAAGACTTTTTTTAGTAAAGAGTGTTGTTTTTGGCTGTTTCGCAAACTTTGTTGCTCTTGCACTTAAAGAAAGTATAAAATACTTTCTTCAGTATAAGGGCAGCTAAGGCTCGACCTACAAAAGGCTTGGTCTCGCCAAGTTTTCTTTAAAAGTCGTTGATTTCTGCTCCAGGATGCTCGCTTTCCGCGGGCGATCACAAAGCCTCCTCACTTGCACAGGACGTGGTGGTTTTTAGTCGAAGACCTTTTAAAAAGTGCGGGGTCTCGTATATTTCAACCGCTCTCAAGCCCCTGTTAACATTTTTTAACAATGCAAAACATTATCCAATAGCCACAAACTTTAAAAACAGCCTTTGAAAACCGCCACTAACAATAAAGCGCTAAATGCTGCCATTAAATGGACTAGAACAAAATTGAGAGACTGTTATAATAACTATTGACGGTGCATGTACGTTTAGGTATGATGTTGTCGTTTGATTCCGATGTAAACTGATGAGGGGATGGCGGTGCATGGATAAGCAGTATACAATTTTAAAAGTTTTAAACAACAACGTTGTCATTGCACGTGATTCCAATCATCTTGAAGTTGTATTGATCGGCAATGGAATCGGTTTTTCTAAAAAAACGGATGATATTCTCGATGGTCCCAGTGTGGACAAGTTATATATCTTAAATGATGTTGAAGAACAGCACCAGTATAAACAATTACTGTCTCAAGTGGATGAATCCTTCATACTGGTCATGAATGAAGTGATTTTTTACAGTGAGAATCAATTAGGAGTCAAGTTCAATGAACATATACATATCGCTTTGACGGATCACATCGCTTTTGCCATTAAACGGATCAAGCAAGGAATTGATGTCGTCAATCCTTTCTCCAAAGAAACAGAACTGCTTTACCCGAAAGAATACGCGGTTGCTAAAGATGTGGTTGGTTTAATAGAAGAAGAGACAGGAGTTCATCTTCCAGAAGGAGAAATTGGATTCATTGCGCTTCACCTTCACAGTGCAGCCACTAATCGATCCGTTTCTAAGTTGAACAGTTACTCTCAACTGATCAACACGTTGATTCATATTATCGAACAACAGTTGGATATTTCAATTGATCGCTCGAGTATTGATTATTTACGGCTCATTCAGCATTTGAGGCATGGAATCGATCGCATCGAACATGAGGAACAAGTTGGTAACCAGGAGAAACTAGCAAATGTATTGAAAGAAGAGTACCCAGTATGCTACAATTTAGCATGGAAGCTGATGAAAGTCATGCAACAGAAAATTGGCAAGAACGTTTCGGATGCAGAAGCGGTCTACTTGACGATGCATTTGCAAAGGCTTTCACCACAATAGAATAAGAATAAACACTTTACGTGTTACTGATACGATCAGGCATGAGTAAAGAAGATTATTGAAATGCGCAAATTAGGGGTAGTATATACCTTAGGTGCATTTTGGTCTTTTTTACTCATGTCTTTTTTTCTTTATGTAACCGTATTCTTAAGCTATTGTGACCACAATAACAATGGAGGTATGGAAAAATGCAAAAGGCTTTTGGTACTTTACAAAAAGTCGGTAAAGCATTAATGCTACCGGTTGCAATTTTGCCAGCAGCAGGTCTTTTACTTGCGTTTGGTAATGCATTGCAAAACCCAACTTTATTGGAAATGGCACCTTTCCTTGATAATGCTGTGATCGAAATGATTGCCGCAGTCATGGAAAGAGCCGGAGGGATCATTTTTGATAACCTCGCATTACTCTTTGCAGTAGGTGTCGCCATAGGTTTAGCTGGCGGTGACGGTGTAGCAGGACTTGCTGCAACTGTCGGATTCTTGATTATGAATGCCACGATGAGCGTCATACAGGGGCTTGAAATTGCTGATGTAACTGGTGATAACGCCGACCCGGCATTTGCGCTAGTACTAGGTATCCCTACCTTGCAAACTGGAGTTTTTGGTGGGATCATCCTTGGTATTGTAGCTGCCTACATGTACAATAAGTTTTATAACATTGATTTACCATCTTATTTAGGATTTTTTGCAGGGAAGCGATTTGTACCAATTGCGACAGCGGCAAGTGCCGTTATTCTCGGTGTCATCTTGACATTCATCTGGCCGCCGGTACAGGATGGCTTGAATGCATTTTCTGAGAATATGGTCCATGCAAATCTCACATTCTCGGCATTTGTATTCGGTGTCATTGAACGTGCATTGATTCCATTCGGCCTGCACCATATCTTTTATGCTCCGTTCTGGTTTGAATTCGGGTCATATACGAACGAAGCGGGTAATCTTGTGCGTGGAGACCAACGGATTTTCTTTGAACAAATTAAAGATGGTGTGCAAAACTTGACTGCTGGAACATTCATGACAGGTAAATTCCCATTCATGATGTTCGGTTTACCTGCAGCTGCTCTTGCGATTTATCATGAAGCACGAGCTGAGCGTAAAAAGGTTGTTGCTGGTATAATGGCTTCAGCAGCCTTAACATCATTCTTGACCGGTATTACAGAGCCGATCGAGTTTTCATTCTTGTTCGTAGCACCAGTATTATTTGGAATCCATACGATTTTTGCTGGATTATCCTTTATGACAATGCATTTGTTAGATGTTAAAATCGGAATGACTTTCTCAGGAGGTCTCATCGACTTCATCTTGTTCGGAGTCATCAATCCTCAAACAAACTGGTGGCTCGTGATCCCAGTCGGGCTGGTGTTCGCAGTTATCTATTATTTCGGATTCAGATTTGCGATTCGTAAATTCAATCTGATGACACCTGGCCGCGAGGATGTTGAGGATGAGGATGAAGACACGACTCAATCCAGCACTTCTGAGTTGCCTTATAACATTTTAGAAGGACTTGGTGGACAAGAGAACATTTCACACTTAGATGCTTGTATCACTCGACTTCGTGTATCTGTCAATGATGTGAAGAAAGTGGATAAAGCAAGATTGAAGAAATTAGGGGCATCAGGAGTACTTGAAGTAGGAAACAATATTCAAGCGATTTTCGGTCCGAAGTCCGATTCAATCAAATCTCAAATGCAAGATATCATGAAAGGAAAACGTCCACGCAAGGTTGAAACTGACACAGATGAAGAGGTTCAAGAACAAATTGAAGATGTTACTCCTGATGCTTTGAAAAGCGATTTAGAGGAGGAGAAGGAAATGATTGTATCACCGATCAAGGGAGAAATTCTTCCAATTACAGAAGTTCCAGATCAAGTCTTCTCAGGAAAGATGATGGGAGATGGTTTTGCGATTAAACCAGAAGAAGGAACAGTCGTATCACCAATCGATGGAAAAGTGGTCAATGTATTCCCGACTAAGCATGCTATTGGATTAGAAACAGCTGGCGGACGTGAAATTTTAATTCATTTTGGAATTGATACCGTCAACTTAAAAGGTGAAGGTTTCGAAATAATGGTAGAGCAAGGTGACGAGGTCAAGCGCGGCCAGACATTGATGAAAGCGGATCTTGATTACATTTCAGAACATGCGGCATCAACAATTACCCCAATTGTGTTTACAAATCTCCAAGAAGGAGAAAAAGTAAAAATAGAGAAGTCTGGATCAGTTGATCTAAACGAAAACGACATCATTTCAATTGAAAAGTAGAAAGGAAGAGGAAACATGGCAGAAAAAACGTTTACAGTAACAAGTGAATCAGGAATACACGCACGACCTGCGACAACATTGGTGAATAAGGCAGGACAATTCAGTTCTGATATTGAGCTCGAGCACAAAGGAAAAACAGTCAACTTGAAATCGATCATGGGTGTTATGTCACTAGGAATTCAACAAGGCTCTGAAATTACAATCAAAGCAAACGGTAACGATGCTGATGATGCGCTTTCTACATTAACAGATGTATTAAAACAAGAAGGACTTGCTGAGTAATGAGCCAACGCATTACGGGAATTGGCGCATCTGCAGGTATTGCGGTTGCTAAGGTTTTCAAACTTGAAAATCCAGCACTTGAAGTAGAGAAAACCACAATCGAGAACCCTTCCGAACAAGTTGAACGGTTTAAGGAAGCAATCGACCAATCCAAAAAAGAACTTGAAGGCATCAAAGACCACGCTGAAAAAGAACTAGGAGAAGACAAGGCAGCAATATTTGCTGCCCATCTTCTTGTCCTGCAAGACCCTGAATTGATCGATAATGTAACTGGTAAAATCAATGACGAAAAAATCAATGCAGAAAGTGCTTTGGATGAAGTTTCAGGTATGTTCATTTCAATGTTTGAAAACATGGACAATGAATATATGAAAGAAAGAGCTGCAGATATCCGTGACGTTCGAAAAAGAGTATTGGCTCATCTTATGGATGTTGAATTCAACACACCGAGCATGATTACTGAAGAAGTGATCATCATCGCTGACGACTTGACGCCTTCAGATACAGCTCAATTGAATAGAACTTACGTCAAAGGATTTGCGACAGATATTGGAGGAAGAACTTCCCATTCTGCGATCATGGCCCGCTCAATGGAGATTCCATCTGTCGTGGGGACTAAGGAAATCACAGGATCTGTTGAAAACGGCACGACTGTCATCATTGATGGTATTGATGGAGTCGTTATCATCGACCCGTCGGAAGACGAAAAAACTGAGTACGAGCAAAAGCGTGCTCGTTATGAAGAACAGAAGAAAGAATGGGCAAAGTTGGTCAATGAATCGACGAAATCAGCCGATGATCAACATGTCGAACTCGCAGCGAATATCGGTACCCCGAAGGATCTAACTGGTGTATTGAATAATGGAGCAGAAGGAATCGGATTATACCGTACTGAATTCCTATACATGAATCGTGATCAACTACCGACTGAAGAAGAACAATTCGAGGCGTATAAGGATGTTCTTTCTAAAATGGAAGGAAAGCCGGTCGTCATCCGTACATTGGATGTTGGAGGCGATAAGGAATTACCTTATCTGAATCTCCCGAAAGAATTAAATCCGTTCTTAGGATATCGCGCGATCCGACTCTGTCTCGATCAACAAACGATTTTTAGAACCCAACTGAAAGCGTTGCTGCGAGCAAGTGCTTATGGGAACTTGAAAGTGATGTTCCCGATGATTGCGACGCTTGATGAATTCCGTCAGGCAAAGGCAATCCTTTTAGAGGAAAAAGAAAAACTTGAGCAAGACGGTGTTGAAGTATCTGATTCGATTGAAATCGGAATGATGGTTGAGATTCCGTCTACTGCAGTCATGGCGGACGTATTCGCCAAAGAAGTCGATTTCTTCAGTATCGGCACCAATGATCTTATCCAATATACGCTAGCAGCAGACAGAATGAATGAACAAGTTTCTTATTTATATCAACCGTATAATCCAGCAATCTTAAGACTTGTTAAAAATGTTATCGATGCTGCACATAAAGAAGGTAAATGGGCCGGTATGTGTGGAGAAATGGCCGGAGATGAAATCGCGATTCCTATTCTGCTTGGATTAGGACTCGATGAGTTCAGTATGAGTGCCACATCTATCCTCCCTGCACGCAGTCAGATTCTGAAATTGAGCAAACAGGAAGTTGCTACTCATATGGAAGATATCCTGCAGCTTGATACAGACGAATCAGTGAAGCAATATGTACAACAGCATTTCTTGAAATAAAAGCAATTAAATGACCCACAAGGACGGAAATCTCCTTTTGGGTCATTTGTTTTTTGGGTTAAATTGTATCGGGAAATTTGTCTCGCACGGTTTCGGTGGGGGAACGGTTATATTCGGGCTGCAAGAGGAGAAAAGTTGTGCGATATGCCGGCTTTCTTTTTGACACTCCAGCAGAAAAACGAGGCTGGAGAAATACCTTTAAGAACAAAATATTTCTGATTATTGGGAAATGTTGTTGAAAAAAACCACTAAACAGCGCAAAATAGAACTAACAGTCTGTGTCAGGAGGTTACATAGTTGGAGCAAGTAAAACAAGAAAAAATCAATGATATGGAAAAAGCACTAAGAATGATTTCAGCACATATAAAACAAAAGGGCAGGGAAATATTGAATGATTTCTCTATTACACCGCCTCAATTTGTAGCATTACAATGGTTGTTTGAACAAAATGAAATGACAATCGGAGATCTTTCAAACAAGATGTATCTTGCATATAGTACGACTACTGATCTGATTGATCGAATGGAAAATAACGGGCTAGTCAAAAGAATACGTGATCCGAAAGATCGTCGCGTCGTCCGCATACAGAAACTTGATAAAGGATACGAAATAATAGAAGAGGTCATTAAACGGAGACAGAATTATCTTAAAGATTTGACGGAGCATTTTTCTGATGACGAAATCGAAAGCCTTCATCAAAGCCTTCATCTCCTATATGACAAAATGAATTCTCAAACTACCAACTAGATTAAACAGAGAAAAAGAGGGGTTTATTTGAATAATCCTATAGGAATTATTGATTCTGGTGTCGGGGGGATGACTGTAGCCCGCGAAGTGATGAGGCAGCTGCCCAAAGAACGGATCTATTATCTCGGGGATACATTACTATGCCCGTACGGTCCTCGTCCTTTGGAAGAAGTCCGAACCTATACGTGGAAGATGATTCATTATTTTTTGGAAAGAGACATTAAATTACTCGTGATTGCATGTAATACAGCTACTGCGGCTGTATTGGAAGAAGCTCAGCATAAACTGCCGATCCCTGTGGTAGGGGTCATCCATCCTGGAGCGAGAGCAGCTATAAAAAATACGTTGAATCGCGAAGTAGGTGTTATCGGTACAGAAGGAACAATCAACAGTCGGGCTTATGTAAAAGCTTTGCAAAACATTGATAGTAAGGTAAATGTGCATAGTCTTGCATGTCCGGAATTCGTGCCGTTGGTTGAGAGCGGTATGATCGATACCCGAGAAACCTTACAAGTGGTTTATGAAAGACTTGCACCTTTAAGCGATTTACCTATTGATACATTGATACTCGGTTGTACCCATTATCCGATCCTGGCCCCTATCATTGAAAAAGTGATGGGAACCAATGTCCGGATCATTTCATCTGGAGCAGAAACTGCTCGGGAAGTAAGTACAATCCTTTATTATAGCAACCGCCTATACTCAGGCGGCGGTCTTCCGGAGCATCGCTTTTTTACAACAGGGTCGAGTCAAATTTTCAACCGATTGAGCAGTGAGTGGTTTGATCAAAGTGTAAAACACATTGAGCATATCGAATTATAAAGTGGCACAGTAATTTTGTGCCGCTTTTCATATTTTTCAGCTTTGTTAGTTATACATAATTGTTGTTTTTTGGATTTTCTGATGCCTTAGTTTAAATTCATAAACCTTACTCACTTGTTCCCGCTGAAACTAAATTGTAATCGCCGAGCTGTAGCCTTTGTTACTCTTTCAAAGGGTTACTTTTTATATCCTTACCTTTCATTTCCCTAAAATTACAGAACGTTGGTCTAATTGCACAGATGGCTCGTATATATAGTAGTACAAACCATTGTAGGAGGGAATGGAATGAGGAAGAAGCAGAGGAGAATGATCTTTGTTTCTCTTTTAACAGGTCTATTGCTGCTTATGTCTGGATGTGGCTTGTTAACAGAAAAAACAAATAATGAAATCGATCCGCCCCAGGAGGTCAATTATCTGAATGACGGTGAGTCTTTAGAGGAGACCGATAAAGACACAGATGCATTGGCTGATGGGAAGGATGCGCCAGCAGGTGCTACAGAATCACATCAATTGCAAGTATACTTAATCAATGAAAATGGGATGGTCGTTCCACAAACAATGAACATGCCAATTGCGGAAGACCCTGCTAAACAAGTGGTGGAATACTTAGTGAATGACGGAAAAGCGTCAAACTACATTCCGAATGGTATGAGAGCCGTTTTACCTGCAGGCACTGAGGTATTAGGGTTGAACATTGATCAGGGGACAGCAACAATCGATTTTTCTGAAGAGTTCAAGGAATATGCAGCAGAAGATGAGATGAAAATCTTACAATCATTGACGTATACGCTCACCCAGTTTGACAATGTACACGCAGTCAAAATCAAAATCAATGGTGAAGATCAGAAAGTGATGCCGGTCAATCAAACCCCGATCGGTGAGAACATGACGCGTGCAGATGGTATCAACATCGAAACAAATGGGGTTGTCGATGTCACAGGCAGCAAGACTGTTACAGTTTATTTTATTAGTCAAAATGGTGACGATCAATTCTATTATGTTCCGGTTACAAGGAAGGTGAATTCAAATGAAAACCTCGTAAAGGCGACTGTCGATGAATTATTGAGCGGTCCATCCCTCCAATCCGGGCTGTTGACGGATATGAGGAATGAGGTTGAACTTGTAAGTGCACCAGTTGAAGAAGATGGTGTCGTAACACTCAATTTCAATGAAGCGATATTAGGAGAAGCTAAGAATACCGCAATATCTGATGCGACGCTTAACTCACTCGTATTGTCGTTGACCGAAATTACAGGAATTGACAAGGTACAAGTTAAAGTAAATGGCAAAAGTGAAGTGGTTCGTGAGGATGGGAAACTATTGACAGAACCTGTGTCACGACCTGTCAATGTAAACACTGTAGAATTTTAAAATGAATAGATCATGTAATTATGTTACGATAGAAAGAGTCAGGGCGGTGTTCAGCCGCCTTTTTCTCATTTAAAGAAAGTATAAATACTTTCTTCAATATAAGGGCAACTAAGCTCAGCCTGCGCTAAGGCTTGGATTTGCCAAGTTTTCTTTTTTTGTCGTGTAAAATGACCAAAAGCATACTTTGTTATTTGACTTGGTCATACTAATCAATAGTGTGATGCAAAGAGGAGGAATAATCAATGAGAACAGATGGAAGAACGAATGATCAGTTACGGAAAATACATATCGAAACGAATTATATTAAACACCCGGAAGGTTCTGTATTGATTTCTGTTGGGGATACGAAGGTGATCTGTACAGCGAGTATCGAGGACCGTGTACCGCCTTTTATGAGAAATCAAGGGAAAGGTTGGATTGCAGCTGAATATTCAATGCTTCCTCGCGCGACAGAGCAACGGAACATCCGTGAATCAAGTAAAGGGAAAGTATCAGGACGGACGATGGAAATTCAACGATTGATTGGTCGTGCACTGCGATCGGTTGTTGACCTTGATAAAATTGGAGAGCGCACTTGCTGGATTGATTGTGATGTGATCCAGGCGGATGGTGGAACACGTACGGCAAGTATCACTGGAGCATTTGTAGCAATGACGATGGCTTTCAACAAACTCATTGAGCAGGATGTCATAAAAAAAATGCCGATAAACGAATTTTTAGCAGCTACATCTGTTGGGGTCGTACCAGATTCCGGAGAAATTTTGGACCTCTGCTATGAAGAGGACTCAAAAGCACATGTAGATATGAACGTAATCATGACTAGTGGAAAAGAATTTGTAGAGCTCCAGGGTACAGGTGAAGAGGCTACGTTCTCTTATAATCAGTTACAAACGATGCTTGAATTAGCGGATAAAGGAATTACAGAACTCATCGAACATCAAAAGGCTGCATTAGGGGATACCCACCTTTTGATCGTAGATAAGTAGGTGATTGAAATGGATAAAATCATCATCGCTTCCCATAACGAGGGGAAGGTCAAGGAATTCCGCAAAATGTTCGAAGAGTTTGGAATCAGTGTAGTTTCTCTGAGAGATTTGGATTTTCATGAAGAGATTGAGGAGACAGGGTCTAGTTTTAAAGAAAACGCAAGCATCAAAGCAGAAACAATCGCAAAAAAACTTCGTACGCCAGTCATTGCCGATGACTCCGGGTTGGTCATTGACGCACTCGATGGACGGCCAGGAATCTTTTCGGCACGATATGCAGGTGAAGAAAAGAATGATGAAGCCAATATCGAAAAAGTACTCGTTGAATTGGAGTCTGTCTCAGAAAAAGAACGTAACGCCCGATTCGTATGTGTTTTAGCAGTGGCCCAACCGGGGAAAGGAACGAGTAGTGTCGAAGGAAAATGTGAAGGACTCATTCTGAACGAGAGAAGGGGCACGGATGGATTCGGCTATGATCCAATCTTCTATGTTCCTTCAAAAGAAAAGACATTAGCTGAAATGACCCCTGAGGAAAAGAACAAAATCAGTCACCGTGCAAATGCACTGCGTGAATTACGAAACACTTGGTCTGAAATCTTTTGAAATCATAAAAGGAGGACCTCACAATGAACGTTCTACTCGTTAGTGATAGCCATGGTCTTACCAAAGAACTGAAAGAAGTTGTCGAACTGCATAAAAACCAGGTCGATGTCATGGTTCATTGCGGAGACTCTGAACTACCGTCAGATGATGAGGGGCTTAAACCTTTTTACAATGTCCAGGGGAATATGGATTTAGGGCATGATGAATTTCCTAATGAAACCCTTATTGAAGAACAAGGATTTCGCTTATTCGTTACCCATGGACATTTATACAATGTAAAAATGTCCTATATGAATTTGGCTTATAAAGCTGAGGAACAAGGAGCGGATCTAGTGTTCTTCGGCCACTCCCATGTTGCAGAATCATTCGAGCAAAATGGAATGGTTTTTGTGAACCCTGGCAGCCTTCGTTTACCAAGAAATCGTCGCGAACGGACGTATGCAATTTGCGAGTGCAAAGACCGCAGTCATATCAGAGTACGATTCTTTGAATATGATGGTGATGAATTGACCGATTTATCAACAGAATATGAACTCTAGTGGAAATGAGCCCACGATCAGAAAGAAAACCATTGACATTTCAATCGGAATTCGATATATTAATTATTGTCGCTGATTGATGCGGGTGTAGTTTAGTGGTAAAACAAGAGCCTTCCAAGCTCTGGTCGTGGGTTCGATTCCCATCACCCGCTCCATTTACACCTTAATATCATGTCTCTACATTATGTCCCAGTAGCTCAGCACGGTCGAGTATGCTTCGTCAGTGATGACAACAGCGTACCGATTGAGCCACATCTAGTCAAACATTCTGAAATCGGGACGACAAAAAATGAATGTGCTTCTTGATATCATGTCCCAGTAGCTCAGCAGGATAGAGCAACAGCCTTCTAAGCTGTCGGTCGGGCGTTCGAATCGCTCCTGGGACGCCATACTTAATACATACTAACGCTTCCTTTGCTTAAAGCTGGGGAGCGTTTTTTTACCATAAAACGAATAGAGAATTGACTTTAAAAAGCTTCATAAAACCACTTAAGCGTGAAAAATTGGACCTGAGTGTCCGTATGAATGCTTCATAAGACACTTCGAGCGCAAAAAACAGGTAAAAGCTGCACCATAACGCTACATATGAAACCCCCTAGTCCGGTACTCCTTTGAATAAAACAGCAAAAATAACTGTAATATAGAATTAATATGTAAACATTTGTTTTTAGGAAGTTAAACTGCTAAACTTGCTTTAAACGATTGATAAAAAGCGGGGAGATTGTTTTGGAAAAAGACCATAAAGGGCCGCGTGACAGTAAAATCGTTTACTTCCCAAACCTTACTGCAAAGCTTGTGAACAAGGGAATGTCAGCCCTTAAACAAAAGAAATATAAAGAATCGCTGAATTTTTTCCGCCAGCTGATCGAAATGGATCCTGATCACCCACAAGGCAACGTAGGAGTAGTCTTGAGCCTGGTTGAGTTAGGTGACCTAAGAGAGGCAAAGGAAAAATGTGACGAGATTCTCAAAAAAGACATCGGTGAGTATTATGATGTCCTTCAAATTTACATATCGATCCTCATCCAATTAGGTGATTATGAAGAAGTCGTAGAAATTCTCGAAGCTGTCATACAAGAACAAAGCTTGCCGCCGCAAATGGCCGAAAATTTCTACCAACTTTTATATTTCAGCCGAAAGATGGCAGAGGAAGAACCGAGTGATGACTTTGTTTTTGAAACGAAATTCTCCGATCAGGAACTTGATCATCTTTCAGAACAATTAAAGTCTTCGGACTCGAAAAAACAATGGCAAGCTGTCCAATCCATAGAAAAGCCAGATCAACCGACTGTCCGCCACGAGTTGAAGAATTTTCTTACATATCCCGATGCCAATCCATCGTTAAAGACCATCGTCTTACAGATGTTGAAAGATGGGGACGCATCAGAAACAATCCGTATACATAAATTCGGCAAGACGATGAGTGTTAGTCCCGATCAACTACATGATATACCGGAAGGACAATTTTACCGACTCGTAAAGACGATCATTGAGCATCAACTTGAACAACAGAATCCGTCCTTGCTAGAAATGGCTGTGCAAATTTGGGATCATTACTTGTTCATGATCTATCCGTTTCAGCCCGAACCTCTTAATGAACAATTATGGGCAGTAGCGGTTCTTGAAGTTGCACATAGGTTGAATGGTATGGATTATGATGGAGACGAACTGCAGGTTGCTTTTTCATTGGATGAAGAATTACTTGATGATGTGGTTGAAAAGATCTTGGAAATCGAACGTCTATCGATGAAAGAAGTCGGTCTGCAGGATGACCAGCCGAACTAGTTGAAAACCAATGTTCATGTGTTATAATGTAGTGGTTGCAAACTCATTCGTACGTTAATGAAGTTATAAGAAGATAAATGTTGGAGGGAATTATAGTCATGAGTGTAAAATGGGAAAAGCAAGAAGGTAATCAAGGTGTATTGACCATTGATGTCGATGCTGAACGTGTAAATGAAGCATTGGATCAGGCGTTCAAGAAGGTCGTTAAAAAGGTGAACGTACCAGGCTTCCGTAAGGGGAAAGTACCACGTTCAATGTTTGAAAAGCGTTTCGGGGTAGAAGCACTTTATCAGGACGCTCTAGATATACTGCTTCCTAGTGCTTACAGCCAAGCAGTAGAAGAAACAGGAATCGACCCTGTTGACCAACCTGATGTTGACATCGAGCAAATGGAAAAAGGTAAAAACCTTGTTTTCAAAGCGACTGTTACTGTAAAACCTGAAGTTAAACTTGGCGAATACAAAGGCCTTGAAGTTGAAAAGCAGGACACAGAAGTGACAGATGAAGATGTACAAGAAGAATTGACAGCTCTTCAAAAGAAGCATGCTGAACTGACAGTTAAAGAAGACGGTAAAGTTGAAAAAGGCGATACTGTCGTTATCGACTTTGCAGGATATGTTGACGGTGAGGCATTCGAAGGTGGAACTGCTGAGAATTATTCTCTTGAAATCGGTTCTGGTTCATTCATTCCAGGATTCGAAGAGCAGCTAGAAGGTGAAGAAGCTGGAGTTGAAAAGGATGTCGAAGTAACATTCCCTGAAGAATACCATGCTGAAGAGCTTGCTGGAAAAGCAGCAACATTCAAAGTTAAACTCCATGAAATCAAGCAGTTGGAACTTCCTGAGCTTGACGATGAATTCGCTAAGGATGCAAATGAAGAAGTTGAGACTCTTGATGAGTTGAAAACCCAAATCAAAGAGCGTCTTCAAAATGATAAAACAACTCAAGCTGAAAATGAAATGAAAGATCAACTTGTTCAAAAAGCGTCTGATAACGCAGAAATTGATGTACCAGAAGCAATGGTTAATTCTGAACTTGACCGTATGATGAAGGAATTTGACCAACGTCTACAAATGCAAGGTATGAACCTTGATATGTACTACCAGTTCTCAGGAACTTCTGAAGATCAATTGAAAGAACAAATGAAAGAAGACGCTGAAAAGCGTGTTCGCACAAACTTGACTCTTGAAGCGATCGCAGAAGCTGAGAACTTCGAAGTATCTGAAGAAGAAGTTGAAGAAGAAATCAAGAAAATGGCTGAAATGTACCAAATGGAAGTTGATAAGATGAAGCAAATGCTAGCTATGCAAGGTGGACCTGACCTGTTGAAGGGTGATTTGAAGGTTCGTAAAGCAATCGATTTTCTTGTAGAGAATAGCAAGACTGTTGCATAATATAAAGTAAGTTATAAAACAAGGCGCGAATTTTCGTGCCTTGTTTTATACAAAAATGACTCTATTCAGCATCGAGAATCATTGTGTGTAAGTAACAAAAATATATTTTTTATTTAGGAATCGTCTTCCTGTTTTATGACTATACTGATACATATCACCGATTGAAATTTACATAACAAAGCGTTATTATTTTTGTTTTACGGCTCTTCGTGATAAAATCAAATACATAACAATAATGGATTCCAACGACAGATTTGTTACTCCCAAAACATATTGGAAATCTTTCAATGTGTAAAATACACACGATGACAAATAACTAAAAGTAACAATTCATCCAAACCATTCTTAGGGGTGATACAATGTTTAAATTTAATGAAGAAAAAGGGCAATTGAAGTGTTCTTTTTGTGGGAAGACACAAGATCAAGTACGTAAACTGGTTGCCGGACCAGGTGTCTATATTTGTGATGAATGTATTGAATTGTGTACAGAAATCGTAGAAGAGGAACTTGGAACGGAAGAAGATGTAGAGTTCAAAGATGTTCCGAAACCACAAGAAATTCGGAAAATCCTTGATGATTATGTAATCGGCCAGGACCAAGCGAAAAAATCGCTGTCCGTAGCGGTTTATAACCATTACAAGCGTATCAACGCATCTAAAAAATCTGATGATGTTGAGTTGGCAAAAAGTAATATCGCAATGATCGGACCGACTGGTAGCGGTAAAACATTACTGGCTCAAACATTAGCACGTATCCTTAATGTACCTTTCGCAATAGCTGATGCTACATCTTTAACTGAAGCTGGTTACGTAGGGGAAGATGTGGAAAACATCTTGCTCAAATTGATCCAGTCTGCAGACTATGATGTTGAAAAAGCAGAACGAGGTATCATTTACATCGATGAAATTGACAAGATTGCACGTAAGTCTGAAAATCCATCGATTACACGTGATGTATCTGGTGAAGGTGTACAACAAGCTTTACTTAAAATCCTTGAAGGAACAGTTGCAAGTGTACCTCCTCAAGGTGGACGTAAGCATCCTCATCAAGAATTCATCCAAATCGATACCACGAATATCCTGTTCATTTGTGGTGGAGCATTCGATGGAATCGAACAGATTGTCAAACGTCGTCTCGGTAAGAAAGTAATCGGATTCGGGACTGAGACTTCCGAAAAGGCTGAACTTAGACAAGGTGAATACTTATCAAAAGTATTGCCTGAAGACTTGCTTCGATTCGGGCTTATACCTGAATTCATCGGTCGTCTGCCGGTTACATCCAGCCTGACGCCGTTAGATGAAGAAGCATTGGTTGAAATCCTGACCAAACCGAAGAACGCACTTGTAAAACAATACAAGAAGCTGTTACAGCTGGATGATGTTGAGCTTGAGTTTACTGATGATGCTCTTAGCGAAATCGCGAAGCAAGCTATTGAACGTAAAACCGGAGCACGTGGTCTGCGTTCCATCATTGAAGGCATCATGCTTGATGTAATGTTCGATCTTCCATCACGTGAAGATATCAACAAGTGTGTCATTACCGCAGAAACAGTTACGGATAAAGTGCCGCCACAGCTTGTTCTTGAAGACGGTACCGTTATCGATGAAAAAAAGAAACCTAAAGAAAGTGCATAATGAATGATTGATAAAGCACTCTGCTTCGAGCAGAGTGCTTTTTGCTGTTATAAATTATAAGTAAATTCCTGCATCCAATTCAGAAAATAACGTTTAGTCCAACACATGCTCGGAGATACTAAAGGATACCAAAACACATACATATAGGAGGGGAAGGCATGAGTTGGACAGGAATAGCATTGATCATCCAGCTGTTCTTTGGAATAATCATCGGTCTCTACTTTTGGAATTTACTGCGAAATCAACGGACTCAAAAAGTCTCGATAGATAAAGAATCACGGAAGGAAATGGATCAGCTTCGAAGATTGAGAAGCATCTCGTTAACCGAGCCATTATCTGAAAAAGTAAGGCCCTCACGCTTTGATGAAATTATCGGCCAGGCTGAAGGAATCCGGGCTTTAAAAGCTGCGCTATGCGGTCCTAACCCACAGCACGTCATCATTTATGGTCCACCAGGAGTCGGGAAGACAGCTGCTGCAAGGATTGTGTTAGAGGAAGCAAAGAAAAATGCCCGCTCCCCCTTCAAACCCACTGCTGTTTTTGTAGAGTTGGATGCAACGACAGCACGTTTTGATGAGCGTGGAATTGCTGACCCGCTGATCGGTTCTGTTCATGACCCGATCTATCAAGGTGCGGGAGCAATGGGTCAAGCTGGTATTCCACAACCGAAACAAGGGGCAGTCACGAATGCGCATGGTGGAGTGCTTTTCATCGACGAAATCGGAGAACTACATCCGATCCAAATGAACAAGCTTCTTAAGGTTTTAGAAGATCGCAAAGTGTTTTTGGAAAGTGCTTATTACAGTGAAGAGAATAACCAGATTCCTCAGCATATCCATGATATTTTTCAGAATGGATTACCAGCAGATTTCCGCTTGATTGGTGCAACGACGCGTACTCCTGAGGAAATTCCCCCTGCTATCCGATCAAGGTGTCTTGAAATCTTTTTCAAAGAGCTTACTGCCAATGATATTATCCGCATTGCAAGGAGAGCGGTTGAGAAAATCCATTTTACGATTGAAGAAAGTGCCTTAACCTTACTTTCCAAATATGCTCGGAATGGCCGCGAAGCAGTCAACAGTGTTCAGATCGCAGCAGGTCTGGCGATAACTGAAGACCGTAGCCATCTGACGAAAAATGATATCGAATGGGTCCTCCATTCAAGTCAGCTGTCTCCTCGAATGGAATCCAAGATACATCCAGTTCCTCGAGTGGGTAATATCAACGGATTAGCGGTCTATGGACCTAATACTGGTGCCCTTCTTGAAATTGAAGCGACCGTGATTCCATCAAAAGAAAAAGGCTCGATTATGATTACCGGTATAGTTGAGGAGGAGAGTATTGGAAGCCAATCCAAATCAATAAGACGTAAAAGCCTGGCGAAAAGTTCAGTTGAAAATGTTTTGACGGTCCTCAGAAGAATGGGCGTTCCTTCTGGCAGCTATGACATCCATATCAATTTCCCAGGTGGTGCTCCTGTCGACGGCCCTTCAGCAGGTATAGCAATCGCAACCGCAATTTATTCTGCGATCAAGGGCATTAAAGTGGACAATCAAATAGCCATGACGGGTGAGATCAGCATACACGGAAGCGTAAAACCTGTTGGCGGTGTGTTTGCAAAAGTTTCAGCCGCAAGTCAAGCAGGCGTCAAAACTGTCTTTGTGCCGAAAGAAAACCAACAATCGATCCTTAAACAAATCGAAGGTATCGAAATTGTATACATCGAACACTTAGAAGAGGTTTTCGAACACGTCTTCAAGGAAAAATACCATAAAGAAAGAGTCGATAGTATCACTACGCAAGAGTCCTCGCCAAAGGTCGTTTGAGGCGGGGGTTTCTTTTTGTAGTTGGGTCTATTCTTTTTTCGAATTTCATTCCAGATCCTACAAGCACCTTGTACTCTCCTTACTGGGGTATCTCTTATCCCCGTTGTGTCGAGAAGTTGATTAGAGAAAATTTATGGCTTATCACTTTCAACTTGCCATGATGAAATACGTTGATTTGTGAATGGTACTTATTAGACAAAGCTTAGATTTACGGGTAAAATTGATAAGATGAAATACCTATTTTTTGTTATGATCATGAAGCTGACTAAAATGCTTTTTTCCGGCTTTGCTGGAGAAATCAGTCAAAAGAACATAGGATCAGCGTGTTAAATAGAACTTGGAGGTGTGTTTCTATGGCTCAAACGAGAAAAATACCATTGTTGCCACTAAGAGGTCTTCTTGTTTATCCAGGTATGGTTCTCCACTTGGATGTTGGACGCAAGAAGTCTGTACAAGCCCTTGAGAAAGTAATGATGGATGACCAGCACATATTTTTATCCACTCAAAAAGAAGTGGCCATAGAAGAACCAACGGAAGATGAAATTTATAAATTAGGGACGATTGTAAAAGTCAATCAAATGCTAAAGCTTCCGAATGGAACAATCAGAGTCCTTGTAGAAGGAATTCAACGCGGGGAAATCACTTCGTATAAAGATGATGAAGAAACAGGATATCTTGAAGTGAAGGTCAAATTGATCGAGGAGCGTGATGAGGCAGATGCTGAAGAGATGGCTCTGATGCGTACCTTGTTGCATCATTTCGAACAATACATAAACCTCTCGAAGAAAGTGACAGCTGAAACACTTGCATCTGTCCAAGACATCGAAGAGCCTGGCAGATTGGCGGATATCGTCTCGTCCCATTTGCCGTTAAAGATCAAACAAAAGCAAGAAATTTTAGAAACGCTCGAGATCAAAGACCGTCTTAATAGAATCATTCAAATTCTGAACAATGAAAAAGAAGTCCTCGGTCTTGAAAAGAAAATCGGCCAGCGCGTAAAAAAGTCAATGGAACGGACCCAGAAAGAATATTATCTTCGCGAACAGATGAAAGCCATCCAGAAGGAACTGGGTGACAAGGAAGGTAAAACTGGAGAAGTCACGTCACTACGGGAAAAAATCGAAGAATCACAAATGCCGGATAACGTTCGGAAAACGGCGCTGAAAGAACTGGATCGGTACGAAAAAATGCCGCAAAGCTCTGCTGAAAGCGGCGTGATCCGCAACTATATCGATTGGCTCTTGAATATTCCTTGGGTAAAAGAGACGGAAGACAATCTCGATATCAATCATGCTGAAAAGATCCTGAATGAGGATCACTATGGACTTGAAAAGGTAAAGGAAAGAGTCCTTGAATACCTCGCTGTACAACAGCTTACAAATTCACTAAAAGGACCGATCCTATGTTTGGTAGGACCTCCAGGAGTCGGGAAAACATCTCTCGCCCGGTCAATTGCGAGGACGCTTGGCCGCAACTTCGTCAGGATCTCGCTCGGTGGTGTAAGGGATGAGGCTGAAATCCGCGGACACCGTAGAACATATGTCGGTGCGATGCCAGGACGACTCATCCAGGGAATGAAAAAAGCTGGTTCAGTGAACCCGGTATTTTTACTTGATGAAATCGATAAAATGTCCAATGACTTCCGCGGCGATCCGGCATCAGCTTTATTGGAGGTGCTTGATCCTGAGCAAAACAATACGTTCAGCGATCATTTTATTGAAGAACCTTATGATTTATCAAAGGTGTTGTTCGTAACGACTGCAAATAATATTTCAACGATTCCTGGACCGTTATTGGACAGGATGGAAATGATTCAGATTGCTGGGTATACTGAAGTTGAGAAGCTCCACATCGCGAATCAATACCTTGTGAAGAAGCAGACCAAAGCACATGGATTGACGAAAGGGAAGCTCCAAATCCGTGATGAGGCACTCATGCAAGTGATCCGTCGATATACACGTGAAGCTGGTGTACGTAATCTCGAAAGGCAAATCGCTTCCTTATGCAGAAAAGCAGCAAAAGAACTCGTTTCAGGCGATAAAAAACGTGTCATCATTACCGAGAAAACGCTTGGAGATTACCTGGGCAAACCTAAATTCCGATACGGACAAGCGGAAGTAGAAGACCAAATCGGTGCGGCTACGGGTCTCGCTTATACGACAGCTGGCGGAGATACACTTTCCATAGAGGTTTCAGTATCTTCTGGGAAAGGGAAGCTGATCTTGACTGGGAAACTTGGCGATGTTATGAAGGAATCTGCACAGGCAGCTTTCAGTTATATTCGTTCTCGTGCTGAAGAATTGAATATCGATCCCGAGTTTTCTGAGAAAAATGATATCCATGTCCACGTGCCAGAAGGTGCTACACCAAAGGATGGTCCTTCAGCAGGGATTACGATGGCTACAGCGCTTATATCAGCACTGACTAACCGCCCTGTCCGAAAAGAAGTCGGGATGACCGGAGAAATCACGCTCCGAGGTCGTGTACTTCCAATTGGCGGTTTAAAAGAAAAAACATTAAGTGCCCATCGAGCAGGATTGGAGCGGATCATTTTCCCTAAAGAAAATGAAAAGGATCTGGATGATATTCCGGATAGTGTAAAGAAGGATCTCACCTTCATACCTGTCTCTCATTTGGATGAGGTATTAAAAGAAGCATTGATAGGTGGGGAAAAATGAAAGTAAATACAGCTGAACTGATTATCAGCGCCGTGAAGAAAGAACAATATCCGAATGATCAGAAACCGGAAATCGCACTTGCCGGACGATCAAACGTCGGAAAGTCATCGTTCATCAACAAGATGATCAACCGTAAGGCACTTGCCCGGACTTCTTCAAAACCCGGCAAGACACAAACGTTGAACTTTTATCTTCTGAATGACACGATGTATTTTGTTGATGTCCCTGGTTATGGTTTCGCGAAAGTTTCCAAGTCAGAACGCGATGCCTGGGGGCGGATGATCGAGACCTACTTGATGGAAAGTGAGCAGTTAAGGGCAGTTGTCTTATTAGTCGATTTGCGTCATGCACCATCAAAGGACGATCAATTGATGTATGAATGGCTGAAGCATTTTGAAATCCCTGTGGTTGTTGTAGCGACAAAAGCAGATAAGATTCCTAAAGGGAAGCACCAACAGCACATCAAAAAGATCCGTGAAACCCTTAAGGTTGAAAAAGGGGAGTCTGTCCTCCTATTTTCAGCAGAAACATCGTTCGGAAAAGAAAAAGTCTGGTCTACTATTGAGAGCCTTATATAAGCTAAAACCCTCCTTGTTTTAAAAAATAGGGAGGGTTTTTTGTTTTTATGTAGAAGGTAGTACTTAGGATACTTTTGAGAAAGTAGGACTAAGGTGCTGTTTAGTTCGTCTTAGATAAGGGAAATATACAGTGGTTGAGAGAAATAGAAAGTATGGTTGGTAGAATGACAGGGGGCATTGTCACCTCTACATACTTTATTGGATGTTATGAAAAATCAGCGTTTATGGTCTGTTTGCCACTGTATGTTTCTCTCAAGAGTAGTATCCAAAAATCTACAGAAAGAGGGTCAAAACAGAATGAAAAAAGTTAGTTTATGGGCTGTCATGGTATTAGCATTCTCGATGCTTCTGGCAGCATGCGGTGGTTCAGATGGCGGAGGAGGAGCTGATGGAGAGTATGACCTCAAAGAAGATGGAAAGTTCACGTTTGCATCTTCCGGAGAATTCAAACCGTTCAGTTCTACTAATGCAGAAGGTGAAATGACAGGCTTCGATATTGAGGTAGCTGAAGCGGTTGCGAAAGAACTAGGTTTGGAACCCAACCCACAGAAATTCAAATTCGCAAGTATCGTTGAAGGTGTAAAAACTGGACGGTTCGATGCAGCGGTGGCCAGCCACACAATCACACCTGAACGTGCAGAACATGTAGATTTCTCCGTTCCATATTACTATTCAGGTCCACAAATTTTCACAAGACCAGATAGCGATATTGAAACGAAGGATGACTTGAAAGATAAAGAAATCGCAGTTTCAAAAGGTTCGACATACGCGAAAAGTGCTGAAGAGGTGACAAGCAATATCAAAATTTATGATAGTGATGTTACAGCACTTGAAGCGTTAAGTGAAGGGAAGCACGATGCAGTCATCACAGACTTTGTTACTGGTAAGGAAGCAATCGGAAATGATTTCAAGATCGAAGGTAAAGAACTTCTAGGACGTAGTGAGCAAGCAATTGCTGTCGCAAAGGATAATGAAAAGCTTCTTGAAGATATCAACGCAGCACTAGAGAAGCTTAGAGAAGATGGAACTTTGAAAGAACTGAGTGAAAAGTACTTTGGGGACGATATCACATCTGATCCTGAAGGGAAATAAGAATTGAATTTGGAAAGATAACGAATGTGCGCAGCTTTGCGCACATTTGTTACTTACAACACGTATTGCATAACTTTTCCAAAGGAACTATAGGACTTAATCTTATCAACTTGATTTTTGAGGTTTTAAGGAGCTGATACACTTTGCCTAGTTTTTCGCACTTTTTTTCAACATTCCTAGAGAGTTATCCTGTCTTTTTCAAAGGGATGCTTTTAACGCTGCAAGTAACCGCAGTATCGATACTAATTGCTATATTCATAGGTCTTTTCTTTGCGTTGCTGAAAATTTCTAAAGTCAAAGTTTTGGAAGCAATCGCTAATGTTTATATTTACATCGTCCGTGGGACACCACTAATCGTTCAAATCTTCATCTTTTACTTCGGATTATCTGAAATGAATATCTCAGGTTTCTGGTCTGCGACACTTGCACTGGCTTTCCATAATGGTGCGTATATTGCAGAGATTTTCAGAGGTACGATCCAATCCATTGATAAAGGCCAGATGGAAGCAGGACGTTCATTAGGTATGACGAATGGATTGACCATGCGTCGAATCATATTGCCTCAGGCTTTTCGGCGCGCACTTCCACCACTCGGTAACCAATTCATCATTGGATTGAAGGATTCATCATTAGCAGCATTCATCGGAATGTACGAGCTGTTCAATGTTGCCACAACTTCAGGTTCAAATAATTTCGATTCAATGACTTATCTACTAATCGTAGCTGTATATTATCTGATTCTTGTGTTCTTATTGACAGCTGTCGTCAGCATGATGGAGAAGAAGCTATCTGCAAGTGATTAAGGGAGTGAATGATGTTGACTGAAAAACGTGAAATGATCAAAATCGAAAAGCTGAACAAGAGCTTTGGCGATTTACATGTATTGAAAGATGTTGATATGGAAGTTAAAGAAAATGATGTTGTCGTATTGATCGGCGCAAGTGGATCAGGGAAAAGTACGCTGCTTAGATGTCTGAATTTCTTAGAAATCAAAAATGGTGGAAAAATCATCGTAGAAGGGAAAGAGATCGATCCTAAGAAAGACAACCTGAATAAGGTCCGTGAACGGATCGGAATGGTCTTTCAACACTTTAACCTGTTTCCTCATAAAACGGTTCTGGGAAACGTCATCGAGGCACCGTTGATGGTCAAAGGTATGAGCCGGTCTCAGGCTGAAAAAGAAGGGAAAGACCTGCTTGAAAAGGTAGGTCTTGCGGAAAAAGCTGATGTCTATCCTTCGAAGCTGTCTGGTGGTCAGAAGCAGCGTGTAGCAATAGCAAGAGCACTGGCTATGAAGCCTGATATCATGCTATTCGATGAACCCACCTCCGCATTAGACCCTGAGCTTGTCGGGGAAGTTTTATCGACAATGAAGCAATTAGCAGGAGAAGGAATGACGATGGTCGTCGTCACCCATGAAATGGGCTTTGCTCGTGAAGTCGGAGATTGGGTTTTCTATATGCATGATGGTCGTATCGTTGAACGCGGTCATCCTCAAGACCTGTTCAACAATCCTAAAGAACAACGTACGAAAGATTTCTTAAGCTCAATCCTCTAAACATGTGAAAAAGGTGTTGTCCGCAAACGGACAACACCTTTTTTGTAGTTGAAGAAATGAAGGTTGAGGCTCAAATGTTAAATACCTTGGTACCTTAGTGCTGATTTCTGGAATAATGCTCATTTTTTCTGGAATAAAATCGTTCAGAATCGTACTCTATGCCGGTCTTATTGGCTATTTTTTCCGTCGCATCAGGTAAAATCCGATCACAATCAATATGACTGCCCAGAATTGTTCAGTATAATTGACGATTGTATTGATGATTCCGATCGTATTGGTTGAAAATAGGGCAATCAGGGAAACGATAATTAAGGCTGCACCAATCCAGAGACCGCCTTGCTTTGTTTTATTATACTGTAAGATAAATCCGACCCCGATACTGAGGAAATAAACAATCCAGAGTGACGGCCAGTTGGCGATATTCCCGCTGGCATAATAATGGACTGCAATGCCGCAAATGACTACCCCTGAAAATAGCGCGTACGGTTCATTCTTCTGCAAGAGGAACGCAATTCCGATAATTAGCAAGAATGCGGGAAGGGCACCGATTTCACCGATAAACGGAACGGACCATTGTCTTGCTAAAAAATATACACCCAACCCTGCGATCAATGTACCTGGAAACATACCTTGTTTCATAATCTCCTCCTCATATAGCATGAATCATGTTGTTCTTTTGCGAAAATCTTCGAAATTTGATACATTAAAGGTGTGTCAAGCCTTGATAAAGCAAGGATATACTAAAATTTGGTTTTTAGGGAATACTGATTTTTGTCTGCTAAAAATCATCTTACCATAAGACTTTCAAACACTGTTCACATTTGTTTCTGTTATGATTTTACACACATGCTATAATGCAAGTGGGAATTATATTATTTACTTCGTTTTTACATAAAAACAGGGGGTGACGAACGATGCACATTTTAAAAGTTGGACTTAATCATAAGACTGCTCCGGTTGAGATACGTGAAAAAGTTTCATTTCAACCTGGTGAGTTAGAATTAGCTTTACAGTCTTTAAGAAAAACGAAAAGTATTCTAGAATGTGTCATCGTATCGACCTGCAACCGTACTGAGATATATGCCGTCGCTGATCAGTTACACACAGGCCGATATTACATTAAAGCCTTTTTAGCGAATTGGTTTTCATTAGATAAAGATTTGCTGAATCCATATTTGCAGATCCAGGAACGTGAAGATGCCATAGAGCATTTATTCAAGGTGGTTTGCGGTTTAGATTCAATGATTCTTGGCGAAACGCAAATTCTTGGACAAGTACGCTCAAGCTTCTTTACAGCACAAGAGATTGGAACAACAGGTACCGTTTTCAACGAACTGTTCAAAAAAGCCATTACACTAGCCAAGCGTTCCCATTCCGAAACGGAAATCGGAGAAAATGCAGTCTCTGTCAGCTATGCTGCTGTGGAGCTTGCTAAAAAGATTTTCGATGGACTTGAGGGGAAGAATGTCTTGATCATCGGTGCCGGAAAGATGGGCGAACTTACTGCAAAACACTTGTGTAGTAATGGGGTTGATGATATTACAGTACTCAACCGGACATATGCAAAAGCTCAGGAAGTGGCAGCCCGTTTTAACGGACAAGCTTCTACCATGGATGAGTTGGAATCTTCTTTACAGAAAGCAGACATTGTCATCAGTTCCACAGGTTCTACAGAATTTGTGCTTTCAAAAGCAAACGTAGCACCCGTTTTGAAAAAGCGTAAAGGGAAGCCTTTGTTCATGATGGACATCGCTGTTCCACGTGATCTTTCTCCTGACTTGCAGGATCTAGAAAGCGTCTTTTTATATGACATTGATGATCTTGAAGGAATCGTTGAGGCGAATCTGGCAGAACGTCAGGAAGAGGCTGCTAAGATTAAGGTCCTTATTGAAGAGGAACTGCTTGCATTCTTGAACTGGATCAATACATTAGGTGTTGTTCCTGTCATTACCGCATTAAGACAAAAAGCTCTTTCCATTCAAGCTGAAACGATGAAAAGCATCGAGCGTAAAATGCCTGATCTTACCGATCGTGAACGTAAAGTTCTCAGCAAACATACAAAGAGTATCATCAACCAACTGCTCCGTGATCCGATCACGAAGGTGAAAGAGTTGGCTGCAGAACCTGATTCGAATGAGCATTTAGAGCTTTTTACACAGCTATTCGGAATTGAAGAAGAGTTGGAACATGTACTAAAAGAGGAGCGTCTTGCTCGCGAACAAAAGTCGACTGAGGTAGAAACGGAGAAATCGTTTCAAACTGTCTCCAACCCGGCGGCGAATTAGCTTGCTCCCAGGAGAGGAGTTGTATCGTGAGTAGTATCAGGTGGATTTACGATATTACAATTATTTTGTACGCACTCAGCGTACTAGGATATTTCATGGATTTCTTACAAAACAACCGGAAGGCGAACAGAATTGCCTTCTGGTTGCTTTCTATTGTCTGGGTATTGCAATCATTTGTTTTAATATTACGGATTTTTGAAGCAAACCGTTTTCCGATACTCACACCAACGGAAGGGTTATTTTTTTATTCATGGGTCATCGTCACCCTTTCTATGTTGATCAACTGGTTTTTCCGTGTACATTTCTTTGCGTTTTTTACAAATATCATCGGTTTCATCCTCATGGCAGTCAGTTGGTTTGCTCCAAATAATCAAGTTTCAGAAGCATTTTCCGATCAACTGATCAACGAGTTGGCGATCATACATATTACGATGGCATTCATTGCTTATGGAGCTTTTACGGTTTCAAGCATTCTATCGATTATGTATCTTGTTCAGTACAATATGCTGAAACAAAAAAAAGTAGGGAAACGATTGTGGCGCTTTGAAAGCCTTACCCGGTTGGAAACACTACCTTTCATCCTGAATATGGTTGGGGTCCCGATCCTGTTCCTAAGCCTGATATTAGGGCTGATTTATGGGTATAAAGTGTACGAGACACAGGCGATTTTCACAGACGCGAAAGTGATCAGCTCATTCATGGTCTTATCCGTGTATGGAATCTACTTGTACTTGAAGGTAGGCAAAGGAGCTTTCGGCCGCCAGTTAGCATACTGGAATGTCGCAGGGCTTCTTGTCATCCTGATCAACTACTTTTTAGCTGCTACTTTAACGGAGTTTCATTTGTGGTATTAACATTATTAACAAATGAATTAACGAATGATAAACCGCGTATTTCGACAAGGGTGCCAGGCACTTTTCTGGAACTCTTGGGGCACAAGGGCTAAAATGTCGTGCCTGGCACCGTGAAATATTGCACTGTGGGATCGTACCGTAAAAAAGAATTTATGTCTGGAGGCCAATTATGCGTAAGATTGTCATCGGTTCTCGAAGAAGTAAACTGGCTCTTACCCAAACACGTTGGGTGATTGATCAATTGAAGAAAGCAGGAGCACCATTCGAGTTCGAAATCAAAGAGATTGTAACAAAGGGAGATCAAATCTTAAACGTGACCCTTTCAAAAGTGGGAGGGAAAGGTCTCTTTGTTAAAGAAATTGAACAGGCTATGATTGATAAGGAAATCGACTTCGCTGTCCACAGTATGAAGGATATGCCGTCTGTTCTTCCTGAAGGACTTGAACTTGCTTGCACCCCACCTCGTGAAGATTATCGCGATGCGCTTATTTCTGAAAATCATATGCCATTTGAAGAATTGCCTGAAGGTGCGGTGATTGGGACGAGCAGCTTGAGAAGAGGAGCACAATTGCTTGCGAAACGGCCGGATCTCTCTATAAAATGGATACGTGGGAATATTGATACAAGACTTGCGAAACTAGAAAATGAAGACTATAACGCTATTGTTTTAGCTGCGGCTGGATTGAAACGTATGGGATGGTCTGATGATGTGGTCAGTCAATACTTGGAGAAGGACGTTTGCATTCCGGCAGTGGGACAAGGATCACTTGCGATTGAATGCCGAGAAAGTGATCAGGAGCTGAAGGCTTGGTTGGAAAAAATCAATTGTCCGGATACGTTCGATACCGTTCGTGCTGAAAGAGCGTTCTTACGTACTCTTGAAGGTGGGTGCCAGGTTCCGATCGGCGGACTCGCAGAGCTTGACGATGACACGAGAACGATCACTCTTACTGGATTTGTTTCTACTCCAGATGGAAAGACAATCATCAAAGATACAATCAAGGGCACTGACCCAGAAAAAATCGGAGTCGAATTAGCTAAGGGACTTGGTGAGCGTGGTGCGAAAGATATTTTGGATCGGGTTAAAAAGGAGCTTGATCAGTAATGGATAAGGGACTGCCGTTTTCAGATCATAAAATATTAATAACAAGATCTGAAGAACAGGCTCTTCCGCTTGTCCATTCAATTGAACTAAGGGGAGGGGAAGCTGTTGTGATTCCTCTTCTTTCTTTTCAAACAGCCAGAGACAATACAGCATTAAAAAGAGCGATCCACGAGATAGAACATTTTCAGTGGATCGTTTTTACGAGTCAAAACACGGTCCGTTATTTTCTCAGTCAGTTACAAGAAGAGGGCCATTCGATTGAGCTTCTTGACTCATTAAAAATTGCAGCGATTGGAAAGAAGACTTTAGAGCTCCTAGAAAAGAGCGGTATAAAAGTTGACTTTGTTCCTTCAAGATTCGTAGCAGAACAATTTACGAAAGAGTTCATCCATCAAACTAATGGTGAGCGTATTTTGCTTCCACATGGAAATTTAGCACGAAGGATCATTGTTGATGAATTGACTGAATCCGGGTTAGAGGTTGAACCTGTCATCACCTATGAGACGGTTCCTAATGATGCCAATAGAGAAGCATTACAACAAGCATTGAAAGATCGAGATGTTGATATCCTTATGTTCACGAGCTCATCCACCGTTCATTTCTTCTTTCAATTGACGGAAGCGGATGAAACGTTGAATGACCGGATATGTGCGTGTATCGGACCGATAACCGCTGAAACGCTTGAAAAATATGGAGTAACTGCAGATATTGTGGCAGAAGAATATACGACGGAAGGCTTGATTGCTTCACTCGAGTCTTATTTAGAAGGCTTTGTTAAATAAGACTTGATGATTTCTGACTAAGTTTGATTGAAGCGAAATTTGCGAACTTCTGCAGAGCCAGGCCCACCGTTTTTCGCAAAAAACAATAAAGAAAACTTGGGCTTTGCCAAGCCTTAGCGCTGGCTGAACCTTAGTTGCCCTTATATTGAAGAAAGTATTTATACTTTCTTTAAATGCAATAGAGTATAACAAAGCAATTTAATAAAGGAGGAACGACGATGAACAATGCATTCCAACGACATCGACGATTAAGACGAACTGGCAGTATGCGTTCATTAGTACGTGAAACATTTTTACAAAAAGAAGATTTGATTTACCCACTCTTTATTGTAGAAGGTGAGGATGTTAAGGATGAGGTCAGCTCGATGCCGGGCGTGTTCCATTATTCCTTGGATCGCTTACAAGAAGAGCTTGATGAGATTACTGGGCTCGGCCTTCAATCTGTCATTGTTTTCGGAGTTCCGCAACATAAAGATGAGCGCGGTACATCTGCTTACGAGGAAAATGGGATTGTTCAACGTTCCATTACCTTTATCAAAGAAAACTATCCTTCATTGACGGTGATTGCGGACACATGCCTCTGTCAGTATACAGACCACGGCCACTGTGGGGTCATCCATGATGGAGATGTGCTGAATGATCAGTCTCTTGAATTGTTGGCACAGACAGCGATTTCCCAAGCAAAAGCTGGAGCAGACATCATTGCGCCATCTAATATGATGGACGGATTCGTAGCAGCGATTCGCGCCGGACTTGATGAAGCTGGCTTTGAAGATATTCCGATCATGTCATACGCAGTCAAATATGCCTCTGCTTTTTATGGTCCATTCCGTGATGCAGCTCATAGTTCACCACAGTTTGGTGACCGGAAGACGTATCAAATGGACCCGTCAAATCGCCTTGAAGCGATCCGTGAGGCACAATCGGATTATGAGGAAGGAGCAGACTTCCTTATGGTCAAGCCGGCCCTTGCTTATCTCGATATTTTAAGAGAGATCAAGGACCGTTTCCCATTGCCACTTGTCGCCTATAATGTAAGTGGGGAGTATTCGATGATCAAAGCAGCATCACAAAATGGCTGGATCGACGAAAAGGAAGTTGTTCTTGAGAAACTTACTGGTATGAAACGCGCAGGTGCAGACTTGATCATCACCTACTTTGCAAAGGATGCATCACGCTACATTGATGAAAGATAATCGATAGGAAGGGTGTTAAGATGAATAATCGTACATTCGAAAAATCAAAGCAAGCATTTTCTAAAGCGACACCACTCATGCCCGGAGGCGTCAACAGTCCCGTCCGTGCGTTCAAGTCTGTAGATATGGATCCGATTTATATGAAACGCGGGAAAGGTTCCAAAATCTACGATCTCGATGAGAATGAATATATCGATTATGTGTTGAGCTGGGGGCCTCTGATCCTTGGCCATGCAGATGATCATGTCGTTGAAGCATTGAAAAAAGCGACTGAAGCAGGGACAAGCTTTGGTGCACCCCATGAAATGGAGACAAAGCTTGCAGAATTGGTGATTGAACGCGTACCATCCATTGACGTTGTGAGGATGGTGAACTCAGGAACGGAAGCTACAATGAGTGCTCTCCGTCTTGCGCGAGGATACACAGGCCGTAACAAGATTCTGAAATTTGAAGGTTGTTACCATGGCCATGGGGATTCACTCCTTATAAAGGCCGGCTCTGGGGTTGCAACACTCGGATTGCCAGATAGTCCAGGAGTTCCTGAATCAATTGCGCAGAATACGATTACCGTTCCATACAATGACCCGGAAAGTGTGCAATACGCATTTGAGCAATACGGTAAGGATATTGCAGGTGTCATTGTAGAGCCAGTTGCAGGGAACATGGGTGTCGTTCCTCCTAAGGACGGCTTCCTGGAATTCTTGCGTGAGATTACAGAAGACCATGGCACATTACTGATTTTTGATGAAGTAATGACTGGATTCCGCGTCGGATACCAATGTGCACAAGGCCATTTTGGAGTGACACCTGACTTGACGTGTCTCGGAAAAGTAATCGGAGGCGGACTGCCAGTTGGAGCGTATGGCGGTAAAAAAGAAATCATGGATCGGATTGCGCCGAGCGGACCAATCTATCAAGCTGGTACGTTATCTGGAAACCCATTGGCGATGACAGCTGGCTATGAAACACTGCGTCAATTGACAGAAGAGTCTTATACAGAATTCGGTAAAAAAGCAGACCGATTGGAGCAAGGTCTTTCAGAAGCTGCTGAAAAACACGGTATTCCACATCATATCAATCGTGCAGGTTCGATGATCGGGTTGTTCTTCACTGACAATGAAGTCATCAACTATGAAACAGCAAGCTCTTCTAATCTTGATGCATTCACAGTGTATTTCAAGTCAATGATCAATCAAGGCATCTCCATTCCGCCATCACAATACGAAGGATTATTCTTATCTACGAAACATTCAGATAAGGATATTGAAAAGACGATAGAAGCAAGCGACAACGCCTACAAAGAAGTAGCGGCATTTCTACAAAAATAAAGGCTGTTTTCGTAAACTTTGTTGCTCTTGCACTTGAAGAAAGTATAAAATACTTTCTTCAGTATAAGGGCAACTAAGGCTCGACCTACAAAAGGCATGGTCTCGCCAAGTTTTCTTTAAAAGTCGTTGGTTTCCGCTCCGGGATGCTCGCTTTCCGCGGGGCGTGCGGTGAGCCCACTCGTCGCCTTGCGACATTGAATGGTCTCACCTGTCCAATCAACTTGCACAAGGTTAGTTTTTTAAAAAGACTCAAAAGCAACCATCTTTTAGAAAAGAGCCTAAATAAAAGAAAGCATTTAAATATAGCAGGTAGGATATCGTAAATATCCTACCTGCTTTTTTATAAGGAAAATATGGCCATGATATGGGAGAAACGAATTGGAATGAACATCTAACGGACACCAGAGCCCTTATTCACCTGATTAAGCTGAAAAAATACTGTTTTCCCAAAATATCGTCTCTCCTGTCCGCTAAATTGTGAAATTACCTTGTTTTGTCCAGAATAAGGTCTTCTGTGTCCGTTAAAGTGAGACGCATTAGAGCTAATAAAAAAGGCTGCCTTTGGGACGTTTCTATAGATACATATAATTGGTATAACGAAATATCCTTATTTTAACAGTTGTCATTCCAATATTGGACAATCTTTCGAAACAGTCATTAACCATGTCATTTTTAGGTATAAAATCACGACTCAGACATACATCTGTATTGTACAGGAATAATTGTGTTGAGAGGGGGAGCTTGCTTTGACAGAGCGTAATCAGTCTAAGTTACAGTTTTCAATAGAAGAATCCGTTTGGCTAAATAAGGGACAGGAGGTTGAGGAACTTTACAGTGTAGCCTTGGACCCGGACGTGACGATTGAAGAAGTGGATGATCAAATCTGTATTAAAGGATTTCTCTGTTTGACGGGTGAATACAGATGTGCTGACCAAGATGACGAAGAGCCATCTACAGAAGACTCAAACTTCCTTGGATATCGCTCGTTTTCCCAATTGAATGAAGTATCGGATGATGTAGTGAAGTTGGATCACCGTTTCCCTGTTGATATCACCCTCCCGAAGAATCGAGTTCATGATAAGGATGAACTCTATGTGACGGTTGATAACTTCGATTATGACATGCCGACACCTTCTTGTATTGAGGTTTCCGCAGCTGTCAGTGTGACTGGTGTTTATGAGAACCAGGGATATGCTGCTGAAAATTTTGAAGATCAAGAGTCAGTATATGAAAATGAAGTTTATGAAACTCGTGAAGAAGAAGATGACGATGATGAATTATATGAAGGTGGATCGAATCCATTTCCTATTCTGGAATTCGAATCACGTCGATCACCGCAAAGTGAAGAAGATGAAAATGTTGAAACAGAATATCAAGCTGTGAGAAGAGAGCCTCAAGTTGAATTTATGAGCAGGGCAGAAGAGCATTATGACCGTTCAGCATCCTATGAATATGAAAGTGATATGGAGGATTCAGATACTTCGAGCTTTGAAATCGAATACGAGGAAGAAGAAACCTATCGTCCTGAACAATATGAGTATGAAGAAGATGACGATGAGTATTACTATGAGGAAGAGTCCGAAGAGGTATATGAAGAGCAAGCGGTAGAGGAGACGTCATCCAGCCGTCCACCGCGTGAAGAAAATGCTCTTTATTTAACAAAGATGCTTACAAGAGATGACGAAGAGCTCACAAAGATGAAGATGTGTATCATCCAAGCAGGTGACTCCTTAGATTCGATTGCTGGCAGATATGATGTACCGCCTAGTCAGCTGATGCGGGTCAACCGCTTAGAGAGTGAAGAGATTGAAGAAGGACAAATTTTATATATACCAGTTTCAGCACGTTAGGATGGTGTCCTTATGAGCATGGATATACTGGAGCTCATCGAAAAACACTACCCTCTGAAACCGTTGCGGTGGAAGCATAAAAATGAAGTCCTGGAAACTGATGCTGGCACGAAAAGAGTTCGTATCTGGTCAGATGAATCGACAATGAACTGGCATTTCAGCTGGAGAGAGCGTCTGGAAAGCAACAATGTGTTGACCGATCGGATGATCCGGACGTTGGATACAGAGTGGTCCCTTCCTTATGAAGGCCAATTCCTGACTCTCCATGATGAACGGTATGAGCCTTTTCCGAAGCACAACCATGAACAAACGTGGGGGATGTTCATCGGGAAATTATTAGCTCTTGGAATTGAAAATCCAGACGACCAGGAAGCATATTTCTCTGAGACAAGAGAGCAGATGGTAGAAAAGTATGGATTGAATCGTTCAGATCTCAATATGCCAGTTCTTAATCGAAGTCTGCCTGAGTCAAGAAGGCGGCTGAGGACTGTTGAAACGATAAAAAATCGATTCAGACATCTTAAAATTCCAGCGTTGGAGCCATCTATTTTGACCCATCAGGGAAAGCGTGTCCATGGAAGATTGTTTTGGCAGGGTGGGGATGATACTCCTGAACGAAGCATGACAGGATTATGTGATTTTCTTTCTGATTGGCGTTTAGCGACGGATACCCAATCGATGTACAGAGTGCTTGATTCGATCCATGATCATTTTCCACTTGAAGGGGGATATGATCAACTGCTAGCAGCAGAACTCATTGCACCAAGAGAAGTGCAAAGGTGTGTGCGGAGGCTCGCATCAACAGAAGGTCAATCACCAAGTGAAATATTGGATATGTTCGAGCGTGAGTGGGAATCGAACAGAGTTCTAGTAGAAGAGGTTTGTCACTGGATTGAGCACCGCGCAAAGAAGGTGGTACGATGAAAGCCACATCAATGTCAGTCGATGGCATCATCCTATATTATTATGACTTGTTCCCAGAAAAAATCGAGTCTTATGGCAGTGTTCAACGTATTACTTCAAAACGGGGGACATTCGCCCTTAAAGAAACGACCATGAACAAGGAACAGGTGGAATGGTTCTTGCATTGCATGGACCGGCTTAATGAAATTGGGTATGATCATGTCGTTCCTTTGACTAGAACGAAATATGGCGATCCTTATGTGGTTGTCAACAATCGTTACTACTATTTGACCAAATGGTATGAAAACGACTCCCGTTCGAGCTTTCCTTATGAGGATTTCATAATCGATGAGCTTGGAAAACTCCATGCCAATACCGTAAAAGCGCAATCTTTCTCAGAAGAAGTGATCAAGGATTCTTATACTGGGCTGACGAGGCGTTTCGAGCAAAGACAGCTGGAGATGGAAAGGTTCACTGAGCTAGCTGAACGGCAAACATATATTTCACCTTTTGAACTTCGCTACCTTTCCCAATTCCATAAAATGATGCGGATTGCTGAAGAAGCAAAACAGAAAGTCTCGGAATGGTATAAAGGCTGTGAAGAACACCAGCGCTATCGGAGTGTTTTATGCCATGGCCGTCCGTTCAGGGGGCATGTCGTCCAGGATCAACTTGGTGAAGGAAGCTTCATCAACTTTGAAAGGGCGATACTAGATACTCCTGTTCGTGACCTGGCCTATTTCTTCCGGACAGCAGCACAATATCCGGAATGGAGTGAACATGTAGCGATGGATTGGCTAGAACGTTATGAGAGCCATCTGCCTTTATTACCTGAGGAAAAGATTTTACTTGCAAGTTATCTGAAGTTCCCTGAACCTGTATTTTCTACAATCCAGATATACCAAGGTTCTCCAGATATCTCCCAGCTTGAGCTTGTCCGTAAATTAGACCGCAAACTGAATGTCATGAAATCTCTTGACCGTTTTACAGATCAGTTTCTTCAGACGATCCCATATTAGCGGTAATTTGAGGTAGCTGACACTTTGAACGATAAACTCTGCTTTTCAGCAGGGTTTTTGTTTTTTTTACCAGAATTCATAATAAATCGCCAGGTGGAGAGCAAGAAGGATGACTACAAGTATGATATCGAATGCCGACGGGAACAGCAGTGTCCGGATCGCCTGAAATATCAACAACGGAAAGACAAACTGCTCACAGATGCTTCTGAATTGTCGGAGGTGATAGTGAAACCGGTATTTGTTGAAGCCTCGACGTCTCCTCATTGTGATGATCCTTTCTTTTACAGGGATTACTATATGTTATGATACTTGCCTAACTTCCGTGCCCATTTTTGTTTAAAAGAGAAAATTTGTGGAAAGCCTATTGACGATAAGACAATTCAAAAGGTAAACTATATACTACTAATACGTGTTTAAAAAATGGATAGTATGCTTCGATAGGGAAGAGTAGATTGTGAAACCTAAAGAGAGGGAAATCATCAGCTGAAAGATTTCTCAGGAGGTAGCAGTTGAATGTCACCCTTGAGCAACTTCTCTGAACCAGGAAAGTAAGAGGAGTCGGATTCTGACCGTTATCAATTAGAGGTGTGCAGCCAGTTATTATTGTGCTGCAAACAAAGGTGGTACCGCGAACTTCTTTCGTCCTTTGAGGATGTAAAAGAGGTTTTTTTTGTTTCATTTGAAGAAAGTATAAATACTTTCTTCAATATAGGGGCAACTAAGGCTCAGCCTGCGCTAAGGCTTGACTTAGCCAAGTTTTCTTTATTATTTCTTTTGCGAAATTCGCTTTTTTGCAAAATCGCTCCCTTGCCGCGGGGGATCGAACTTAGTCAGAAATCAACGTAAGATTTAACAAAGCCTTCGCTTAAAGTAATTTATCAAGGTCATTTTCTAAAAAAGAACTGTACTTAAAATGAATAATGAGGTTTTAAGGAGGAGTAAGAAATGTCTAAACAAGAGCAAGAAATTTCGATGCCGACAAAATATGATCCACAAAAGACAGAAGAAAAATGGTATCAATATTGGCTCGATGGGAAGTTTTTCGAAGCAAAGGGAGGGGAAGACAAGAAACCTTATACCATCGTGATCCCGCCACCGAACGTAACCGGTAAACTTCATCTCGGTCACGCGTGGGATACAACGTTACAAGATATCATGATCCGAACAAAGCGTATGCAAGGTTATGATGCGCTTTGGCTGCCTGGTATGGACCATGCAGGGATCGCTACACAGGCCAAGGTAGAAGGGAAGCTGAAGGAAGAAGGAACGTCGAGATACGAGCTCGGCCGTGAAAAATTCCTTGAAGTTTCTTGGGAATGGAAGCATGAATATGCTGATTTCATCCGTAAGCAATGGTCGAAGCTAGGGCTGTCCCTTGATTATTCCCGTGAACGTTTTACACTCGATGAAGGATTGTCTGACGCAGTTAAAGAAGTTTTCGTTTCACTTTACGAAAAAGGTCTCATTTACCGTGGAGAATACATTATTAACTGGGATCCACAGACAAAGACCGCGTTATCAGACATCGAAGTTATTTATCAGGACGTACAAGGCGCCCTTTATCATATGAAATACGCTCTTGCAGATGGAAGCGGACATATCGAGGTTGCAACGACCCGTCCAGAAACAATGCTTGGAGATACTGCGGTTGCGGTCCATCCTAAAGACGATCGATATAAAGACTTGATTGGGAAAAAAGTTAAGCTTCCGATCACAGAACGTGAAATCGAAATTGTAGCGGATGATTATGTTGACATGGAATTTGGCTCAGGAGCTGTCAAGATTACACCTGCGCATGATCCAAACGACTTCGAAATCGGAAACCGTCATAATCTTAAACGGATCCTCGTAATGGATGAGGGCGGAACGATGAACGAAGAAGCAGGTCCTTATCAAGGCCTGGATCGCTTTGAATGTCGGAAGAAGATCGTCAAAGACCTCCAAGACCAGGGTGTCCTTTTCAAGATTGAAGAGCACATGCATTCAGTTGGCCATTCGGAAAGAAGCGGAGCGGTTGTCGAGCCATACCTTTCCACACAATGGTTCGTAAAAATGCAGCCGTTAGCCGAACAAGCTATCCAATTGCAAAAGGAAGAAGACAAAGTCCATTTCGTTCCAGACCGTTTCGAAAAGACATATTTGCGGTGGATTGAAAATATCCGGGATTGGTGTATCAGCCGACAGCTATGGTGGGGGCATCGAATTCCTGCCTGGTACCATAAAGTAACCGGTGAAATATACGTCGGCCGCACCGCACCAGAAGATCCGGAAAACTGGGAACAAGATGAAGACGTACTGGATACATGGTTCAGTTCAGCACTTTGGCCCTTCTCTACAATGGGGTGGCCGGATAAAGATTCGGCTGATTTCAAGCGTTACTATTCAACTGATGTATTGGTAACGGGGTATGACATCATTTTCTTCTGGGTTGCACGTATGATCTTCCAGGGGCTTGAATTTACTGGAGAACGTCCATTCAAGGATGTTCTGATTCATGGATTGGTTCGGGACTCAGAAGGACGCAAGATGAGTAAATCACTTGGCAACGGTGTCGACCCGATGGATGTCATTGATAAATACGGAGCTGACTCACTGCGTTTCTTCCTCTCAACAGGAAGCTCGCCAGGAAACGACCTCCGCTTTTACTGGGAAAAGGTTGAGTCGACCTGGAACTTCGGAAACAAAATATGGAACGCTTCACGTTTTGCATTGATGAATATGGATGGTATGACAGCGGATGAAATCGACTTATCTGGTGAGAAATCACTTGCTGATGAATGGATCCTGACTCGTCTGAATGAAACGATCGAATCCGTTACGAAATTGATTGATGCCTACGAGTTCGGAGAAGTTGGCAGAACGTTATACAACTTCATCTGGGATGATTTCTGTGACTGGTATATCGAAATGGCGAAACTTCCTCTTTATGGAGAGGATGAAGCACGTAAGAAAACGACCCGATCTGTTCTTGCGTATGTCCTCGATCAGACTTTACGCCTGCTTCACCCATTCATGCCATTCATTACAGAAGAGATCTGGCAGCATATCCCTCATAAAGGCGAGTCGATCACAGTTGCTGATTGGCCAGTCAAACGCGAGGATCTTCATTTTGAAGAATCTGCAAAGGAAATGAAGGTGTTGACTGAAATCATTCGTTCGGTCCGTAATACACGTTCGGAGATGAACGTACCGCCAAGCAAACCAATTGAAATTCAACTTAAGCCTCAGAATGAGGAAATTCTGAAACAATTGGAGAACAATCGTACGTATCTGGATCGCTTCTGTAATCCAGAGCCGTTGACGATGGGGCTTGACCTGGAGGCACCAGAAAAAGCGATGACCTCAATCGTCAGCGGTGTGGAGATCTTCTTACCGCTAGAAGGATTGATCGATATTGAAGAAGAAATCAAACGCTTGGAAAATGAATATAAAAAATGGAATTCAGAAGTTGAGCGCGTACAGAAAAAACTAGGTAACGAAGGATTTGTCAAGAAAGCACCGGAAAAAGTAGTTCAAGAAGAACGCCAAAAAGAAAAGACGTATCTGGAAAATCGACAAAAGGTTGAAGATCGTATTAACGAATTAAAGAATTAATCGAGTGAAGGAGGCGGATCATGGTGATTCGTCTTCTTCATAGTTATCAAGGAGTAGCGAAATGAAAACTTATGAAGAGACATTACACTGGATTCACGAACTTCTTGCATTTGGCATGAAACCTGGGTTATTGAGGATGGAATGGATGCTGAAAGAACTTGGCCACCCTGAAAAAGACCTGACAGCTGTCCATCTGGCGGGGACAAATGGAAAAGGATCCACCCTTACGTATATGCGTTGTATTTTGCAAGAAGCAGGTTTTACGGTCGGGACATTCACCTCACCTTATATTGAACGCTTCAATGAGCGAATCTCCATCAACGGGGAACCGATGACAGATGACGAGCTGGTAAAGGTTGCGAATGATGTGAGACCCATTGCTGAAAAATTGGCTGCTACCGATTTAGGGACTCCGACTGAATTCGAGGTGGTGACGATCCTCTCGATTGTATATTTCGCCAGGTACCGAAAAGTCGATATAATCCTATTTGAAACAGGCCTTGGAGGAAGGCTCGATTCGACGAATGTCATCCAGCCTATACTCACAGGCATTACGAACATCGGGTATGACCACACCGCGATTTTGGGTAATACATTGCAAGAAATTGCTTACGAGAAAAGCGGAATCATCAAATCAGGGGTCCCTCTTGTCACTGGGGTGGAACAAGCAGAAGCCATCAAAGTTGTGGAAGAAAAGGCAAAAGAGCAAAATGCATGGATCACTTGCTTACAAAGAGATTATTTCATAACGGATCATGAAGTATTGGAAGAGGGAGAATCGTTTACGTTAAAGAGTCCATCTCGAATCTATGAAAATCTTCGTGTTAAAATGAGCGGTTTCCATCAAGTGAAAAACGCAGCAATGGCGATTGTCATGATTGAAGCCTTAGGCGAACGAATCGATTTCGAAATTCAAAAGCAGCCTATTTTTGATGGTCTACTTCAAGCTCAATGGCCAGGTCGTTTTGAACAAGTGAGTGAAAACCCACTGATTATTCTCGACGGTGCTCACAATAAAGAAGGAATCGAAAGCCTCAAACAAACCTTGATCAGTCATTATCCAAATTGGAAAAAAAGAATCCTCTTCAGTGCCTTAAGTGATAAGCCGGTCAATGAGATGCTATCTGAACTTTACGACAGCATCGATCACCTCATGTTTACATCTTTCGACTTTCCAAGAGCCAGCTCTGCTGAATCTTTATTTGAACGATGTGAATATGAACCAAAAGACCTAGAAGAGGATTTTGAAGCCGCATTGAAAAAAGAGATGGATCGGATGGGGGAGGAAGATGTCCTCGTTATTACAGGGTCCTTATACTTCATATCAATGGCTAGGGAAATTTTCAAAAATATGAAATAAATTGAATATTTTAATTACATTTTCTGAGAAGTTTTGATAAAATATGAATAAGGATAAATAGTACGTTAGACTCAATTGAAATGTAAGGGATAAAGGCGAAGGGGGGATGAACATGACGAAAGGTGCAAAACGTGTGCTCATAACGCTCTGTGCGTTAGCTTGGACTGTGGTCCTATGGGCATTCTTCACCTACTCGATACCATCGTTAGAAGGCTATTGGTTAGATATTATCGGCATGTTGATCATGATGGTTGTCGTCTCATTGTTCCCGATCCATGTGAAGGGGACGAACATCTCCTTGATACAGGGGATATCCCTCGCCGTCTTCCTGCATTTCGGATTATTGATTGAATTGGTCCTCGTACAAGTTACGATTGCAGCCTCAATGATCAGGTTGAAATATCCACTTTATCGATTTGGGACAAGTTCACTCATGTTCATGTTGGTTTCTGCATCAGCAGCATTGGTCTATTATCTGCTTGGTGGCGAAGTCGGCGGATTGGGCATGAATGAGTATCCAAAGATTATACCAGTTCTCGGTTACTCTCTTACAGCTATCCTTACGAATCATTTCATCCTCTATTTATTGCGTCGATACATATATAAAGAAACAAGTTCATTGTTTGATAAAGATTTCCTCTGGGAGATGTTCATGGAGTCATTCATCCTTCCTGTCGGGATCACCTTCTACATCATCTATTCACAACTAGGTACAACAGCCATTTTATTCGTCGGTATCCCTTTTGTCGTCATTTCATTATTTGTGAATATGTACCATTCCAGCCAGAAGATCAACCACTTACTGAAGTTTACAAGTAAAATTGGACAAGAATTGACCGAAAGCTTGAAAGTAGATGAAATATTAGATATTTATATGGACCGTATTACGAAAATGTTGAAAGTCGATTATGCGTACATATTGGATATTGAAGATGAAACTCAATTGAGAGTTAATCGGAAATACGAATCAAAGAGAGCCTTTCATGCTGATCATCCTTATCTATTAAAAGGGGAAGGAATAAGCGGTAAAGTGTGGGAGAGCGGTCATAGCCTCCGTTTTACAGCACGTCATCAATTGCGGAAATATTCAAGAGGTTTCTTGCCAGTTTCAGTACAATCCGTCCTTTCCGTTCCAATGATCCGGAACCACGAAGTAGTAGGCGTAATCACGTTCGCATCGAATCAAAAGAAAGCATACGACAAAGCACATGCGATGATCCTTGAAATATTATCAAACTATTTAGCAGTGGCAATCGATAAGGCAAAGAACTATGAGGCTACCAAAAATAAAAGTGAACGATGCCACCTGACGAATCTATACAATTACCGATATTTTGAAGATATGCTTTCAGAAATGTATATGAATTATGAGGAAACCCATAAACCATTTTCCCTGATCCTAATGGATATCGATCATTTCAAACGTGTCAATGATACGTATGGTCACCAATCCGGCAATATCGTATTGTGCCAGGTGGCAGATAGACTTGTGGATATCATCGGAAAACATGGTACCGTAGCAAGATACGGAGGGGAAGAGTTTGTCATCGTCCTTCCGAATATGGATCATGCCGAAAGCTTGGATTTGGCTGAGGCAATCAGGGAAGACATCTCAAGTTCCCATTTCACCATTAAGAATGATCTTGGAGACCTGCGGAATAAACGGATCCATTTGACGGTCAGTATTGGGGTGTCAACTGCTCCACTACAAGGTGAGGACCCGCTGACATTAATTCGGAATGCTGACCGGGCGATGTATACAGGGGCAAAACAACAAGGAAGAAATAAAGTTGCAAGCTATATTGGATAGAAAAAGGGCTGTCCTAGAAGAAAAGTGTCAGACACCTCCAACTCAACATTTTGGATCAAAATACGATTTTACTCAAAATGTTGTTACGTGCGGAGATACTCAGACAATTTTTAGGACAGTTCCTTTTTACATATCTTAAGAATTCAGGTGATCATATGCTTCGTAACCTCAAATCGAATAATGGAAGTACACTTGTGATCGTATTGATGGTCATCATGGTCCTCGGAATCCTTATCCCAGCCGGGTTTAGCTGGTACAACAAGTTATTTCTGAATGAGAACCGGATCCTCCATCAAAAACAAGCCGTCAATCTATCCGTGAGTGCAATGGAAACGTTCAAATGGCAGGATAATTTGGAAAAGATTGATTATTTGAAGTCTTATACATATACCTTAGAAAATCCGTTGAGTGTCATGAAAGATGGAGGTAATAAGCTGCACCTATACCAATACGCTGAAGATAGCAAAGGTAATCGATTGACTTCTGAACAATTGGAGAATTATTCAGGTGAATATACAGTGGTTACCAAAGCCATTGCGGGGGACCTTAATCAAGATCAACAAAAGAGTATTAATGAACCCTATTTCTATGAACATAAAATGACTGCAGTGGAGACGGTTGCCAATGGTGAAGTCTTGATTGAATGGGAAAACAACAATTCCATTTGGATGACCTTCCAAGAATTCATACAAGATTTTGAAAATGAAACCATTGGAGGGGATGTGACAGTATTCAGTGTTGGCGAAAATCGTGTGTATGATGAAATAAATAAAATGACGATCATTACTGATGGAAATCTTTCGATCAAAGGTGGAAACACGATTAATACCAACCATAATGGCCAATCCGAAATCTCATTGATTTCAAATGAGGGGGATATTACAATTGACCAGACGGAATTGATTAGTACAGGGAACAGTAACCATAGCTTCATTTTACTCAATGCACCTCATGGAAATGTCTCTATACAAAATTCAACCATAAGAGCAGAAAGATATATATCTATTTATGCGGGTATGGATAAAGAAACAAATGAAATTAAAGCACTGGATAAAGATATACGAATAAAAAACTCGATTCTTGATGTAAATAAAAATAAGTCGGATATCATTAAAAAAGCTTCTGGAGATATTATTGAAGATTAGTATGAAAAAATACTAAGCGGTATCATCAACTCCTGATTTTTTGATTTTAAACCATCTTTCTTATAGTGGATTTTTAAATAGGCGTAGCCTTCAGTTAACTCGGTTTCAGATGAGACTGGGTTTTTGTTTTTGCCTAAAATCTCGAATCTATCCACTGGTAGTGTGAATTTATGTAAGAGAGAGGTGGTCGAGAAGTTCTCTTCATTTTGATAAAGGTGAAGTTGATTGTTTTCTATTGTTAGAATGTTGAATGTTTCTTCCTGGGTTTCAAAGTGGAGTTCTCTATCGTTCAACTTGAGGTAAACCGGTGAAGCAAGTTCCCGTGTCAGCACCGTCTTCAGTTCTTGTACTTGTGTTTCAGTACGTGCAATGCCCTCTGTTTGCTTCCAGGAAGCCTGTGCAAAAGAGAACAAACTATACAACACACCGACAATCATTGAAAAGATTGCAATTGCTGCTAGAAGTTCCACTAAAGTCATACCGCGTTCATTTTTCATCTTTAATTCCCCCATGAAACCGTGACTGTAACAAGCTTTGGTTCACTATCATCGAAAACACCTGACATGGTAACTTGTTGTGGTAATGAAGTAGAAGGAGTTTCTTCTTGATTAGATAGTTTCGCAGTATGAGTGGTTACAAAAAAATGATCCACTACATAGGTTTCCTGCACGGGCTCACCCTTTTTTAACTGATCGAGTGTCCTATTCAATTCTTGTTCTACGATTTCAACGGCTTGTTTACGAGCATCATGTTTGATGGTAGCTGTAGTGAAAAAATCCATAGATTGCGAAAGCAGTGTAAATACAAGACCGATTATGACTATAGTCACAAGAACTTCAAGCAAAGAGAGTCCTTTTTGATTATGTATCATCAATTTTCAACCACTTTCTTCATAATAATCTATATTTTAACATTATTCTGGGTTCTTTTATAGTACAATAGTAGAAGATAAAGGAAGAATGCACCTAATTAAAGGAGGGGAGTCAATGAAAGTTCGATTAGGGGATCTTTTAGTGAACGAGCGTATGATTACACAAGCTCAATTAGATGAAGTTCTGAAGGAAAAATCGAATAATCAAAAGCTTGGTGACGCTCTTTTGGACCGTGGGTACATCACAGAACGAAAATTGATTGAAGTGTTGGAATTCCAATTGGGCATTCCACATGTTCGATTGACGAGTATACCGATCGACTCAAGTTTGACTGCACTTGTTTCTAAAGAAACCGCGCGACGTAATGTATACATACCAATTCAAAAACAGAACGATAAGCTGGTTGTTGCTATGGCTGATCCTTTGGATTATTACTCAGTTGAAGATTTGAGACTATCTACTGGATTTCAAATCACCCCAGTTATTGCAAGCAAAACGGAGATTATCCAGGCGATCAATAAGTACTATGGGGGTGCCGGTAAGGAAATCGTCACAGACAGCACGACAGGAGATACGAATGAAATTGAAGCCTCTGCAGTAAGGGTTGTGGAACAGATTTTGTCAGATGCCGTTGAAAGCCAGGCGAGCGATGTCCATTTTGATCCGCAGGAAAACCAATTAGTCGTCCGTTTCCGAATTGACGGGGTCCTCAGGAATGAACAGTCCTTTGTAAAATCGATGCAAAGTGCGATACTTTCGCGGATCAAAGTCATGGCCGATCTTGATATTACTGAATTTCGAATTCCGCAAGATGGAAGAATCAAGTTGAAACTGAATAACAGTAAGATCGATTTGCGGATTTCAACGATTCCCACCATGTTCGGAGAAAAAGTGGTCATACGGATCCTAGACCTCTCAAAAACGAATCTCCGCCTGGCCAATTTATTCATGAGTGAAAAGAACGAACATACCTTTATCAGCTTTCTCGATAAACCGAACGGATTGGTCCTTTTGACTGGACCAACGGGTTCCGGGAAAACATCGACATTGTACACCGGCTTGAACCGATTGAATAGAGAAGAAGACAACATCATTACGATTGAAGACCCTGTAGAGTATCAATTAGAAGGCATCAATCAGATTCAAGTGAACAATACGGTCGGCCTTACCTTTGCGAGTGGCTTAAGGTCAATATTACGGCAAGACCCGAATATCATCATGGTCGGAGAAATCCGTGATGCGGAAACGGCGGAGATTGCCATCCAAGCTTCTCTTACAGGCCATCTTGTTTTATCCACATTGCATACGAACGATGCCGTCAGTGCAATCACCCGATTGATCGACATGGGAATCGAACCCTACCTGATCTCTGCTGCTGTTACAGGAGTCGTCGGGCAGCGTTTGGTTAGACGGATCTGTGAAGATTGTAAAATCGAATACATCCCCTCAGACCAGGAAAAACGGTTGTTTCTATCAAAGGGGATGGACGTTGTAGTCCTATATGCAGGTGAAGGGTGTGTAAGCTGTAGACACACTGGTTATAATCGAAGGATTCCGGTTCAGGAAGTAATACAGGTCGACGATATTATCCGTGAACATATCCTTCAAAAAAACTCAAATGCCAGAATCAAGGAGCATCTGCAAAAGAACGGAATTCAATGGTTGGTAGATGATGGTCTTGAGAAAGCGAAAAAAGGACTTACAACGGTTGAAGAGGTCATTCGAGTGACAACGATCGATTAGGGGGTTAATCATGAAGTACGATATTGAACGAATTCATCAGTTATTGACGTATGCACATGGACTGAGAGCGTCTGATGTCCATTTGTCCATTGGTCTCGCTCCGATTTTTCGGGTACATGGTGAGCTCGTCCCTCGAGATATGGAACCATTGACACCAGAAGATACAGCGTTGATTGCAAAGTCCCTTATGAATGAACGGCAATGGGACGAGTTCATCGAGATGGGCGAAATTGATTTTTCATATGGGATTCAGGGTGTGTCAAGATTCCGAATCAACGCTTTCCACCAACGCTCAAGCATTAGTCTCGCGATCAGAGTGATTCCGACCATCATCCCATCTATTGAAGAATTAAGACTACCCGATACATTGAAAAACATCATGAACAAATCACAGGGATTGGTATTGATCACAGGGCCGACGGGGAGTGGAAAATCGACTACATTAGCTTCCATGATCGATTATGTCAATCAACAGTTGAACCGTCATGTCATCACGCTTGAAGATCCGATTGAGTATTTGCACCGACATCTGCAATCCATCATTGTCCAACGTGAGGTTGGACTTGATACGAAATCATTCCCGGCTGGTTTGCGTTCTGCTTTAAGGCAGGATCCAGATATCATACTTGTCGGCGAAATGCGTGATCTTGAAACGATTTCTACCGCGATTACAGCGGCGGAAACTGGACATCTTGTCCTGGGGACGCTCCATACAACCGATGCACCATCGACCATCGACCGGATCATCGATGTCTTTCCGTCTGAGCAGCAAGCCCAAATACGGATCCAACTGGCTTCGGTACTCGTATCGGTCTTTTCCCAGCGGTTGATTCCGAACATCAATAAAGATGGCAGAACCCTTGTCACCGAATTATTGATGAACAATCCAGGGGTGTCGAACCTGATCCGTAATGAAAAAATCTATCAGATCAAAAGTATGATGCAGACAAGCAAGTCACAGGGGATGTACACACTGGAAATGTCAATACAAGAAAAACTCCGGGATGGCAAGATTTCAAGGGAATCCGCCCAACCTTACCTAAAAGAGATGATGGTATAGATGCCTAGTTATTCATATCAAGGTCGAGATCAGTATGGGAAAAAAGCACGTGGTCAAGTCGATGCCGAAACCCGTGTGAAAGCAGTCAGTGTATTGAGAGAACGTGGGATCGCTGCGACAGAGGTCGTCGAGTACAAAGAAAATTTGTTCACAAAAGAGCTCTCGATCAGCACATGGATCAAGCCGCGTGATCTGGTCATTTTCCTAAGGCAATTCGCTGCCTTGTTGGACGCAGGGATTTCCGTAGTCCAATCGGTGCAAGTTTTAGAAGAACAAGCAGAACAGAAAACATTCAAACGCGCGTTGATCTCCATCAGGGAACAGGTTCAAGAAGGGGAGTCGCTTTCGATCGCGATGGAAAAGTACAAAAAGTTCTTTCCGCCGATGATCATTCAATTGACGCGTGTAGGAGAAGTAAGCGGAAACTTAGATGAGGCCATGCTTCGTCTAGCGGATTATTTTGAAAAACGGTATGAAATGCGTCAAAAAGTGGTTTCTGCACTCATTTATCCTGCTTTACTCGGAATTGTCGCTATCGCCGTCCTGAATGTGATGCTTTATGTAGTTGTTCCACAATTTACGGCAATGTACGCAAATTCGAACCATGAATTACCGCAGTTGACACAAATCGTCTTAGCAGTCAGTGAGTTCGGAAACACCTATTGGTGGGTAAATATTACTATTATTTGTCTATCTATTGTGGTTTTTTATGCATTTCGGAGAAATAAAACTAGTAAATATTACTTAGATTATGCTATATTGAAAGTACCAATATTTGGCTCGATTATACAAAAAACGCTAATTATCGAGTACGCTAGAACACTAAGCTCCTTATTCACTAGTTCAGTCCCCATTCTGCACTCCATGTCCATCACCAAGAATGTCCTTAACAATACAGTTTTTAAGAAAATAGTGGATGAATCAATCGATTCTGTAGAAGAAGGAAAGTCGATGACAGTTCCGATGAAAAACAGCTGGATCTTTCCGCCATTAGTCTTACATATGATTGCCATCGGAGAACAAACAGGTAACCTCGATGAAATGCTTCATAAAATTGCTAGTTTTTATGAAACAGAGGTAGAACATATCACGGATCGTCTTCGCACACTCCTCGAGCCGATATTGATTTTGATCCTGTCCGTCGTTGTTGGTGTCATTGTGTTGTCAGTCGTGTTACCGATGTTTGATCTGTACGAAAATATCAATCTTTAAGGGGAGAGTCATGTAATGAAAAAAAGTATGGTAAAGTCAGAGAGAGGATTTACGCTAGTCGAATTACTCGCAACAATCGTTATTTTAGGGATTATTGCTGCGATAGCGGTACCATCGATTGGGAAACTGTTGGAAAATACGAAACAAGATGCCCATAAGGCTAATGCACAACAGATTATCGAGGCTGCGAGATTGTATGTTCTTTCGGAAAATTCGTCAGCTACTTCTATCAGTGCAAGTGATTTAAGTCAAGCTGGATATTTAGAATCAGTACCAAAAGACCCTAGTGCAAATGATTCTTCATACAGCGGTACTGAGACAATTGTTACAATAACTACAGTTAATAATAAACATACCTATTCAGTAGATTTAGTTGCGAGTGATGATTCAACGAAACGTTACACGTATCCAGAGAATTAATTTGACAGACAATAACCCTCTCTCCTCGAGAGGGTTCATTTCTATATACGGAGTAGATTCAACATGTACATATTGTTTTTTATTTTAGGTTTGGTTTTCGGGTCGTTTTTCAATGTGGTCGGGTTGAGGGTTCCAAAAAAGGAATCGATTGTCCAGCCTGGTTCACATTGCACGCAATGCCAGACACCGTTGAAACCAATCGATCTTATCCCGATCCTGTCTTATTTTTTTACAAGTGGGAAATGCCGTTACTGCAAGACCAGGATCTCGATCATCTATCCAATCATTGAATTGGCGACTGGTATTCTGTTTGTCTTCAGCTTCCACCAATTCGGATGGTCACCGATGCTGATCGGCAGTCTTATTTTGATTTCGCTATTGATGATCATTTTCGTCAGTGATCTTTTCTTTATGCTGATTCCGAATAAGATCCTGTTCTTTTTTGCACCTCACATCATCCTCTACCGGTTATGGATACCGACGGATCCGTGGTGGGATGCTTGGATAGGTAGTCTAATAGGATTCTCCCTGCTATTTTTAATCGCTGTCATCAGTAAAGGCGGAATGGGCGGCGGTGACATCAAACTATTTGCGCTTTTGGGTTTGATGTTCGGTTGGAAAGGCATTTTGCTCGTGTTATTCCTAGCCTCCTTGATCGGTTCTATCGTTGGCATCAGCCTGTTCGCGATGAAGAAGGTCAAAAGGAAACAGCATGTGCCGTTCGGTCCGTTCATTGTAGTAGCCGCAATCGTGACGTTGTTTTGGGGAGAACCGATTTTACGCTGGTACTTAAGCTAAAGGAGTTTGTTCATCATGGCATGGTTACCTATTAAAAAGAAATACCCGATTTTTCTCGTATTCCAGGATGATTGTATTCGATATGTAAAATTGAAAAGCCGCTCTCCACTGGTCGTCCAGAAAGTTGGGGAAAAAATCATCCCGTCTGGGGTCATACAAGAGGGGAAGATCATGAATCCGAAGCTCCTTACCCAACTGCTTAACAAGTGTGTACAGGAATGGAAGATCAAAGGCAAGAAAGTCAGGATCGCGATACCTGATTCGATTTCCGTCATCCGTAAAGTTCCTGTTCCAGCCATAATCCCTGACGATGAATTAAAGGGATATATCCAGGTAGAGCTCGGAGCATCGATTCACATACCATTCGAAGAGCCGATCTTCGATGTACATAAGCTGCAGAAAAAAGAAGAGAAAATTGAGTATCTTCTTTTTGCAGCACCTGAGGATGTAATGAAAGAGTATGTAAGCGTGATGGAAGAAGTGAAGTTGAAGCCTGTAGGAGTGGAACTCGCCTCGCTTGCAAGTTACCGTCTTTTTTACGAGCTGGATTTGGTAGATGACCACCATCATTACCTATGCCTTCATCTTGAACGAATGGGGATCAACGCGACAGCTTTTCATCGGCATGTGCCGCTTTTCACACGGTACATCCCAATGCTATCACCGGAAGCTGCTGATGAAGCTTTCAACGACCGGATGATTACTCAACCTTTCGATATCGAGGAAAGATGGAATGAACTTGTGACGGAGATTGACCGGGTCATGAGCTTTTATCAATTCTCATTATCTGAAGGATCCAATACATTCGATGCATTCATCATATCCGGGGACCATCCTCAAGGTGAGCAATTTTCAAAGCAATCGACATCATATTTTGATCTGCCTCTAATAGAAGTTCCGGAAGGAAAAGTGGTGCTTGAGAGAGGCCTCCAGGTTCCGAAAATGTTTCATACAACCGTCGGACTCGGGCTGAAAGGGGAGTGATGGACATGCAAGTTGATATCAATCTACTCCCACAAAAAAAGACATCATCTTCGGCAAGTCGGAAGATAATGTTCTTCCTTCTGGCGATAAGCATAATAGGTATGGCGGGGATCGCGACGACGAAAATACTGGCTATGCTTGAAAGCGCAGAACTTGAAAAACAGGTAGAGATTTTACAGGATGAACGGAGTGAAATCGAAGGGCAATTAAATACAAGCTCAGAAAATAGTCAAGAGATGTTGAAGGAATTGAACCAGCTCATCACAAACAGGGTTGCTACCATAGCCGTTATCGATGAAATGATTGGACCGTTAAAAAACGGGTCCATTGAGCAAATCGGTTATTCCGAAGATGGTACCGTGACACTTGTAACAACGTTCACCCAACTAGAGCAAATCGCAGCGTATCAACGTCAATTGCTAGAGTCTGATGGAATTATGGATGTCACGATCGTCCGTGTATCGAAAAATGATCAGAGGATTGAGCCCATTGCTGAAGTGATCGAAGGCGAAACGAAAGAGACATCTAAAACACAGAAAACAAGCAATAACTATTATGCTGATTTTGAGATTGCCTTCCATACGGAGCGATTCACTAACAAAGGAGGGGGAGAATGATGCAGAAGGTACCTTCACAAAAGAGGTTGCTGATTCTATTTTCAATCATTGCCGTCTTGCTATTACTGGCAGGTTATCTGTTTATTGTTTATCCTTCTCTCGACCGGATCAATACGTTAAAGTCTCAAATCCAGGTGGAGAAGACCTTTATTGAAACTGCTGGAAAAAAGATGACTACTCTAAATGACGATCAAGAAGAAGTAAGCCTACATACTGCTCCAGAGGGAAAGAAAACAGATCAGATTGTGCTTGATCTACGGAAAGCAGAAAATGCCTCTAAAAGTGATATTCAAGAAATCCTGATGCAACAAGACAACGATGGACCTAGTGATAAAGGGCTGATTGATGGACAAGAATCTTTTTCGGTTCTACAACCGTATACGTTTTCAGTCCTCGTAAATGCCCCTGATCTGGATTCTATTAAAACATTCATAGATACAGTTGAACGATCGGAGCGGTTCTACAAAATTTTATCGATGGAAACTGCCAGTGGGGGAGAAGATACGAAATCGGTGACTTTTCAAATGGAAGTGGAGACATATCATCATAAATGAGAGCGTGTCAAAATAACTCGAACGCTTTTAAGGACAAGACGACAGGGGTCTTGTTCTTTTTTATTTTCTTTGTGATATAGTCTTCCTACCACTCTACCATCGGTGTTCTAAAGAAAGGCGTTCGTACATAGAATAGATTGAGTATAGAAGGAGTTGATAGGGATGCAAAACGAGTCTGACAAAATATCGATCAAAGTGAACGGGAAGGACATGCCTGTGATGGAAATGAAGGAAGAGCAGGAAGTTGCGGCTGCAATTGATCGGGAGTCCATTGAAACTCCGTTTGAATGGGTTCTGCCAAAAGACAAACCTTCTGACAATACTTATTTTTTCAACCAGAACCGAAGTGAAAAGCAGATAGAAGATTACCAACCGATTTCGTATGACCGTAAGCCAGGCTTACCTATCCATAGAAAGAAACAACGTATGCCTTTCAAGGGTCAGCTGCCATCCCCGAAAATGCCTTTTCAATTTCCGAAACGCTTGCTTATACCGATTGGAAGTGCAGTGATTATCGGTTGCATGATCGGTTTGATCGTTTTAATGATTTTTACTGGAGATGAGTTCAAGTCTCAAACAGAGCCCCAATCAGCAGGTGTCGTCCAGGAAAGTCCTGCTGGAACAGAAGAAGGGACAACAGGGACAGCAGTTGATGCAACGAAGATCGATGTTTCAATCAATACAAACATCATTCAAGGTGGTGTCTACTCGTCTAGTGAGAGTGCTCAGGCAGTCGTTGAGCAAGCGAAGGCTAGTGGATTTGCTGCTGTGTTCGATCCGGCAGATAATCGTGTCATTTTTGGTGTTGGCAATAATGAGGATTTGAGCGCACTCCTTCCTGACTATCAGAATATCGTGTCAGATGCGTATTCGAAAGAATGGGCTATTTCCGGAAAAGAGATTGCTGTGAATGATGAGAATCAGCTCCAATGGGTTGAGTCAGGAAAGATGTTATTTGAAAAAGTGTTGACAGCCGATGCGGGAGTAATCAATGACATGCAGTCTGAAATGCTAGAGTGGAAGAACGAGTCCCTCGGTTCCGTTTCTGTCCTTTCAAATGAACAACAAGAAAAGTCCGTAGCATTCATCAACGCTCTTTCGACAATATCTGAAAATACAGATGACAAATGGGATTTGCAGCAAGCGAAGTTGGATGCTGTAATCCATTACAAATCATTGATAAACAGTTTTTAAAAAAATCCTTTTAGTAGCAGTTGTTACAAGTAAAGACTGTTTTCGCAAACATTGTTGCTCTTGAAAGTCGTTGATTTCCGCTCTCCAGGATGCTCGCTTTCCGCGGGGCGTGCGGTGAGCCCACTCGTCGCCTTAACGACATTGAATGGTCTCACCTGTCCCGCTGATCCCGCAGGAGTCTCGCACCTTGCTCTACAATCAACTTGCATAAGGTGAGTTTTTAAAAATAATTCAAAAGCAACAATCTTTAAGAAAAGAGCCTAAGTAAAAGATATACAGTGAATTTAGCGGACACCAGAGCCGTTATTTGTGACAAAAACGGTGTTTTGGTGATTTTAGGAGACAGGAGAGCTGTTATTTTAAAAAAACCTGGTGTTTTTCAGTATTTTTCCATGTGTTTTTTGAAAATACGGTCTCTGGTGTCCGTTAGTTTCGTAAAATCAGTGTGAATTGGATAAATAAGGTCTCCTGTGTCCGTTAAGTTAGAAGTAACTTCGTTTCAATAGTGCATTCGTAGAACTTAACGGAATTACCTAGCACCTCAGTAATTCGGATGCCTGAGGAATGATTCAAATTCATCTGCTCATCGGTTCTCAGTTGATCTCCTGCGAAACTAACGCTAACACTTGTTTCCTTTTCTCCTCGAAAAAGGAAGTGAATTTCACCATACCATCCTACACAAATTCCACTGTGAAATATTACCTCCGAAATTCCTCTAAAATTCGACAAAAAGATAGACATAAAGCAGACCTCCTTTACGAATTATAATAAAGGAGGATAATGACTAATTTTGGTTGTTTTACTGGAAGGGATTTGATATTCTGTAAATAATCCCTTCGAAAGTAGTGAAATACCAATCATAACCTCTACTCTAGACGTAAAGGGTGATTGCATGAAAAGCCTCATTTTAGCCTCAGGCTCACCTCGACGTAAAGAATTACTCGAAATTGCCCGCCTATCATTTACTGTCCAAAAAAGCGCTGTATCTGAAGACATCAGTAAAGAATACTCTCCAGAACAATTTGTCGAAAAATTGGCCTTACATAAAGCTCAAGACATCTATCGTAAAAATCCGTCTCATGTTGTATTGGGGGCGGATACTGTTGTCGTGTTCAATAAACAGATCCTAGGCAAGCCTGAAAACGACAAAGAAGCGTTCGACATGTTGAGGAAGTTATCCGGCGAAACCCATCATGTATTCACAGGTGTTGCCATTATTTCAGAAGAAAAAAAGCGGATTTTCCATGGTGTGACGGAAGTAACGTTTTGGAATCTCTCTTCTGAGGAAATAGAAGAATACGTGAGTAGTGGAGAAAGTTCAGACAAAGCAGGTGCATATGGTATACAAGGCTATGGATCGACCCTGGTCAAAGAGATCAAGGGGGATTATTTCAATGTAGTCGGTTTGCCAGTAGCACAGGCAGTACGTGAATTGAAAGAATTCGGAATTTCAAATGATCTTAGTCAGTCACGGAATATATCCTAAGGAGGATCTGCATTTGGGTATCAAACCCCTGACAATCCGTGATTTTCCATTGAATGAAAGACCAAGGGAGCGTATGCTGAAGGAAGGTGCCAGCGTCCTCTCTAACCAAGAGTTGCTCGCGATTATTTTACGTTCAGGAACAAAAGAAGAATCTGTTCTTCAATTATCACATAGATTGATTCAGCAGTTTGAAGGATTGAACCTTTTGAAGGATGCAACGATTGATGAACTTATTGCTGTCAAAGGAATCGGCAATGCGAAAGCCGTTGAAATCCTGGCGTCTCTTGAATTAGGAAAACGAGTGAACAGGCTTCAGATCGAGGACCGGTATATCATCCGCTCCCCAGAAGATGGAGCCAATTATGTTATGGATGAGATGCGTTTTTTGTCACAGGAGCATTTTGTGTGTATTTATTTGAACACGAAGAATCAGGTATTGCATAAACAAACTGTGTTCATAGGAAGTTTGAATGCATCCATCGTCCATCCAAGAGAAGTGTTTAAAGAAGCAATGCGTCGATCTGCAGCATCGATCATCTGCTTCCATAATCACCCGAGTGGTGATCCGAATCCGAGTCGTGAAGACATTGAAGTAACTCAACGTTTATCAGAGTGTGGAAAGATTGTCGGAATCGATGTTTTGGATCATATTATCATCGGTGATCAAAAATTTGTAAGTCTTAAAGAAAAAGGCTACGTTTAGACTGTTCAAGCTTTACTGTTTGGAGTATAATCAAAGTTATGAGTTTTGCTAGTAATGAAGGGAGATTTACATAAATGTTTGGTGGATTTTCAAGAGATATGGGAATTGATTTAGGTACAGCGAATACGCTTGTATATGTGAAAGGGAAGGGTGTAGTCGTACGTGAACCTTCCGTTGTTGCAATCAACACAAAAAGTGGAGATATCGAAGCAGTCGGTAATGCGGCAAAAAATATGATCGGTCGTACACCAGGAAACATCGTCGCGCGCCGTCCGATGAAAGACGGGGTTATTGCTGACTATGATACTACTGCCACGATGATGAAGTACTATATTCAACAAGCTCAGAAAAACCGTTCTGTGTTTTCTAGAAAGCCATTTGTCATGGTATGTGTTCCATCCGGAATCACACATGTTGAAGAACGTGCGGTGAAAGAAGCGACAAAACAAGCGGGAGCTCGTGATGTGGAAACAATCGAAGAACCTCTTGCGGCAGCAATTGGTGCAGATCTTCCGGTTTGGGAGCCGACAGGTAGTATGGTCGTCGACATTGGTGGAGGAACGACGGAAGTCGCGATCATCTCACTTGGTGGAATTGTTGAAAAACAATCGATTCGGGTAGCAGGTGATGAAATGGATGACGCGATCATCCAGTACATCAAAAAGACGTATAACGTTATCATCGGGGAGCGTACAGCAGAAACAATCAAGTTGGACATCGGTTCTGCAGATGTTTCAGATGGTATAGAAGAGATGGATATTCGTGGACGTGACCTATTAACTGGATTGCCGAAGACGATTACGATTTCTGGTGAAGAAGTAGCAGGCGCACTGAAGGATACAGTCGATACGATCATGGATGCTGTGAAGCTTGCATTGGAAAAGACTCCGCCTGAGCTTGCTGCTGATATCATGGATCGTGGAATCGTACTGACTGGCGGAGGGGCGCTTCTGCGAAACTTGGACCGAGTCATCAGTGAAGAAACGAAAATGCCTGTCATTGTAGCTGAAAACGCTTTGGATTGTGTTGCGATTGGTACTGGACGAGCAATTGAAAACTACCAGCAGATCAGCAGTAAACCAGGATTTGGCGGCGGCCGTTCTAAATCAAAATCGTAAGAGGTGTAAATCGTGCCGCAGTTTTTTTCTAATAAACGATTGATTATTCTACTAGTAAGTATGATTGTTCTGGTGGCTATGATCGGTTTTTCCATGAAAGAACGGGAAAACATTTCATGGCCAGAACAATTTTTGCAAGATACCGTTGGATGGACACAATCTGTCTTTTATAAACCCGCACACTTTGTAGCGGGTTTCTTTGGGAATGTAATTGAGATGAAAGAAATCTATGAACAAAATAAAGTCCTGAAGTTACAGTTGAATGAGTATGATTCACTCGCAAGCCGGGTGAAAGATTTGAAGAAAGAAAATGAAACCCTGCGAAACACACTTAAAAAAGAAGAAACCCTGACAGATTATACGGTATGGCAAGCCTCTATCATCGGAAGATCACCAGAGAGATGGTATCAATCTGTCAAAATTAATAAAGGCAAGCAAGCTGGAATCGAACCAAATATGGCAGTCATTTCTGCACAGGGATTAATCGGGAAAATCGACAAAGTTTCAGCATTCCATTCAAGTGTAGAGTTGGTAAGCAGCCATGATCCGAACAGCAGGATTTCGGCAGTCGTAAATGGTGAAAAAGAGAGAGTATATGGTTTGATTCAAGGGTTTGACGAAAAGAAGAAAATGCTTTTGATGAAAATGATCCCGATCGATAAGAAATTAGAAGAAGGTCAAACCGTGACGACATCTGGTCTAGGAGGCATTTTCCCTGAAGGCTTAGAGATTGGAAAGATCGTAGAAGTAGAACCTGATAAGGTGGAACCAACTCAAACTGCTTACATAGAGCCAGCTGCGGATCTTTATGATATCAATCATGTAATGATCGTCAAGCGGGAAATGGAAGAAGTGGATGTTGAAATTGGGGATCCAGACCAAATAGAGGAGGAAGAAACGTCATGATCCGCTTTCTTCTTCCTTTTGTTACATACCTCGTTTTTATAAGTGAAAGTACCATCATGCAGGTTTTCACACCACAGCATCTGGATAACGAAACGATCCTTATCCCACGCTTCGTCGTTGTCATAGTGTGTTTCATCGCTATGTATATTTCACCGATCCGTGGTCTCATTTATGGAATAGCTTTCGGTTTGCTTTATGATGTGATTTTCACTGATTTGTTAGGGGTGTATATGTTTTCGATGGGATTGACAGCCTATGTGACGACGTTCATAGCCAGATATTTCCACGGGAACATATTTGTGACGTTATTCATTATGCTAATAGGTCTTTCTGCATTTGAATTTTTAATTTATGGGTTATATAGCTTAATAGGCGTAGCGAATGTGATGTTGGAAACCTTTATCTATCAGCGGTATCTCCCGACCTTGATCCTAAATGGTGTATTCGTCGTTTTAGTCTATTACCCACTGCGGAAATGGTTGCTTGATATAGCCATGGAATTGCAAGAAAAATAGAGTGGAAAAAAGGATTCCCATTTGACATTGTCGAATTTGTGTATGTTGAGGTGAACAGGGTAATGGCACAGAAACAAAAACAACAAAAATCAAATACTCATTATGTAACGATTAAGGGGACGAAAGAAGGACTCATTCTTCATCTTGATGATACATGCTCTTTCAATCAACTTTTGGAAGAATTGGAATCGAAGTTGATCTATCCTGGAACAGAGGATTCTTCAGAAAGCCCGAAGATTACGGTGAAGGTCAAAGTGGGCAAACGGTATTTGAGTGAACCTCAGGAAGAGACTTTGAGAAATATCATCTACCAAAAGAAGAACCTGTTAGTCGATGTCATTGAATCAGACGTCATCACGCGTAAAGAAGCAGAGTTCATGAAAAAAGAGAATGAAATCACTTCTGTAAGCAGGATGATACGCTCTGGTCAGATATTGAAGGTTCAAGGCGACTTACTATTAGTGGGTGATGTGAATCCTGGTGGTACTGTCGCAGCTACTGGAAATATTTTTGTGATGGGAACATTGAAAGGGATTGCCCACGCAGGCTGTGAAGGTCGTAAATCAGCCGTCGTAGCAGCTTCTGTATTGAAACCAACCTTAGTTCGTATTGCAGATCAATTTATAAATGAAGAAGAAAATGAACTAGAGTACTCTGGTGATTGTGCATATTTAGATGAAGAGGATAATATGATCAAATTCGATCGTATGCACATCTTACACCAGCTCAGACCCGGTTTAAACCGATTGTAGGGAAAGGGGAATGTTTTGTGGGTGAAGCTATCGTTATTACATCTGGAAAAGGCGGAGTTGGAAAAACAACAACCACAGCCAACATAGGGACATCACTTGCACTTCTTGGAAAGAAGGTTTGTTTAATCGATACAGATATCGGTCTCCGAAACCTGGATGTGATTATGGGCCTTGAAAATCGTATCATCTACGATCTTGTAGATGTTGCACATAACCGCTGTAAATTACATCAAGCTTTGATAAAAGATAAGCGATTCGAGTGTTTGTACTTATTACCCGCCGCACAGACTAAAGATAAAAGTGCCGTCAAACCTGAACAAATGAAAACGATCGTGACGGAGCTCAAACAGGACTATGATTATGTCATCATCGATTGTCCTGCAGGAATTGAACAAGGGTTCAAAAATGCGATTGCAGGCGCTGATAAATCGATCGTTGTCACAAATCCTGAGACCTCATCGGTACGAGATGCAGATCGGATCATCGGTCTACTGGAACAGGAAGACATCGAAGCTCCTAAGCTTATTGTCAACCGCCTGAAGCCTCATATGATGGAAAGTGGCGACTCATTGGATGTCGATGAAATTGTTTCGATTTTAGCGGTCGAATTATTGGGGATCGTTACAGATGATGAACTTGTCATCCGCGCTTCCAACCGTGGTGAACCGATTGCGTTGAATCCGGATACGAAAGCCTCGCAGGCATACCGGAACATCGCTCGCAGGATTCTCGGTGAATCTGTGCCGTTGATGTCGTTGGAGCAAGACAAAGGTCTATTCAAAAAAGTGAAGCAATTCTTCGGAATGAGATCATAAATCAAAGCCGGATTCGAATGGGAAACCCAGGAGAATCCGGCTTTTTTACTATGTAGAGAAATTTACCTAGCCGACTCTATATTGCTTTTCATCCAATTCTGATTGTAAATCTACAATAGTCATAAACACCACGGACAAGTCATAAACATGTACAAACCAGATGTAGAGGATGGGTGTCTATGAAAAGCAGAGCGGATGAGATACGGAGAAAGTATCACAATCACATAAAAAGAAATAATCCTGGTTCCAATCATTCCTACCCTGACTATAAGGATAAGCGAAATGAAGGAGGTCATCCTTTATTTTCTTCCCAGGGATTTCTTTTTCGTTTGATGGCAGCGGTATGCTTATTTTTAATTGTGGGAATTGTCTTCAAGAACCCATCTGAAAACCTTAATCCTGTACGTAACTTGGTCAATAATTCCTTTGAACAGGAATTTCAATTCGCTTCGATCGCAGGATGGTATGAAGAGAAATTCGGAAAACCGCTTGCGTTGTTTCCGACTGAAAGTAAGGGTAGCGAGGTTGCTGATACGGGTAAAAAAATGGAAGATTATGCGCTCCCAGCGAACACGAAAGTCCTTCAATCGTTCAAAGATAATGGCCAAGGAATTTTGCTGGAAACAGGTAATGAAACAGACGTTTCAGCCATTAAAGAAGGATTTGTCATCTTTGTAGGAGAAAAGGACAAATTAGGCAAAACGGTTGTGGTCCAGCATTTTGATGGTAGCGAGTCTTGGTATGGAAAGCTCGATAAAATCGATGACGGCATCAAACTCTATAATTATATCGATTTGGGGACGACTCTAGGGAAGGTAACGATGGAAGAGGGATCAGAAGCGGGCATGTTCTATTTCGCAATCAAGGATAACGGCGGGTTTGTAGATCCTATGAAAGTTTTGTCCTCTGAATAATGCTCAAGGTCCTCTCCTTGATACGAATAAACCCGCTTCTCTGGCTGGTTGCATTGATCGGCATCACAACTGGTCACTTTCGGGAGTTTCTTGTTTTGTTTCTCATCATCCTCATTCATGAGCTGGGACACGCGTTCGCAGCACTTTTTTTCAAATGGCGGTTGGTTAAAGTGGAATTACTGCCTTTTGGAGGTGTTGCGGAAATGGACGAGTACGGGAATCGACCCTATCATGAGGAAATCATCGTCACATTAGCTGGTCCTCTCCAACATGTTTGGATGATCAGCCTCGGTATGTTCTGCTTATATAATGGTTTAGGGGACCCGTATACACTTGAACTTCTGATATCGATGAATTGGATGATTTTATTGTTCAATTTACTTCCCATTTGGCCGCTGGATGGCGGAAAGCTCCTTTTCCTATTCATCACCTTGTTTTCCCCATTTAAAAAAGCAAAGAAATTCATGTTGTTGATCTCCTGTATATTTCTGCTCATCTTTACAGGGGGATCGCTCCTTTGGTTTGCTTTTCATTTGAATTTGATTATCATCGTATCTTTCTTACTTTATGCTCACTATGTGGAATGGAAACATCACCCGTATGTGTATGTCCGATTCTTGTTGGAAAGGATGAGTACAAAAGAAAAGCCAAAGAGGAACAAAGTCATCAGTGTTCACCCGGCAACAAGTGTAGAAAATGTACTTGCCGGATTATATAAAGGGTGCAGCCATGACATATTAATAAAATCAGCCCCTCCACATATGTGTAAAGAAAAGGATATATTGTCGGCTTACTTTAAGCAGAGTGCCGGTTCGTGTGCAATTGAGGATCTTTTTCGTTAAAATATTAAAGTAGAAGTTCAAACGTAAAAGATGAGAATTGAGGATCTATATTGAAACAACTTTTATTTAATATGACAACATCTGAAAAAAGAGCTGCGCTTGTCAATCATGGACAATTGGTCGAGGTGATGCTTGAACGTCCCAATGCTTATCCAAAAGCCGGGAATATATACGTAGGGCGCGTCGTTAAAGTACTGCCGGGTATGCAAGCGGCCTTTGTCGACGTTGGATTTGAACAGAACGGATTCATTCATGCCACTGATTTGGTCCCGAAATCCGGAAAGGAAAATCAGACCATCTCTGAAAAGATACATGAAGGCCAATGGATTATTGTCCAAGTGAAAAAAGAAGCTTCCAAAAGCAAGGGGCCTCTCCTTACGGAAAACATTACGATACCTGGAGAGCATCTTGTTTATTTACCGTTCGGGAACTACACAGCCGTTTCAAAAAAGTTATCAGAGGATGATACGGAGCGGATGAGAAAAGTGGGGGATGAACTGACCGCAGGGTGTGAAGGTTTGATCATGCGTACTTCGAGCTCAGAAGTATCACTTGAGCAGTTAGATCAAGAAGTTTCAAGACTCCGACAGCAATGGGAAACTCTTTCAGATAGAGCTGAGACCTTAAAGCGCACTTCTTTATTGTTTGAAGGGAATACGTTGATTGAGCGCGCTTTAGTTCATACCTCTAATGAGGAAATGACGTACATCTTTGATGACTTCGATGTTTACCGATCCTTTAAGAATAAATATCCGAACTTCTCTGAGAAGACCTATTTATACAAGGGAACTGAAAATCTTTTCAGTCATCATAATATTGAGCAGGCAATACATAAAGCACTTCAGCCTGTTGTTTGGTTAAAAAATGGGGGGTATATCAATATTGACCCCACAGAAGCGTTGACAGTTATTGATGTGAATACCGGGAAATTCACTGGTAAACAAGATCGTGACGAATCAATTTTAGAGACGAATCTACACGCAGCAGAAGAGGCTGCAAGACAATTGAGGCTACGTAATATAAGTGGTATGATCGTCATCGACTTCATCCGAATGAATAGTAAAGATCATCAAGAAAAAGTTATAAGGCGACTTGAAAACACGTTCAACCAAGACCCGATTCGAACAAGAATTCATGGTTTCACTGCACTTGGTTTATTAGAACTTACTCGTCAAAAGGTGAAAGACAGCCTCTCTGCACAGATGACTGAACCCTGTGCGGTTTGTAATGCAAACCATAGGCAATTATCCGTTGAAACCATCTATTATGCTCTAGAACGGGCTTTGTTTGAACATCGTCATACAGAAGGGGAAGGGATCTGGGTGGAAGTTTCTAAACCATTACGGGAATATCTCAAAGCTCCAGAAAGTGACTTGGAAGATGACCTTTCAAGCCTGATTTCTGCTAAACTGTATATAACGGAAAAATCCGAGGTTGATCATCCTTATTTTCACGTGAGGCAAATCGGGTCATGCGATGTGATCGAAACACGAATAGAGAAGGAATAACATTGACAATGCCTTTTGTTTTATGGTATGATTTTTTCGTTAGTTTTTGGAGCCTCACGCTCCAACCGCTCAAAGCAGGTTTTCAAGCTTAATGATAAAATTGAGGCGAAATTCGCCGCTCAATTTATACTGGAACCAGTATTCATTCAGATGAAGAGAGCAAAAAGTTCAAGGCGCAGAAGTGGACGAGGACCGGAGTGTAGATTGACCTACATGAGGACCGGAGTCACGATGCAATGCAGAAATTCGCAGCTCAATTTATGTGAAGTTGAAACAATAGAGTCGAGTAGTTCGAGGCGCGGAAGTTTACGAGGACCAGATAATAGAAATCCTATTTGAGGACCGCAGTAACGACGCAACAAAGAAATACGACGACTATATTGATTCAGAAGCACCTGTAATGGCGAGTCTGAGTTTAACAGGAGGTGCATATGATGTACGCAATTATTGAAGCAGGCGGAAAACAATTCCGTGTAGAAGAAGGACAAGAGCTTTATATTGAAAAAGTGAATGGTGAAGCAGGCGACACAATTACTTTCGATCGTGTATTGATGGTAGGTGGAAATGACGTAAAAGTCGGAAGCCCGCTCGTAGACGGAGCGACTGTAACTGCTAAGGTCGACAAGCAAGGTCGTGCAAAAAAAGTCGTTGTTTACAAGTTCAAGCCTAAAAAGAACTATCGTCGTAAACAAGGACATCGTCAACCATACACAAAAGTTGTTATTGACAAAATTAACGTATAATCATGTTAAGGGTCAATATAATTCGTGATCAGCGTAAAATCGTGTCGTTCAGCATTACGGGGCACGCCGAATCAGGTCCATATGGACATGATCTTGTGTGTGCAGCAGTGACAGCTGTTTCCTTTGGGACTGTAAATGCAATTGAAGAACTCTGCCAGGTTGAGCCTGAAGTGGAGACTCGTGAAGACGGCGGGTATTTTACATTCAAGACACCTTCCTCTGTAAGTGAACAAACATCAGAGAAGATACAGCTTTTACTAGAAGGTATGCTGGTTGCATTGAAGTCTATCGAACGTGACTATGGTCAATATATCAAAATCAATTAGGTTTTAGGAGGTGCATCTCATGCTTAAGTTAAACCTGCAATACTTCGCATCCAAAAAGGGTGTTGGTAGTACAAAGAACGGTCGTGACTCAATCTCTAAGCGTCTAGGAGCTAAGAGAGCTGACGGACAAACTGTTTCTGGTGGTTCTATTCTTTTCCGTCAACGCGGAACAAAGATCTACCCTGGTAAGAACGTTGGCCGCGGTGGAGATGACACTTTATTCGCTAAGGTGGACGGAGTCGTTCGATTCGAGCGTCTAGGTCGTAACCGTAAGCAAGTAAGTGTTTACCCAGTAGCCAAAGAAGCGTAACACTTAAACTCTAACCGGACTGGTTAGAGTTTTTTTCTTCTTATACCTTTTTAAAAGACGGTTAATTTTAACGTTTGGGAGTGCTGATATGAAGGAAAAATGGGATCCCGTTAGTCTATTACGTCATGCCCGGCATGATTGGCTGAACCAACTTCAACTAATAAAAGGAAATTTAGCACTAGACCGTACTGACCGGGCTAAAGAAATAATTGAAAAGGTAGTGCATGAAGCGAAGAACGAGGCGAAGGTCTCAAATCTTCGGATGCCGAAAATGGCTGAATTTTTATTAACATACAATTGGCAGCAGAACAAGTATCGACTCGATTATGAAGTGATCGGTGATGAACAAGACCTTTCGTCGTTTGACGATGCGATTTATGACTGGACCAAAGAATTCATCAGTCATCTTGATAAATTGGTGGAACCAGATGGAGAACCGCATCTGATGATTACCATCCAATTGATTCAGGGAAGATCAAGAATCACTTATGATTTTGCAGGGAAAATTGATCTGGACTCCTGTAAGGCATTAGATTCACTGAATCCTTTACATAATTCAATCACGATCGTCGAAAGCTACTGTCAGGAAAATGAACTGTTATATATCCTTGAACTAGGATCATAAGGTGAGGTGAGAAATATCATGTTTGTCGATCAGGTTACTGTATTTATAAAATCAGGTGATGGCGGAAACGGAATGGTTGCCTTCCGCAGAGAGAAATATGTACCAGATGGGGGACCAGCTGGTGGAGACGGTGGAAAGGGCGGAGACGTCATTTTCCAGGTTGAAGAAGGATTACGGACATTGATGGACTTCCGTTACAACCGTCACTTCAAAGCTCCACGCGGGGAAAATGGAATGTCTAAAAACATGCATGGACGGAATGCAGAAAATAGGATTATCAAAGTCCCTCCAGGAACAGTCGTGACTGATGTCAAGACTGGAAAGGTCATTGCTGATCTCATTCAACATGGGCAGCAAGCAGTCATTGCGAAAGGCGGACGAGGGGGACGTGGGAATACACGTTTTGCAACGCCGAAAAATCCGGCACCTGAACTTTCCGAGAATGGTGAACCAGGTGAAGAGAGAGAAGTCACATTAGAATTGAAATTACTTGCTGATGTTGGACTTGTTGGTTTTCCTAGTGTCGGGAAATCAACGCTATTGTCCATTGTATCAGCAGCTAAGCCTAAAATTGCCGAGTACCATTTCACAACGTTAAGTCCGAACCTTGGCGTTGTTGAAACAGAGGACAACCGGAGTTTCGTCATGGCGGACCTGCCAGGATTGATCGAAGGTGCACATGAAGGAGTCGGTTTGGGTCATCAGTTCTTAAGACATATTGAAAGGACACGAGTGATTGTCCATGTCCTTGATATGTCAGGTATGGAAGGAAGAGATCCATACGAAGACTTTTTGAAAATCAATGAAGAGCTTAAGCAATATAATCTGCGTTTGACAGAACGTCCACAGCTTGTTGTTGCAAATAAGATGGACATGCCAGATGCAGAAGATAATCTCGAGCTATTCAAAGAACAGGTTGGAGATGAATACCCGATCTTCCCGATTTCAGCGATTACCAAAGACGGAGTACGGGATTTGTTATTTGAAATTGCGAATAAATTAGAAACAACGCCTGAATTTCCACTCGTAGAAGATGAGGAAGAAGAGGATGAAAGAGTGCTTTATAAGCATCAAAAGGAAGAACAGCCTTTTGAACTTTCACGAGAAGATGATGGCACATTTGTCATTTCCGGTGGCAAAATTGAGCGTCTATTCAAAATGACGGACTTCTCCAGAGATGAATCGGTCAGACGGTTTGCTCAACAGATGAGAAGGATGGGAATTGATGACGCTCTTAGAGAACGCGGTGCTGAAGATGGTGACATCGTCCGCATCATGGATTATGAATTTGAATTTATTGAATAGACTGTCGTAGTGACGGTCTATTTTTTATTTGGCTCTGTTTAATCTTACAGGCAGAAACCTTGAAAAACCTTCTATATAAAAATCCAAAATCAAACTGTATCAATAAAAAGCATCGATAATACGATAAAGTTGCTAACAAAAGCTAATCCTTATATACTGAGGTAACAATTCCTTAACAGGAGGCTGCAAGATGGATCGTAAAGGTGAACGTTTTTATCTGGTACAAGAGGATGTCCTTTCCGAAGCGATGACAAAAACGCTTGAAGCGAAAGCGCTTTTAGAATCAGGAAAAGTGAGTACAATCAATGAAGCAGTTAAAGCCGTAGATTTAAGCAGAAGTGCATTTTATAAATACCGTGATCGGATTTTCCCGTTTGAAACGATGGTCCAAAAGCAAATCGTATCTATTTCTATCCATTTGGAAGACCGTTCAGGATCATTGTCGTCCTTACTTAGGATTCTTGCCGAATTAGGATGTAATATCTTGACGATACACCAAACGATTCCCCTGCAAGGAAAAGCAAATGTTACACTGTCGATCGAGACGGCATCTTCCAAAGAAGACATCAATGGTATTCTTAAAGCGCTTGAAAAGTTGGAACATGTCAGACAAGTAAGCATAATCGGGTCCGGCGCATAGCGAGAATTTAAAGATGACGATAAATGACAAAACGGCACCGAATTATTTCGGATTTGCACCGATAAAAACAGAGATGCACCGATAAAAATTTCCCCCAATATAGGAAATCAGCAACTTCTGACGAGCTAATTGAAAAACTATGAACGTGACAACAAGTACCCTTTCCCTTCTAATGCTCTGCATGCTTGGTCCAACTGATCTTCTGAATCTGCTTCTAATGTGTGCAGGTGGACACCGTCCGTCAATTCAAGTAGGTAAGCCGCATTGGTTTCCCGGACTTTATTGATGAATTGTTCAACATCATGACGATTTTGAATCATGATCACCCCAGTCAAGTCTCCATAGACAGGATGTTCAATCGTAACATCTTTTACCGTAACGCCATAATCGACAATTGTATTGAGTTCATCTACTGTTTCATCAGAAGAATGCTGGCATGCAATGATTCTTGTGTATTTCTGTTTTGAAGAAACGGTTTGGAAATATAAATATCCGTTGGAAGTAGCCATAATGGGTTCATTTCGAGCTTTCAACAACGAAATATCCTGAACAATCACCTGCCGGCTTACATTTGTCTGTTTTGCAAGATGACTTCCCGTCAGTGGAGTCTCACTCTGTTTCAGCCATTGAAGCAGTAAGTCCCTCCGTTCTTCCCCTAAGACCTTATCTCCTTTATCTTTCATTACGCTTTTCCTCCTAAAACAACAGTTTCGTTCATTTAAGAATACCACATTTCCATTCCGAATAACGAGCCCTTCACAATCATAAAGAATATGTGTTTTAACGGACTCATATAATGATTATGGCGAACAGACTGTTTTTTAAAAGTGTAGCAAGATGCCCAATCTCTCATATACTGTGTAATGAATTAGGCAGGGAGGAGATCGTTTTGAAAATACACATTGTCAAAAAAGGGGATACACTTTGGAAAATATCTAAAATGTACGGTGTAGATTTGCAAGAGGTCATCAAAGCTAATCCCCAAATAAAGAATCCGGATACCATCTATCCAGGTGCCAAAGTAAAAGTACCGACCAGCAATCCGAACGGAAAACCAAATAATTCAGGTAATATGAAAAACAAAATAATGCCACATATGAATATGAAAATGAAGGAGAAACCGATAACAAAGGAAAAGCCAATGCCTAAACCGAAAAAAGAAATGCCGATCAAAGCACCTACGAAAAAAGAGATGCCAATCAAAAAGGAAATGCCAATTAAAAAAGAGCTGCCGATAAAAGAGAAGCCGATAAAGGAAAAACCGATCGTAAAAGAAAAACCGGTTGTTAAAAAACCTAAGGCTCCGATCACAGAGGAAGAATTTCAAATTACATTAGGCTTACAAAAAGAAGAAAAGACAACCACATATGAAATGCCTAAGCCAAAACCTGTCAAGCCTTGTCCACCAGTCGAATGTATTCCATATGATGATTGCTGTATGCCCGATCCTTGTGCAGGACCATGGGGACATTACGGGTCATATCAAATGATGGATCCTTGCTGTGGTCCGATGATGCAACCGTATGGTTATCACCATCAAATGGGAGGCTATCCGATGTATGGTCATATGGAACAATACGGAGATATCCCAAATGGTTATGCGTCGCCACTCGAAATGTATGGAATGGAAGAGATGGATTATGATGACTATCAGTGGATGGGGCAAGAACATGGCGGCGGACAAATGATGCCATGGATGGGGCAAGAACATGGCGGCGGAGAAATGATGCCATGGATGGGGCAAGAACATGGCGGCGGACAAATGATGCCATGGATGGGGCAAGAACATGGCGGCGGACAAATGATGCCATGGATGGGGCAAGAACATGGCGGCGGACAAATGATGCCATGGATGGGCCAAGATCAAGGCGGCGGGCAGATGCCATGGATGGGTCAAGATCAAAGCGGAGGACAGATGCCATGGATGGGGCAAGACCAAGGCGGAGGACAGCTGCCATGGATGGGGCAAGACCAAAGTGGCGGGCAGATGATGCAGCAAGGTCAGAATAATGAATCTCTAAATCCATGGGCAAGCCAGGATCAGGGCGGAATGATGGGTCAGCTTCCGATGATGCAAGGTCAGCAAGGTGGCGGTCAACAAATGCCGTGGATGCAACAAGATCAAGGCGGAATGATGGGTCAGCTTCCAATGATGCAAGGCCAGCAAGGCGGCGGTCAACAAATGCCGTGGATGCAACAGGACCAAGGCGGAATGATGGGTCAACTTCCGATGATGCAAGGGCAGCAGGGCGGCGGACAGATGCCGGGGATGCAACAAGATCAAGACGGAATGATGGGTCAGCTTCCGATGATGCAAGGGCAGCAGGGCGGCGGACAGATGCCATGGATGCAACAAGACCAAGCCGGGATGATGGGTCAGCTTCCGATGATGCAAGGTCAGCAGGGCGGCGGTCAAATGCCATGGATGCAACAAGATCAAGGCGGAATGATGGGTCAGCTTCCAATGATGCAAGGTCAGCAAGGCAGCGGACAACAAATGCCATGGATGCAACAAGATCAAGGTGGAATGATGGGTCAGCTTCCGATGATGCAAGGCCAGCAAGGCGGTGGTCAAATGCCATGGATGCAACAGGATCAAGGCGGAATGATGGGCCAGACTCCAGGTAGGGACCCATATTGGGACATTGACATTCAGATGCAGCCAAGGAAACAAAAGAAAAAAGACACCAAAAAAGAATAGGGAACTATTTCCGTCTCAAATAGGATTAATTTAAACCTCTGATTGCCATTCTAAATGGTGAAAGGAGGTTTATTAATGAAAAAATTAATGGTATTGACTTCAGCTTTGATGCTGACAGGTGCATTAACGGCATGTAATGCAGATGGTAACGGTGCGATGGAAACACGTTATGATAATGACACTCGTCCTATTGGGTACTATACGAATGATGATGCCAATGAGGGACCTTTAACTCAGATTGCAGATCGTGATCGCAGAGACCTCGACAGGGCAGAAATCAATTATGCAGATGACTACAATGGTGGAGACCTTGCTGCTCGAATCTCCAAGCGAGTAAAAGATATGAAAAACGTTGACGATGTGCGTGTCGTGGTCAACGGTGACACAGTTTTGGTTGGCGTCGATACGAATGATCGAAACGACCAGGATGTTCGAAAGAACGTAAAGGAAGCTGTGCAGCAAATGACTGATAAAAACGTTCGGGTAACAACGGACGAAGAAATGTTTACAAGAATCAGAAATGTCGATGACGATTTGAGAAATGGGAATGGTTTCGCAGAAGTTCGTTCAGATGTAAATGCAATAATGAACGACATAGGGGATGCCATGCAACGACCTTTCCAAAACAATCGTTAAAGTAGTTTCAAGCTGGAGTTGACGCCTTTTGTGTCAGCTCCATTTTCTTTTTTAAGGGTGTAGATATGTGCTATATTGAAAAAAGAAGTGTAAGAAAAGGGGAGAAACAATATGGCAGGACATTCTAAATGGAAAAATATACAACGCAGGAAAAATGCGCAGGATGCAAAGCGCGGAAAAGTGTTCATGAAGCTTGCTAAAGAAATTTTCATAGCTGCAAAAGAAGGTGGCGGTGATCCCGAGACAAATCCATCACTCCGTTTAGCTGTTGATAAAGCCAAATCTTCGAACATGCCGAATGAAAATATTGATCGTGCTATTAAGAAGGCGAGTGGAAATTTAGAAGGCGTCAACTATGAAGAAATCGTCTATGAAGGATATGGAGCCGGCGGTACAGCTGTAATGGTGGAAATATTGACGGATAATAAAAATCGTACTGCTGCTGAAGTGAGACATGCGTTTTCGAAAAATGGAGGGAACTTAGGTGAATCTGGATGTGTCGCCTTCATGTTTGACCGTAAAGGTGTGATTATCATTGATCAAGACGAAGTTTCACTTTCTGAAGATGAATTCATGTTAGAAATCATCGAATCGGGTGCGGAAGAGTATGAAGTGAATGAAGGAGCGTATGAGATCTACACCGATGCCGAACAATTTTCTAGTGTTAAGAATGATTTATTATCAAAACGATATACGCCTTCAACTGCAGAAATCACGATGATCCCTCAGACGCTGACAAAGCTTGAAGGGGAGGATGAACAAAGAATGTTCAATCTGATCGATGCATTGGAAGAGCTTGATGATGTTCAGGAAGTGTATCATAACCTTGAAATTGCCGATGAACAATAGCGATTCATTTAAGATGGATAAATTACCCTGATTCGGTAAAACTATTACTGAATGTATATTTGTCTGAAGAAGACAAACGTGAGGTGATAGTCAGGTGAAAACCTTCCCTGTGAAAGCAGCTTGGATTTTTCCTATAGTTGTATCCGTATTAGGAGCAGTTTATGTGCTGGTGTTTCATTCATTTGAAGATGAGGTGAAAGCAAACCTACCTTCTCATAGTCATCCACAAGAGCAGGAAGCACAGACTGTTTCTGGTCCACTCACTGTCGAAGTTCTTCTACAGCGAACTTATTTAGACGGGGAAAGCAGTCAAGAAGTCATTTATGAAACAATCTGGTCGATGGAAGACTTTTGGGCGGCTTATGCTGATTGGCAAATGATCGACCAAGATTTGAAACGAGTCATATTCGAACAAGAAATCGATGATATTTCACCCCTCTCAAAAGTGAATGGTTTTTTCGGTCTGACGGAGGATGGCATCCTAACGATTTTCAATGGTAGACCTCATGAAGACCAAGTCATACAGTCCTTCTATCAAATCGATGTAAAGAAACTCGAGAGTAATCTTCTTGAAAAATTAAAAGAAGGAATACGGATCGAAACCAAATCTGACTACCAGGAAGTACTCAATCAATATGAACCATATGCGATCAAAAAATGAACATCATTACACGGCCTGCTGAAACTTTTTCCAGCAGGTCGTTTTTACTTTATCCTAAGCTTTGATGTCGCAGAATTCAATGAATGACAAGTATTTTACCAAGAGTGATCCTAGCGATTGAAACCTTCGTCAGCTCTTATATTCTTTCGACTTTTCTTCAACAGATGTGCTACAATGAAAAAATAAGAAGAAACGTTCGTATTTTTTCTAGATTTACATAATCCGGCGGTTTTTGCTCATAATCCGGCCAGTTTCATAAATAATCCGGCCGATTTCACGGTTATTCCGGCCAAAAGTGTAAAAGGAAACTAAAATAGCAAAACCGCTACACTCTTTAACAGAACTTTTCTTATAAAGAGATCAGATGCACTACAAATAGGGGAGAAGGTTACAAACATTGATTGATTATATTACAGGAATAGTGAAATACATACATTCAGATCATGTCGTACTCGAATGCGGCCACATTGGATATAAAATTAACTGCCCGAATCCTTTCATATATCAAAAACAAATCGGTAACACAACGACCATTTTTACGTATCAGCATGTACGTGAAGATATTTTGGCGTTGTATGGGTTTGAAAACCTGGATGAACGTGATTTGTTCATGAAATTGATCCAAGTTTCTGGAATTGGCCCAAAGGGAGCACTGGCTATTCTAGCTTCAGGGAAGCCGGATCAGGTCGTTACTGCTATTGAAAATGAAGATGAGAAGTTTCTGACCCGTTTTCCTGGGGTCGGCAAGAAGACTGCTAGACAAATGATTTTGGATCTTAAAGGGAAATTGACGAACTGGACTGAAGTGAAAATCGAAGAGAAACCAAAAGTTGAAATGTCAGAAGATGGTCTTCAAGATGCATTTGAAGCGCTTGAAGCTCTTGGATATGGTCAGAAAGAAATCAAGAAAGTTGCACCTCAACTAGAAGGTGAAAGTGGATTGTCAACGGATCAATACATAAAGAAAGCTTTACAATTATTATTGAATTGACCTGAGGTGGGTGTGAGATGGAAGAACGGATAATTTCGAATGAACTCAATCAGGAAGATGAAACGCTTGAATTTAGTCTGCGGCCACAATACCTCCAACAATATATCGGACAACGGAAGGTAAAAGAAAATCTTCAAGTCTTCATTGAAGCTGCAAAAATGCGAAGCGAACCACTTGATCACGTACTCTTATATGGACCTCCGGGATTAGGGAAGACGACTCTTTCCTGTATCATCGCTAATGAAATGGGTGTAAACATTCGGACTACGAGTGGTCCAGCAATCGAGCGGCCTGGTGACCTAGCTGCGATTTTAACTGCACTTGAACCTGGGGATGTCCTCTTCATCGATGAAATCCATAGACTGCATCGATCAGTTGAAGAGGTCTTATATCCTGCGATGGAAGACTTTTGCCTTGATATCGTTATTGGAAAAGGGGAAACAGCCAGATCTGTACGTTTGGATCTACCACCTTTTACCTTAGTAGGAGCGACAACTCGAGCAGGTTTGTTATCTGCTCCGTTGCGTGACCGTTTTGGTGTCCATAGCAGGCTTGATTACTATGAATTAGATGATTTGACGGAAATCGTCATCCGCACAGGAGATTTTTTTGAGATAAAAGTTCAGCCGGATGCTGCTGAAGAATTAGGGCGAAGAGCTCGCGGTACTCCTCGTATCGTAAACAGATTACTGAAAAGGGTTCGTGATTTCGCCCAGGTACAAGGAGATGGGATCATAACAAAGGATATTGCGGTCCAAGCACTTGAAAGGCTTCAGGTGGACCGTTTAGGATTGGACAATATTGACTATAAATTGTTAAGAGGGATTATTGAAAATTACAAAGGCGGTCCGGTAGGTTTGAATACCATCGCAGCAACAATTGGTGAAGAACCTCAAACGATAGAAGACGTCTACGAACCTTATTTGCTCCAGATTGGATTCATCCAACGGACACCAAGGGGTCGTATGACAACTGGACTTGCCTACAAGCATTTTGACTTGGAGGAACCGAAAAGGCCATGAGTAAAATTTTCATTGTAATCGGTATCGTATTTATACTATTTGGAATCATTGGCAGTTTCATCGGAAAATTACCAGGCGATATCGTTTTTAAAAAAGGAAATACGACCTTTTATTTTCCGATTGTCACATCTATTGCCGTGAGTATCGTCCTTTCGTTAATTTTTTATTTGATCGGACGCTTCAGATAGAGCCATCTCTTAACAACAATGAATACACAAAATAGCTGATAAATAGGTGAAATGATAATGAAAGTAAATGAATTTGATTTTAATTTGCCAGAACATTTGATTGCGCAAACACCGCTGAAGGATCGTACAAAATCGCGTATGCTGGTGGTCGATCCAGAATCAGGCGGTATTGAACATAATGCATTCAGCGATATCCCGAAATACTTAAAACCAGGAGATTGCCTGGTATTGAATGATACTCGTGTGTTACCTGCACGTTTATACGGTATAAAATCGGAGACCGGAGCGAAAATTGACGTCTTACTTTTGAAAGAAGAAGCGGATAATACCTGGAAGACCCTTGTCAAACCAGCAAAGCGTGTAAAAAAAGGGACAACACTTTCCTTTGGGGAAGGCAGGCTGACAGCGACCTGTATAGAAGAAGGAGACCAGGGAGAGCGTTTATTGAGCTTTGCCTATGAGGGAGGCACGTTCCTCGAAATTCTCGATCAACTTGGAGAGATGCCTCTTCCTCCATATATACGGGAGCAATTGAACGATAAGGAACGGTATCAGACTGTCTTTTCAAAGCACATCGGTTCAGTTGCAGCTCCGACAGCTGGTCTTCATTTTACAGAAGAATTGATTGAAAAGCTTCAAAACAAAGGAGTCCATGTAGCATATATTACTTTACATGTAGGGCTGGGAACATTCAGGCCGGTATCGGTGGAGAATGTTGAAGAACATGAGATGCATGGGGAATATTATCAAATTTCTAAGGGTACAGCGAACTTGTTGAACAAAGTACGGAAAGATGGAAGGCGGATCATTGCGGTCGGTACGACATCTGCACGTACGCTTGAAACAGTTGCACAAAACAGCCCGAAAGAATTTGATGAACAATCAGGTTGGACGGATATTTTCATTTATCCCGGCTATGCATTCAAAGGGATCGATGGACTGATTACTAACTTTCACCTTCCACAATCTACCTTGATCATGTTAGTAAGTGCATTCGCAGGAAAAGATTTGATCATGAAGTCTTATGAAGAGGCTGTGAATGCAGAGTATCGATTCTTCAGCTTCGGAGATTCGATGCTTATATTAGAAGGGAGTATCAGTCATCCATGAGTGCAATACGATATGAACATATCAAAACCTGTAAGCAGTCAGGGGCTCGGCTAGGAAAAGTCCATACGCCGCATGGTACATTTGAAACACCAGTCTTCATGCCCGTAGGAACTCTGGCAACGGTCAAGACGATGAGTCCTGAGGAACTTGAACAAATGGGGGCAGGTATCATCCTCAGCAATACGTATCATTTATGGCTTCGACCGGGTCATGATATTGTAAAAGAAGCGGGAGGGCTCCATAAGTTCATGAATTGGGACGGTGCAATTCTGACGGACTCAGGGGGATTCCAGGTTTTTAGCTTAAGTGATCTGCGGAAAATTACCGAAGAAGGTGTCCACTTCAGAAACCATCTTAGTGGCGAAAAATTGTTCTTAACGCCAGAAGGTGCAATGGAGATTCAGAACGCTTTAGGATCTGACATCATGATGGCGTTTGATGAATGCCCGCCATATCCAGCAGAGTATTCTTATATGAGGCAATCAGTAGAACGGACAAGCCGGTGGGCGGAACGATGTTTGGAAGCTCATCAAAGACCAGTAGATCAAGGGCTTTTTGGAATCGTCCAGGGTGGAGAGTATGAAGAACTTCGAAAACAAAGTGCTAAGGATCTTGTATCACTCGACTTTCCTGGGTATGCGGTTGGCGGCTTGTCTGTCGGCGAACCGAAGGACGTCATGAACCGTGTTCTCGAATTTACGACACCTTGGCTCCCTGATGATAAACCAAGATACCTTATGGGTGTTGGGTCACCTGATTCACTTATCGATGGGGCGATCCGGGGCATCGACATGTTTGATTGTGTTCTTCCTACGAGGATTGCCCGCAATGGGACGTGTATGACGAGCGAAGGAAGATTAGTCGTCCGAAATGCGAAGTTCAGCAAGGATTTCCGACCTCTTGACGAAAATTGTGATTGTTACACGTGCCGCAATTACTCAAGAGCATATATCCGACATCTCGTTAAAAGCAGTGAAACATTCGGCTTTCGGTTAACGACTTATCATAATCTTTATTTTCTGTTAAAATTGATGGAGCGGGTCAGACAGGCGATACGAGAGGATCGATTGCTTGATTTCCGGGAAGAGTTTTTTGAACAGTACGGTTTCAATAAACCGAATGCAAAAAACTTTTAACATACATTATGACTTGAAAGGGGTGAACAACAAATGGAAGGTTTAGGTGGATTAATACCAATTATCCTTATGTTCGTGATTTTCTACTTCATCTTGATCAGACCTCAACAGAAGCGTCAGAAAAAGACGTCTCAAATGCAGGCTAGTCTAGAAAAAGGAAATCGCGTAATTACGATTGGCGGTTTTCACGCAACGATTGAAGCGATCGATGAGGAAAACAACTCAGTCGTCCTTCGTGCAGGAGATGGATCGAAACTTACATACGATCGCTCTGCAATTCGTGAAGTGGTCGATTACAATCAATAATAACCGCAAAAAAAGAGGCTGAAACAGTTCGTGCATCTGCATGCAGATTACACGGTGGATCAGTCTCTTTTTCGTTAGGCTTTGTTAGAAAAGCAGAAGCGATCTGCCTTGTCACGTAGATCACTGGGAAACTGACGAGGAGGGTGGGCAGCCGCTGGAAGTTTGAAGAGATCCAAGTGAATGGTCGTTGAGCTGGACATCACTTCCTACTATAATCTACTTTCGCACTGTATACTCTCTGAAACCAAGTTGTACGAACCCGTTAACGGACACAGGAGACCTTATTTGACCAAAATAATGGAATTTTTCAAACTTAACGGACACCAGGGACCTTATTTCGTAAATATCATAAGAAATCAGCGGCTTTGTTCACAAATAACGGCTGTGGTGTCCGTTAAAGTTTCAGAAACAGCGGTTTTGTCACAAATAACGGCTCTGATGTCCGTTAATTTATATCATGGCTTCTTGGTCTCGCCTGGCTCGCTTTTCCGGCAGGAGTGCCTCAAATTTCAGTTAAAGTAACTCGGTAAAGCCAAGAGTATTGCTTCTGAAACCGCCAGCTTATGCACTTATACTTTCTTCAAGTCTAAAATCCACAAAGTACTTTAACAGGAGCCTCGTTATTAAGCGTTCTGGTTTGTATATGTTGAGGGCATGTCATTCCTAGTGTTTATGTGAAGAGAAGTTGACCCCCATCATCCCTCCTAATGCTGAGGCAAGCAAATAACCAAGGTGATAGATATACTGCTGCGGATCGAATTTTACTTGATAACCAAGGTATTGAACAAGAAAGACCACCAGTGTGAACAACAATCCCGTACCCGCCCCAAGCAACCATCCTTTTTCCTTTCCTTTTCTCCCTGATACGATTCCTCCAATGAAGAGCGCTATGACTGACAAACCAAGGATGACCCATGTTAAAGATTGCTCAGTCAGATTTGAGAATCGAAGGATAAGCGATAGTAAGAAACTGCTGGTCATGATGATCGCCACTACGACAACTAGTCCGAACCCCATTGCTGACATCATACGTCTAGACATATTCTCTCACCCCTTATAGGCATGTATATTCTTTAGTACAACTTATTCAGGACAAAGATAAATTAGAAGTCGAACATGTTTGCCTATTCTCTAACATACGATGTACTATTACGGACAAGTAGAGGATGGGAAATGTGAACGTAACCTTAGCGTTTATCATTTTTTTAGCCAGTTACATCGGAATCATGACTGAAAAAATCAATCGTGCCCTTGTTGCATGTTGCGGTGGAGTAATAATGCTCATTTTTGGCATATTGGAGGTCGAACAAGCTTTCTTCGAGCATGTCGATTGGAATACGATTGCTTTGTTATTTTCAATGATGGTGCTCGTTTCGATTACGAGTCAAAATGGGGTATTTGAATACATAGCGATTTTTTTGGCTCAACAAGTCAAAGGAAAACCAATACCGTTATTGGTCGTCATGTCCACGATTACAGCGATCGGATCAGCTTTATTGGATAATGTCACAACAGTTCTGTTATTGGTTCCGATCATCATCACCCTGACGAATATGTTGAGGGTAACTAGCACACCATTCTTAATAAGTGCGATTATTTTTGCAAATATCGGGGGGACTGCAACGTTGATTGGTGATCCTCCAAACATCATGATCGGTCAGGCCGTTGATCACCTGGATTTCAATGATTTCATCCTAAATCTTGGACCAGTTGTTTTGATCATCTATCTTGTAGTCATTGGAGGCTTATCTCTCTTTTACCGGCGCAGTTTATTCATTTCAAGTGAAAAAAGGTTGCAGTTGATGCAGCTTGATCCAAAAGAATATTTGAAAAAAGGTCCGATGCTTTATAAGTCCGTTACAGTTCTTCTCATGACGATTTGTGGGTTCCTGCTTCATCCAATCCTTCATTTGGATTTGACCACTGTCGCAATGAGTGGGGCTTTGTTGTTATTATTGTTGACGACGAAGGAACAGGAGATTGAAGAAGTTTTTCGCTCAATCGAATGGGTGACGCTATTTTTCTTCGTTGGTTTGTTCATTTTGGTCGGTGGATTGATTGAAGTGGGAATCATTGACGAAATGGCTAGAGGGATATTGTCATGGACAGAAGGGGATATTCCTAAGACTACGGTTATCATCTTATGGGGATCAGGGTTATTGTCTGGGTTTGTAGATAATATCCCGTTTGTAGCCGCCATGATTCCGGTCATCATGGAGTTCGAGGAATACGGGATTCAAAACCTCGATCCGCTCTGGTGGGCTCTTGCTTTAGGTTCTTGTTTAGGAGGAAATGCAACATTGATTGGTGCTTCAGCAAATGTCATCGTGGCTGGATTAGCGTCAAAATCAAAACAAACCTTCAGTTTTATACAATACTTATTAATCGGATTCCCGGTTGTCATCGTTTCATTGATCATTTCAACAATTTATCTGGTTTTACGCTATTTATTAGCGTACTACTAAAATTTTACCATCCAGATCTTTTCATATCTTCTCCTTAGTCGGTGAGACTATGTAATGAAAGGAGAAGACTTCCATGGAAATCGGTATAATACTGTTTCGGACCCTTTTCATATATTTTATCATCATCATCGTGTTCAGATTTATGGGGAAGCGGGAAATCGGTCAATTATCGATTGTAGATTTTGTTGTGTCGATCATGATTGCAGAAATGGCAGTCATATCGATTGAAAGTCCTGAAAAACCGATGATGCAATCGTTGGTCGGTATCGGTGTTCTACTGATCCTACAGGTGTTTTTTGCCTATGTCTCTTTAAAGAGCGAAAAAATGAGACATATTATTGACGGTAAGCCTTCGGTCATCATTGATCGAGGTCAAATAGATGAAACCCAAATGAAAAAACAACGATATAACTTCGACGATTTATTGATTCAATTACGTGAGAATGGAGTAAATAAAATCTCGGATGTCGAGTTTGCGATCCTTGAACCGACAGGCAGACTTTCTGTGATTAAAAAGGAAGAGGAGCAAAATGAGGATGACCCTGGGAGTAATCTCTTTCCCTTGCCATTGGTTTTGGACGGAAAAATCCAGGAACAGCATCTGAAACGGTTGGGTAAAACCGAGTTGTGGTTACGACAGGAATTGAAGAAGCTGGGCTTTCGAGACCTGAAAAAGATATCTTTTTGTTCTTTAGAGTCAGATGGAATCTTCTTCATCGATCTGACAGAAGACGATTAAATCAACCCACTAAAAAGTGCGGGTTGATTTTTTTATTGGCTTTGTTTCATATAAAGAAAGTATAAATACTTTCTCCAATATAAGGGGCAACTAAGGCCTAGCATGCGCTAAGGCTTGGCTTTACAAGTTTTTCTTTATTAAGTTTGGAAATATAGATAGGCGCTTTCCGAATGTATTCGCAAGATCTCACCGTACAATCTTTTTCAAGAATGGGATGTACTGGACGTCTTCTTTCTTAATTAATTTTAGACCAATGACCAGGAGCAAATACAATAGCAGCGTAAACCCGATAGAAAACAATGTCCGAGGGAGGAGTTGCAGCTCCACTATATGATGGAAGCCTGTAACTGCTACTGCAGTCATTGCGATTGCCAGGATGCCTTTTAAATAATCTTTGACGACGATCGTGTAACTGATTGCTTTTACGATCGTGGCAAAATGGAGCATAGTGACGAGTACGACATTGATGACGATTGCAAGGGCTACTCCCATGATCCCGAGATCTGGTCTTGAAGCGAGCAAAAAGATGGCGATGATTTTGACGATAGCCCCGATGATACTGTTGATCATTGCTGCCTTAGCCAGATCAAGAGCCTGCAGCACAGCTTGAAGAGGTCCCTGGAAATAGAGGAAGAAGAAAAATGGCGCCATCAATTTTACATAAACCGCAACTTCCGGTGTGTTATACATCAAATCCATTAAAGGTGCTGCCAGGACATAGGTGATGACCACCGAGACCCCTCCGGAAAGCATGGAAATCCTAAGAGCTTGATTCAGCCTGTATTCCACGACATGATGCTTTTTTTGTGCAGCTGCTTCACTGATGGCTGGTACGAGTGAGACCGATAAAGAGTAGGTTATGAACATTGGAAGCGTCAAGAAAGGAATGACATAACCTGCTAAGGACCCATATTGTTGAGTTGCAATAACAGTCGTGACACCCGCTAGATAAAGGCTTCTAGCAACAACGATCGGTTCGAAAAAATATGAAACCGATCCGACCAATTGACTGGCTGTGGTCGGTAATGATATTCGCATCAATTGATTGAACGTTTCTTTTCCTTTTGTCACATAATTGAAAAATCCTCTTCGAATTCTGATACGTTTTTGGAGTTTGAACGCCGAAAACATATAAAGGAGGGATGCAAGTTCACCGATTACAACTGAAATCATCGCTCCTGCAGCCGCATATTCAACACCATAAGGAAGAAGTGCACTTGTCAACACTGCTACAAGTGTAATACGTACAACTTGCTCGATTACCTGGGAATAGGCAGAGGGCTTCATGTTCTGTCTCCCCTGGAAGTATCCCCGTATAACTGAAGACAGTGCAACAATCGGAACGACTGGCGCAATCGCAATGAGCGGGTAATAAGTTCTGTGGTCAGTTAATAATGTTCGTGATAAAATAGGTGCAAGTGCAATCAGTGCGATTGTAAAAATAATACTTAGAATTCCTGTTATTGTTAACGAAACGACAAGGATTTGTTTGATTTTTCTCGGATTGTTTTGGGCGTCTGCCTCTGCTACCAATTTGGAGATCGCTACAGGAAGACCTAGACGCGTCAATGCAATCGTAAGTAATAAGGTCGGGACAGCCATCATATATAATCCTACACCTTCAGGACCCATGATCCGGGCAATGACGATTCGATTGATGAACCCTAACACTTTTGTGATCAATCCAGCAACAATCAAAATCATTGTGCCTTGTATGAACGTTTGTTTTGACATGAATTCGCCCCTGCCTTCTTTTATTGCATACTTTGTACATGACGGTTTTTGTGGAGAGATACGTGCTTTCTTTTTCATGTATATGCAGAAAAGTGGGCCAAGCATGACAAGTATAAATTTTTGAGGTGTAGACATTGAAAGAAGATATTAAGCAGTTCCTGGTAGAAAATCTCAGTTTTCTACCGAATGAATTAATCATTGTAATTGTTTCTGCAATGCCGATTTTAGAATTACGTGGAGGGATCCCGCTTGCATATGGTTTTGGATATGATTTTTGGCCGGCAGTAGGCCTTGCGATTCTTGGCAATTTACTGCCGATTATTCCGTTGTTGATCCTGTTTCGGCCATTGAGTACATTTCTAATGCGGTATCGCTGGTATAAGCGTTTTTATGACTGGTTATATGAACGTACTTTAAAGAACAGTAAAAACGTTGAGCGGTTCGGTGCAATCGGCTTGATCTTGTTTACAGCCGTACCACTTCCTACAACGGGTGCCTACAGTGCCTGTGTAGCGGCGGCATTATTCAACATCCGTTTCCATTATGCTTTCCTTGCTATAGTAACAGGCGTTTTAATTGCTGGCTTCGGGGTGGGAATCGCGATGTATTCAATTTTCTAAAAAGTAGATTGTTGAACGTACCATTTCTTTAAAAGGAGGAAGATGATCCATGTGTGAAGCAAGTAGTGAAACGATGGTGCTTGAAGATTGGTTTCCCAAAGTACTGCCTGCATTGGTCAGTAAAAAGGAAGAAATGCACTTCATGGGGTATGAGAGTGTGACAGAAGAAGAAATCTGGAAATGCATCCTCTCACGTGCAAAAAAGACGAAAGATGAAGAATGGATGATCCACCAAGTCGTCAATAAAATACTAACCCTATCGACAAATGATTTCATGAATTGGTTAACTGTACAAGCGGTTACTGATGATAACTGGTACGAATTAGACACGCTGAAGGAAAATTGACACACAATTCATCCGATGGATATAATAGGATGTATTGTCATTACATAACATAAGGACGGACATCCAGAATTGACGGCATAAGGGGAGGAACTTACATATGGTAAAAAGAGGACGGATCGTCGCCTTTTTCTTGCTTATCATTCTGATAGCTGGAACACTCGGGGGGACGACAAAGGACATCGTCCAGGACATTAAACTCGGTCTTGACCTGCAAGGTGGATTCGAGGTTCTGTATGATGTTGAACCTACAAATGAAGGTCAAAAGGTAGATAAGGAATTATTGAATAATACAGTTAGTGCCCTCAATGAAAGGGTAAACGTACTCGGTGTCTCTGAGCCTAATATCCAGATTGAAGGCGAACGAATCAGGGTCCAGCTAGCTGGGGTCGATGATCAAAATAAAGCACGTGAACTATTATCTACACAAGCGGAGTTAACCTTCCGAGACGTGGATGATAAAGTCATGTTGAATGGCTCAGATCTTAAGGAAGGCGGAGCAAAGGTAGAGTTTGCTCAACAGTCGAATCAGCCAATCGTAGCGTTAGGACTAAAAGACGGGGATAAATTCGGACAAGTTACTAGGGAAATCATGCAGAAGGGACCGCCGGACAATCGCCTTGCAATTTGGCTTGATTTTGAAGAGGGGAAGGATTCCTTCAAGGAAGAAGTGAAAAAAGAAGGAAACGCTCCTGGTGAACCGAAGTATATCTCAGCTCCACAGGTAACGAACGTCATCAATTCAAAACAAGCAACCATTACAGGAATAGACTCGGTTGATGAAGCACAGAATTTGGTGGATCTTTTGAACGCTGGATCCCTTCCAGTGAAATTGAAAGAGGTCTATTCGACTTCAGTAGGTGCTAAGTTTGGACAGGATTCCCTTGATAAAACGGTTACCGCTGGATTAATCGGGATTGCGTTCATCTTCTTGTTCATGATCTTTTATTATCGTGTTCCTGGAATCATCGCAGTTGTCACTTTAACAACATACATTTATCTAATCCTGCTCATTTTCGAGTGGATGGAAGGTGTGTTGACACTCCCAGGGATTGCAGCTCTAATTCTAGGGGTTGGTATGGCAGTCGATGCCAACATCATCACCTATGAACGGATCAAAGAAGAGCTTCGTGCAGGGAAGTCGGTCATGTCTGCTTTTAAAGCAGGAAATAAACGCTCTTTATCGACGATTCTTGATGCGAACATCACGACTATACTTGCTGCAACGGTCTTGTTCATATTCGGTACTAGTGCAGTTAAAGGATTCGCCCTTGTATTGATCATAAGTATTTTGACCAGCTTTTTGACAGCTGTGTATGGATCAAGGTTATTACTCGGATTATGGGTGAACAGCCGAATCCTGAACAAGAAGTTTGGGTTGTTCGGTGTCAAAAAAGATCAAATCAGTGATTTGGATGATACGGATCGCCTTGATATCTCCAAGAACAAGTTCAAAAACATCGACTTCGTAAAACATCGCAAGAAGTTTTTCACATTGTCTAGTGTACTAATCGGCCTCGGACTCTTGTCGCTAGTAATATTCCAATTGAACTTGGGTATCGATTTTGAGAGTGGGAGCCGTGTTGAAATCACCGCTGATGAAAAACTTGACCAGGCAACAGTTGAAGATGAACTTGAATCTTTAGGTATGGAAGCAGAAGAAGTCATCATTTCTGGTGAAAACCAAAACATTGCCGTTGCTCGTTATGTAGGGGTTCTCGACCAAAAAGAAATCGCTGAGTTGAAATCCTTCTATGATGAAAAATACGGAAGTGAGCCGAATGTAAGCACCGTCGATCCTACTGTAGGACGCGAGCTTGCAAAGAATGCCTTGTATGCTATTGCGATCGCATCAATCGGAATCATCATCTATGTAACGATCCGTTTCGAGTGGTTGATGGCCCTGTCATCCATTATCGCTTTGTTACATGATGCGTTCTTCATCATAGCTTTATTCAGTCTGTTACGGCTTGAGGTGGACCTGCCATTCATAGCAGCTGTACTGACGATTGTCGGGTACTCGATCAATGATACAATCGTCACGTTTGATAGGATCAGAGAAAACATGAAGTATGGCAAAGTGAAGACATTCGATGATTTGTCAAGGATCGTAAATGTCAGTCTTGTCCAAACCTTCGGACGTTCGATCAATACAGTACTAAGTACGGTCTTTGCAGCTTTAGCACTGATGATCTTTGGTAGCCCTGCAATTACGAACTTCTCATTTGCATTGCTGATCGGATTGGTGGCAGGTACGTATTCTTCTCTCTTCATCGCAGCGCAGATATGGTTGGTCTTGAAAGGAAAACAACTACAAAAAAAACGTGTAAAACCTGCTCAATCAGCAGATTAATTGGATAAAAGGTTGACCCATCGCCGGTCAACCTTTTCTTACTTTTAGGCTGTTATCGTAAACGTTGTTGCTCTTGCACTTAAAGAAAGTATAAAATACTTTCTTCAGTATAAGGGCAACTAAGGCTCGACCTACAAAAGGCTTGGTCTCGCTAAGTTTTCTTTAAAAGTCGTTGATTTCCGCTCCAGGATGCTCGCTTTCCGCGGGGCGTGCGGTGAGCTCAATCGTCGCCTTACGACCTCAGGAGTCTCCTTATCAAGGAAGCATTTGTGCTCCTGCGTCTACAGGAAAGTCCTGTCGAAGCGAGCTTCCTCGTCGCATGCCTTGCGAGGAGATTATTCAGGTAGTAGGCACGCTGATCCCGCAGGACAAGGAAAGCTTCGGCAGCGTTACATCGCACGAAGAAAATGCGATTTTCATTTTCGAGGAGTCTCGCACCTTGCTCTCCAATCCACTTGCACAAGGTGAGTTTTTAAAAAGGACTCAAAAGCAACAATCTTTTAGAAAAGAGTCTACTCTTAAGTTCTGTTATTGATTTCAAGTGAAATTCGCCACACTTCTTCGGGAAAAGCGAGCCAAGCGGGACCAAGAAGCCATGATTTAAATTAACGGACACCAGAGCCGTTATTTGTGAACAGAGCAGCTGATTTCCAATGATATTTGCGAAATAAGGTCCCTGGTGTCCGCTAAATTTGAGGAATTCCAATATTTTGGTCAAATAAGGTCCCCTGTGTCCATTAATGGGTGCGTCCAACATGGTTTCAGCGAGGATAGAGTGCGAAAGTAAGTAATAGCAGGAAGTGATGTCCAGCTCAGCGACCAGTCACTGGGATCACTTCAATTTCCTGCGGTGGTCGACACATTGATCGACAACTTGTGTGTAAAACCGGGTCGCTTCCGCTTTTCGTTTGTCCGCGCGGAAAGGGAGTGAATTTCGTAGAAACAAACAATGAAAACGAACAGAGTCTAATGATTAAAAACAAAGACTGTAGCGTAAGTTATTATGGAGATTGTTAGTTTGGAGTGGTTTTGTTGGATAACCAGAACGAAGAACGGTTCAAACAAGGGGAATTCGCAGCATGGGTAGGCATCATTGGAAATCTCGTACTTGCTATTATTAAAGGCGTGGTCGGGTTCATTTCAAACAGCCGGGCTTTGATTGCTGATGCTGTACATTCCGCTTCTGATGTGGCTGGCTCATTTGCAGTATTGTTAGGCTTAAGGGCTGCAAAGCTTCCTCCTGACCGAGATCATCCCTATGGTCATGGAAAGGCAGAATCAATTGCTGCGATCATCGTGGCAGTACTTTTATTCATTGTTGGACTTGAGATTGGTTATTCATCCGTAGAGTCATTCTTTCATCCGATAGAAGCGCCAAAGATCTGGGCTGTTTATGCTGTCGTTTTCTCCATCATTGCAAAAGAGCTGATGTTTCAATATAAGTACCGTTTGGGTAAAAGAATTAAAAGTGATGCGGTTATAACAAACGCATATGAGCATCGATCCGATGTCTATTCCTCAATAGCAGCACTGATTGGTATAGGTGCGGCTGTCATTGGTGGAAAGCTAGGAATTGATTGGCTTAAGTATGCGGATCCAATTGCAGGATTAGCTGTCTCCCTACTTGTTTTAAGGATTTCATGGAAGCTAGGAGCAGAGTCCATCCATAATACGATGGATCATGTTCTTCATGAGGAAGACACAGTGGAAATGAAAGAAATCGTTGAAAGCGTTGAAGGTGTCATAAACCTTGATGAGTTCTTTGCCAGGGAACATGGCTATTATGTCATCATTGATATAAAAATTGCGGTGGATCCAGAGATTTCTGTCCAACGCGGCCATGACATTGGAAAAGAAGTGAAGAGGCGGTTAATTGAACAATCGTTGGTGCGAGACGTTTTTGTTCACATTAATCCTTACAACGAAGAGAAGGATGGTGAGTAAATTTGAGAAGAGAATGGAGCTTCATCATCGGGTTGCTGTTTGCAATCATTATCGCTGTTTTCGCTGTCATTAATGTAGAGACAGTTGAAGTGGATTATTTATTCGGAACGGCACAATGGCCACTTGTTCTTGTCATACTAGGCTCAACAATGTTAGGAGCACTTGCTGTTGGTGTTGCAGGTTCAGCCAGGTTCTTCTCTATGAAAAAAGAATTACGGGCATTACGTAAAGAGACTCGCCAGTTGAAAGGCAATCCTAAAAGTTCAATCGAAAATGCTGAAAATGATCATGTGTCAAATAAGAATACTACAAATTCAACAAATGCTGCCGATCGCTCTACTTCATAATGTAAATTACAATTTGCCACCTCTTGAAACACTCTTGTATAATGAGTGAGTTAAGAGGTGGTTTTATGTTGAATTCGAGGACACGATGGAGTGTCACGGAAGTAGACCAATCAAAAAGGGATGAATTAGTGAACGTCCTAGGTCTATCACCGCTCGTAGCGGGTTTGCTGGTTAATAGAGGTAAGAAAGAAATAGATGAAGTTACGAAATTTTTACATACTGAAAATGTTGATTTCCATGACCCTTTCCTGCTGGATGGAATGGATTCTGCTGTCGGTCGAATCAAAAAAGCGATCGAAGGAGAAGAGAAAATCTTGATATTTGGGGATTATGACGCTGATGGAGTCAGCAGTACCTCAGTCATGATCTATACATTACGTGAACTTGGTGCAGATTTCGACTATTATATCCCCAATCGGTTCACAGAAGGCTATGGTCCGAATGAAGCTGCATTCAGATGGGCGAAAGAGCAAGGATATTCGGTAATTGTGACAGTAGATACAGGTATTTCAGCGATCCATGAAGCTGAGGTTGCAAAGGAAATAGGACTTGATCTCATCATAACGGATCATCATGAACCCCAGCCAGAGCTTCCTGATGCCTTTGCGACGATCAATCCGAAGAAACCAGGATGTCCATATCCATTCAAAGGATTGGCAGGGGTCGGTGTTGCGATCAAAGTTTCCCATGCCCTTCTAGGTGAAACGCCAACACATTTGCTTGATATTGCTTGTATCGGGACAATAGCCGATCTTGTCCCCCTCGTGGATGAAAATCGGCTGCTTGTCAAAATCGGGATCAAGAAGCTTGAAACATCTCCCAAGCCAGGGCTGCAGGCTTTATTGAAGGTTTGTGGATTAGAAGGTAAGCAACTTACATCCGAACACATTGGTTTCGGCGTTGGTCCACGAGTCAATGCAGCTGGCCGCTTGGACTCTGCTGATCCTGCTGTTGACCTGTTCACGACTTCCGATATTGAACAAGCCGAAATGATCGCTAAGGAAATCGATGCAATGAATAAGGAAAGACAAAGTCTTGTCAATGGTATTACTAAAGAAGCAGTCGAAATCGTTGAAACCCAATATCCACCTGAAGATAATTCGGTTCTGGTCATCGCAAAAGAAGGTTGGAACCCTGGTGTGATTGGCATCGTTGCTTCTCGTATTGTGGAGAAATTTTATCGGCCCACTATCATATTGAGTATTGATCCGGAAAAAGGGGTTGCAAAAGGATCGGCACGAAGTATCGTCGGCTTTGATATGTTTGAAAATCTATCAGAATGCCGTGATATTCTACCACACTTTGGTGGACATCCTATGGCAGCAGGGATGACACTTCAGCTGGAATACCTAAACGAGTTGCGGGAACGCTTGGATCGACAGGCGAAAGAACAGCTTACAGAAGAAGATTTTTCACCGATAACACCGATCGACCTTCAATGTTCAGTGGATGAGATTTCCATTGATGTTATCGAAGAACTGGAAGCATTAGAGCCGTTTGGTGTGGAAAATCCTAAACCGAAGTTCCTCATCAATCAATGTCAACTTAAAGAAATTCGTAGAATAGGCAGTGATTCAAAGCACTTGAAGCTAGCACTCAAAGGAAATCATATAAATCTGGATGTGATTGGGTTTAATTTCGGGAATGTTTTCGAGGAAATAACGCCGAATGCTTCGATTTCAGTTGTAGGTGAACTTTCAATCAATGAATGGAATGGCTTCCGTAAGCCGCAATTGATGCTTCAGGATATTGCGGTCAAAGAAAAGCAGCTATTCGATTATCGTGGGATAAAGAATCTTACGAATCGATTGAAAATGCTTGACCGTACCAAGATCCAGCTTCTTTCTTTTAAAGATAGCACGATAGAATCATTGCGTTTAGATGATTGGAAGGATCATATTGTCCGAATTTCCGAGAGTATTACTCTTGAAAACGTTGAACTGAATGGAAAATATCTCATCATTCTCGATCTGCCTTCAAATAAAGAACAATTGGATCAATTGATGTCCCTTGGTTCTTCAGCAGAACGCATCTATACCGTTTTTCATAATGAGGAGGATCATTATTTCAATCCGATCCCGACAAGAGAATCTTTCAAATGGTATTATGCCTTTTTAAAGAAACAAGGGAGATTCGACTATAAAAAGCGTGCAAAGGAATTAGCAGCCCATAAAGGCTGGACGATAGAGTCTGTCTATTTTATGTCAGAGGTGTTTTTTGAACTCGAATTTGTTACAATAGACAATGGTGTTATTACAGTATCAGACCAACCTATGAAACGACCGCTTACAGATTCGATGACGTATAGGAGAAAACAAGAGCAGGCAAGTCTGGAGAACGACTTATGTTACTCCTCCTATCGGGATTTAAAGCGATGGTTTTTTGAAAAGGAAAAAGATGTTGTTCGATTTGAGGAGGCTTACTAGAAAGATGGATTATAAACAATATATTGAAGTTGTAGAAGATTTCCCGCAGCAGGGCATCCGTTTTAAAGATATCACGACCCTGATGCAAGAAGGTGAAATCTATAAAAAAGCGATGGACGATATCGTTACATATGCAAAAGAAAAGCAGATCGATGTTGTCGTAGGACCTGAGGCACGTGGATTCATTGTCGGATGTCCCGTTGCCTATGCAATGGAAGTCGGTTTCGTACCGATTCGTAAAGAAGGAAAACTCCCACGTGAAGTGGTAAAAGTAGACTACGGTAAAGAATATGGAAAAGATGTATTGACCATTCATAAGGATGCGATCCAACCTGGCCAACGTGTTTTGATTACGGATGATCTCCTTGCAACTGGCGGAACGATCGAAGCGACGATCCAGTTGGTGGAAAAGCTAGGAGGAAAAGTCGTTGGAATCGCATTCATGATTGAACTGACATATCTGAACGGTCGGGATAAATTGGACGGGTATGACATTTTTACACTGATGCAATATTAAGATGAAGAATATGGAACGGGCTCGTTATCGGGCTCGTTTTTTGTACATTTTTTTGTAAAAGCTCTTTTCTTAAAGATTGTTTCTTTTGGGTCATTTTTAAAAACTCACCTTGTGCAAGTTGATTGGAGAGCAAGGTGCGAGACTCCTCGAAAATGAAAATCGCATTTTCTTCGTGCGATGTAACGCTGCCGAAGCTTTCCTTGTCCTAGCGGGGCAGGTGAGACCATCCAATGTCGCAAGGCGACGAGGGGGCTCACCGTACGCCCCGCGGAAAGCGAGCACCTGAAGCGGAAATCAACGACTTTTAAAGAAAACTTGGCGAGACCAAGCCTTTTGTAGGTCGAGCCTTAGTTGCCCTTATACTGAAGAAAGTATTTTATACTTTCTTTAAGTGCAAGAGCAACAAAGTTTGCGAAAACAGCCTTTGTAAATAAACTAAAAATCGTGCAACTATTGTGCTTGATTGAGCACTTGGCACGATTTTACTGCGAAAATCGCCTCATTTAATTTTTTGCATACTCGAAGAAAGCGCCAACTTGTGACAGGGGATTTCACACTGACACAAGAGAAAGGCGAGGTGTGATAAAAACAGATGGAGACGGATAGAAGAAATTGACATAAGAAATGATTCGACAAATTTCTCTTTTCGCTTTACAGGAAGTTAAATTTTAACGATAATAGAATTTATATACCAATCAACATATGATAGGTGATTGCATGGCCATACAAGATGTAATGAACAAAGCGGCAACTTATTTGCCGAAAGAAGATATAGATTTTCTACAAAGGGCGTACGAATTTGCCAGAGATGCCCATGAAGGGCAATTTCGCAAATCGGGTGACCCTTATATTGATCATCCTGTTGAAGTAGCAGACATCCTCGTCAATCTTGAAATGGATGCACCTACGATTGCAGCAGGGTTTCTTCATGATGTCGTCGAAGATACGGACGTCACATTGGATGAACTGACTGAAGCTTTTACTGAAGAAGTCACCATGTTGGTCGATGGAGTCACTAAGCTGAAGAAAATCAAATTCAAATCAAAAGAAGAACAACAAGCAGAGAATCACCGCAAGATGTTTGTGGCGATGGCGCAGGATATCCGTTGTATCCTCATCAAACTTGCTGATCGTCTTCATAATATGCGCACGCTTAAACATATGCCCAAAGAAAAACAAATTCAAAAGGCGAATGAAACGCTTGAAATATTCGCACCGCTGGCTCACCGGCTTGGTATATCTACAATTAAATGGGAGCTTGAAGATGTTGCCTTACGTTATTTGAATCCGCAGCAATATTATCGAATTGTAAACTTGATGAAACAGAAGCGGAACGAACGTGAGCAGTATGTACAAGAAGTCATTGATGATATCCAATCAAAATTGAGTGAAGTGAATATAGAAGCAGATATATGGGGAAGACCGAAGCATATTTACAGCATTTATCGTAAAATGACGAAACAGAATAAGCAGTTCAACGAAATCTATGACTTACTTGCTGTGCGTGTCATTGTCGATAGCATCCGTGATTGTTATGCCGTCCTTGGCATCATCCATACGTGCTGGAAACCGATGCCTGGACGATTCAAGGACTATATAGCCATGCCTAAAGCAAATATGTACCAATCTTTGCATACGACGGTGATCGGTCCTAAAGGTGATCCTTTGGAAGTGCAGATCCGGACCGAGGAAATGCACCGTGTCGCAGAATACGGGATTGCTGCGCACTGGGCTTATAAAGAAGGAATGAACAATAGAAACAACACTTTTGAAGAAAAGTTGACATGGTTCCGAGAAATACTTGAATGGCAGAATGATGCGACAGATGCAGAAGAATTCATGGAATCTCTGAAAGTCGATCTATTTTCTGATATGGTATTCGTCTTCACGCCTAAAGGAGATGTCATAGAACTTCCATCTGGATCGGTCCCACTTGATTTCGCTTTTAGAATCCATACCGAGATTGGAAATAAATGTATCGGCGCAAAAATCAATGGAAAGATGGTTCCGCTAGATTATAAGTTGAAAACAGGTGATATCGTTGAAGTGTTAACCTCCAAACATTCTTATGGTCCAAGTCAGGACTGGCTGAAGTTGACACAAAGTTCCCATGCGAAAAACAAGATCCGTCAATGGTTTAAGAAGGAAAAAAGAGATGAAAACGTAGCTAAAGGAAAAGAATTGGTCGAAAAAGAGGTCAAAAACGATGGCTACGAATTGAAAGATGTCCTTACCCAAGAAAATCTGAACAGAGTAGCGCAGAAATACAATTTTTCTAATATTGAAGATATGTATGCCGCAGTCGGATATAGCGGAATCACTGCTTCACAGATTGCGACACGTCTTGCAGACAAAGTCAGGAAGAAGAGAGATCAAGAGACCGAAAGTCTTCTTCAATCAATCAATGAAACGAAGAGTCCGCAACCTAGGAAAAAAACAGAAATTGGAGTCCAGGTAAAAGGAATCGACAACCTGTTGATCAGGCTTTCCAAGTGCTGCAACCCCGTCCCAGGTGATGACATTGTCGGTTATATCACAAAAGGCCGCGGTGTTTCGATCCATCGGAAGGATTGTCCGAACATCCGGATTGAAGAAGATGAGAGCCGATTCTTACCGGTTGAATGGGAAGGAAGCACGAACCAATCGAAAAATTATAGTGTGGATATCGAGATCAATGGCTTCGATAGAAGAGGTTTATTGAACGAAGTCCTTCAAGCAGTTGCTGAAACGAAAACAAACATCAGTGCAGTTTCCGGACGTTCCGATAAAAATAAGATGGCGACCATCAATATGACGATTTCTATTCATAATGTAAGTCATCTTCAGAAAGTGGTCGAGCGGATCAAACGTATTCCAGACGTGTATGCCGTCCGCAGAGTCATGCAGTAGGAGGGAAATGTAATGAGGGTTGTCGTACAACGAGTGTCCAGTGGTGAGGTGCTTGTGAAAGACCAAACAGTCGGAAAAATTGGTCAAGGTCTTGTCCTGTTGGTTGGTATAACCCATGAAGATACGATAGAGGATGTCGAATTTCTAGCTGAAAAAATACCGAATCTTCGGATCTTTGAAGATGGAGATGGCAAGATGAACCGATCACTATTGGATATTGAGGGTGCGATACTCTCCGTATCGCAATTTACATTGTATGGGGATTGCAGGAAAGGGAGACGTCCGAATTTCATGAATGCCGCTAAACCGGACATAGCTGAAGATTTGTACGAAAAATTCAATTCAAAAGTACGTGGAAAAGGGATTCGGGTTGAAACAGGAGAATTTGGTGCAATGATGGACGTTCGGATCCACAATGATGGACCAGTTACCTTGATCCTGGATACAGATGACATGAAAAAGTAAATTTTTTGCTCCATAACTTAATAAATGACAAGGGACTGTCCTAGAAGTATCTGAGTCTCTCCAAACTTAACAACATTTTGAGAAAACAGTGGTATTGTTGTGGTGGAGGTGTCTGACTCTTTTCTTTTAGAACAGTCCCTTTTCCTTTGTTATGTAAACATTTTTCTTTGGTAAAATACGTATTAATTGAAGGAGAAGGCAGTAGGGAAGCTCTAATTTTCCTTGCTATTTTTTCGGTAAGTTACGAAGAGAATTGTTGAAGGACTTGATAAGAGGGGAAAAGTATGGTAATTTAATATAGATGCACATTCATATATTGCATATGTGCAGAAAAATCCCTATTATAATTTTACACCATAAAAGATCCCCCGTCAACCCCGATTACTAAATTTTTTGGTTTAAAGTGAATTGACCGCAATTCAACAGTCAACACATTGATTGACATCCTTATGAGTGAGCCCACTCAGAACCAAGTATTGTTTGGTTCGAGCCTCCTCGTCAGTTTTCCAGTGACAACGGGTCGCTTCCGCTTTTCTTTCGCCGGCGGAAAGGGAGTGAATTTCGAAGAAATCAACATCATTCTTTAACAAAGCTAATGTAAAAGGAGTGCTTATATGAACAAAGGACTTCAGAAGGAACAAAAAAGATTGGACAGTGTCTTGGAGACGATTACGGAACAGATCGGTGAGCTGGAAGATGAAAAAGTCCAGCGTCAGGAAGAAGTGATCGATATTCGGAAGCACTTTTGGGAAGACGTAAAGGTTAATACTGATACGTTTGATGATTATCTCGAAACGATCATCAGCTTAAGGCAGCAAGCCCAGAACCTGTCTGTTAGGCAAAGCACTCATAAACAATCAGTAAAGCGATTGTCGGCATTGCGCCGTATGAAGAAGACGCCATACTTCGGCAGGATTGATTTCACTGAAGAAGGCATTTCCGATACAGAACATATTTACATCGGTGTCTCCACCCTTACGGATAAAAGTGGTGAAAACTTCCTGGTTTACGACTGGAGAGCCCCGATTTCAAGTGTGTACTATGATTACCCGCCTGGTCCTGCGGTATACGATACACCTGAAGGTAAAATCAAGGGTATACTGGAGAAGAAATGGCAATATATCATCCAGAGTGGAGTCATTGATTCTATGTTTGATACCAGTCTCACGATTGGAGATGAGATTTTACAGCAAGTCCTTGGCAAAGGAACTGACAAATATATGCATAGCATAGTGGCTACCATTCAACAGGAACAAAACAGAATCATCCGGCATGATCACGGGAGGCTTCTGATCGTTCAAGGCGCAGCGGGGAGTGGCAAGACATCAGCCGCTTTGCAGCGAATCGCCTATTTGCTTTATAAATATCGTGAGTGGCTGAAACCTGATCAAATCGTCCTGTTTTCTCCTAATGCGATGTTTAACGCCTATGTCTCCACAGTCTTGCCGGAACTTGGCGAGGAAAATATGCAGCAGGTCACTTTCCAGGAATACCTGGATCACAGGTTAAGCCGCACATTTCAAGTCGAGGATCCTTACGAACAGCTTGAATATGTATTGACGAAGACAGGTGCTCCTTCTTATCAAACTAGGATGGAAAGCATCCGCTTTAAGGCATCGACTCATTTTTTTGATATGCTCAAGGCATACAGGCAGTCTCTTGAATCATCCGGAATGGTTTTCAAAGGGATTAATTTTAGAGGGAAAAAACTGATCTCTGCCAAAGAAATAACAGAACGGTTTTATAGCGTAGATACCTCGCTCCGGTTTCACAATAGAGTCGAAAAGTTGACAGAGTGGCTGATGAAGAGAGTGGAGCAAGCCGAAAAGCTTGAACGAAAAAAGCCGTGGGTGGAAGATGAAATCGAGTTGCTCAGTAAGGATGAATACCAAAAGATTTATAATCAGTTACGGAAAAAAACCGGTTTTGAAGAAGGGCAGTTTGATGACTATGAGATGGAGAGGAAAGCACTAGGCAGGATGATTGTCAGAAAGAAATTCAAGCCTCTGCGGAAACGGATCCGAAGTCTGCGTTATATCAACATAATAGAAATATATAAACAGCTTTTTATCGAGCATACAAGCAGCAAACTGTGGATTCATGGGAACATACCTGACGAATGGGCGGATATTTGTTCTTTGACTGTAAAAATGCTGGATGAACGTAAATTGTTTTATGAAGATGCAACACCATTTTTGCTTTTGAAAGAACTGATTCAAGGGTTTCAGACGAACAGTTCGATCAAACATGTACTGGTAGATGAAGCACAAGACTATTCCCCGTTTCAATTCGAATTTTTGAAACGTTTGTTTCCTTTTGCAAGGATGACAGTGCTCGGAGACTTTAATCAGGCGATATTCGCACATGCCAGTGAAAGAGTCGATTTCAACACGCTCACCAGTTTATATGGTCAAGAAGAAACGGAATCGATCAACTTGAATCGCAGTTACCGATCCACAAAGCAGATCGTAGAATTAACAAGAGAACTCATCCCGAATGGTGAACAGATTCATGCTTTTGAACGTAATGGTGAGAAGCCCCAGTTGACCAGACTGCCCAATCACTTTGAGTTACACCATAGTATTGTTTCAAAAGTAGACGACTTGCAGAAGCGACATTACAATACGATTGCGATTATAGGCAAGTCAGCTTCAGAATGCAATACAGCCTTTGATTCTCTAAGCGGTATAAAAGGTCTCAAACTGGTGAAAAGCGGGTCGATTGAATATGAACAAGGTGTCGTTGTCATACCGGCTTATTTAGCTAAAGGCATCGAATTCGATGCTGTCATCATTTATGACGCCTCAAAACATGTGTACGGAGATGTAAGTCTACTCAGATTGTTTTACACGGCTTGCACGCGGGCTATGCATGAACTGCAGATTTACACAGTAGGCGAACCAAGCCCCTTATTACTTAACGTTTCACCAGAGAGACTAAAGCAAAGGCAATAGTATAGAAGTTCAGTAAAACTATCTTCTTACGAGAAAAGGCGCAAACATGGAATATGGCCTTTACCCGTAAATGTAAAAAAAGAGCTCAGAATCAGAGCTCTTTTTCTTGCATTTAAAGAAAGTATAAATACTTCTTCAATATAAGGCAACTAAGGCTCGTCCTACGCTAAGGCTTGGCTGTGCCAAGTTTTCTTTATGGATTCGTATGTGGAATAGTCTGTGAAAAATGTGTGATCGGCTGTTGATTTTAGCGAAATTTTTTAGTTTGTAGAAAAGTACTTTGCAAGCCCGCGGTAGATGGCATGCCCGGCTTTATCTTTATACGATGCTGATCGGATATAATGTTCCTCCTGGGAGTTTGAGAGAAAGCCTAGTTCCAACAATGCTGCAGGCTGATGGTTGGTCCGTAATACTTGGAAATTACCAAATGCGACGCCGCGATTTGATAATCCAGTTTGTCTTACGAGTTCATCCTGTAAGGAGCTGGCAAGCGCAGCATCTTTCAATTTAGAATAGTAAAAAGAATTAATTCCTTTTGCACTTGGAAAAATTGATGAATTGAAATGCAGACTGATAAAGGCATCTGCTTGATTCGAATGAGCTAAGTAAACCCTGTAGGGTAGACTGATATATTGATTATCATCTCTTGTCATGACTACTTTTGCCCCTGCAGCCTTTAATTTTGACGATACCGTTTTGGCGACACTTAAATTCAAGTCTTTTTCAAGTGTTCCATATGTCGTTCCTATCGCGCCGGTGTCATGCCCCCCATGTCCCGAATCTACAACGATGGTTTTTCCTTTCAAATGGTCTCCCACAGTCGGATGTGCAATTTCCGGAAGTGAAGCCCCACTTATAGATACGATCCATCCAGCGACATAAGCCTCTTGTTGATTGGAAAGCTTTATTTTATACCAGTCACCTTGTTTGGATAGAACCGGAAATTGATCACCTTTGTTTCCTCTTGCAACGACTGTATGGTTTGTTGAAGGACCGTTTCTAAGATTTGTTCCATTATAAAGCAATGAAATCGAAGGTTCATTTGATAAATCTTCATCCTTTTTTGGAGTAGTCGACCTTTTAATCTTTTCTAAATACCAGGAGGCCGCCCAGCCCTTCATATTTCCATGCTCGATGTATGCCCAGTCGTTCATTTCCTTCAAAATTTCAACTTCTGAATTCTTCTTCAATTGACCGATGATTTTTCCGTTTAAAGAGCCTTTGTCTCTTACGTTCAATATCGAAGCAGTAACTTTTGCCTTAGCAGAAGAAGTTGAAGGAGTTGGGGTAGATGGCGTACCGGAAGAAGTATCCGTGTCTTTCGACTTGGTTACATATTTGCCTGCAACCCACCCATTGCTGTTATTGAATTTGATCTTATACCAGCCATTTTGAATATCCAATATTTCAACAACTTCGCCTTTGCGGACTGAACCAATCACGTTGGATGTCGTTCCAGGCCCATTACGTACGTTAAGAGTTGCTACATTAACCACCGATTGGTCGGTAGTGGTCGGGGTTTCTGTACGAGTTGGGTGACTGCTTGATTCGATCAGCCAAGAGGCCAACCAACCGATAGAATTCTTGTAATTGATTTTTGTCCATGAGCCCCTGGTTTCAATGGTTTGGAATTTTTCATGGGGATAGATTTGACCTAGTACAGTAAACGAAGTATCAGGACCAGAGCGTACATTCAACCCATCAACTTTTGAAGAAACCCATTTTCCTGATGGTGTATTGGCGTCATCACTTTGACTAGAAGATGATTTGTTGGTTTTTTTCGCAAACCAACCGGCAATCCAGCCTTTTTTACTTCCTATCTGGATTTGCAGCCACTCTCCGCTTTCAGATAGGATTGCATATTCTTTATTCTTATGTACTTGTGTCACAATCGAGTTGCCGAGTCCTGGGCCAGACCGGACATTCAATGTATCCACTGTGATCCTCGCTTTTCCGTGATTTGCTGCAGACACGGTATTTCCTAAGAAGGGTACTATAGCACCAAAAACCAACATGCTGACGAAAAAGATATACCAAAACCTTCTCACCTATACACCTCCAAAACTTGTTTGTATCTCTTATATCGGTGCGAAAAGCCCGAAGTTTTATTTATACATTTAAAGAAAGGATAAAATACTTTCTTCAATATAAGCGCAACTAGAGGTCAGCCTGCACCAAAGGCTTGTCTTTGCCAAGTTTTCTATTTATGTGGTTCTGCAATTTAATAAAAAAACCTTTCAAAGATGTAAAAAAATACGATTAAAAGGTAATGATAGGTAGTAATATGAAAAGTCCAGGTGGTTGTGAAAATGAGAAGAAGCCTAAAACACGATGCGATGAATCATCGATCCAATGCTTTGTTCGGGATGGATTTCCATAAATTCATCGAAAAGGAACATATGATGAGCAATTATGAATTAGCAGAAGAATTCGGTGTCAGTCTTGAAGCGGTGAAGAAATTAAAACAACGATTGATGCGATAAAATCGCTTGCAGATTGCCCACGGAAAGCGAGTATATTTCCAAAAACAACAATCCGTGTGAAAACAGTCTTGTAATTATTTTGAATGAAAAATAGGCTTGACATCAGGGGTAAAGGTCCGTATGATAGTAATCAATTCAAATGATACGTAAACAACCAGTGATGGAGAAAAGTACTTCAGAAACTCATGTTCAGAGATGGGATGCCAATGGCTGGAAGCATTCCTACAGAGAGCCTGGAAGAAAGACACTCCGAAGGTTTTGTCCCGAACCATACCTATTTGCAGTAGGGATTAAACGTAGGCAGGCGTTAACTGCAGCTTGAGTGGAAGCATTTATTGCTTCAACTAGGGTGGTACCACGGGTAAATACTCTCGTCCCTTCTTTTGATAGGGGCGGGAGTTTTTTATTTGGTTAACCATCATTGGTGATTTTTTTCTTTTTAAGCGAAATTCACGACACGAAGGTTTGTTTGCATAGGGAAAAAACTAACTTAAACAACAATCCATGCGAAAACAGCCAAAATTAAAGGTCGTTTGAAAAAAGGTGAGGAGTGAAGCACGATGAGTTTTCAAATTCCTAGAGGAACCCAGGATATTTTACCAGGGGAAGTTGAGAAATGGCAGTTGATAGAAGAAAAAGCGAAAGAACTTTGCCGCAAATACAATTATCACGAAATTCGCACGCCGATTTTTGAATACACCGAGTTGTTCCAACGTGGTGTGGGTGATACGACAGATATTGTACAAAAGGAAATGTACACGTTCAAGGACCGCGGCGATCGCAGTTTGACGCTTCGCCCAGAAGGCACCGCTTCGGTTGTACGTTCATTTGTACAACATAAACTGTTCGGTGAAGCACAACAGCCAACCAAGCTTTATTACATTGGACCGATGTTCCGTTATGAGCGTCCGCAAAAGGGACGTACGAGACAATTCGTTCAGTTTGGTATCGAGGCGTTGGGAAGCAATGATCCAGCGATTGACGCAGAGGTGATGGCTCTATCGATGGAACTCTATCAAGAACTTGGTCTGAAGCATTTGAAGCTGATCATCAACTCACTCGGTGATAGCGACAGTCGAACAGCTCACCGTGAAGCGTTAGTCGATCACTTCAAACCTGTTGTCAATGAGCTTTGCGAAGATTGCCAAAACCGGATCAATACAAACCCGTTAAGGATCCTTGATTGCAAGAAGGATCGTAATCATCCGAAAATGCAGTCTGCGCCTTCGATTCTTGATTATTTGAATGATTCCTCTAAGACGTATTTTGAAAATGTGAAAGCTTTTCTAGACGAACTCGGTGTCTCTTATGAAGTGGATCCGACATTAGTTAGAGGATTGGATTATTATAACCACACGGCATTTGAAATCATGAGCGAAGCACCTGGATTCGGCGCTATCACCACGTTAAGCGGTGGAGGCCGGTACAATGGTCTGGTCGAAGAAATTGGTGGTCCGGAAACACCTGGAATCGGTTTTGCAATGAGCCTGGAACGTTTTCTCGTCGCATTAGAGGCAGAAAAAATCGAATTGCCTGTGCAAAAGGGAATTGATTGCTACCTTGTCTCGTTAGGGGAAGAACCAAAAAAACGTAGTATGTCCATTTTACACGATCTCCGCAGCGCTGGATTGACGGCCGACAGGGATTTCTTAGATAAGAAAATGAAGGCGCAATTTAAAGCAGCTGATCGTTTGAATGCCAAATATGTTCTTGTCCTGGGGGAAGATGAGTTAGAGAAAGGAATCATCAATGTCAAGGACATGGGTACAGGTGAACAGGTAGAGGTACAGATTGGAGAAGCAACAAAATATATAGTTGAACAACTTGAGGGAGGATCACTGTCATGATCGGAAGAACACATCATTGCGGAAAACTAACAGAAAAAGAAATTGGTTCAGCAGTTCAATTGAAAGGATGGGTCCAGAAACGTAGAGACTTAGGAGGTCTTATATTCATTGATTTACGTGATCGTTCTGGTATCGTGCAGGTTGTATTCAATCCTGAAACATCCAGGGAAGCAACGGAGCTGGCAGAACGTGTTCGTAACGAGTACGTCCTTGACGTAAAAGGGACGGTGGTTGCACGTGATGAAGCGACAATCAATGAGAATATCGCAACTGGTAAGATCGAAGTTCGTGCAGAGCAAGTTGAAATTTTGAATGCTGCGAAAACACCGCCTTTCGTTATTTCAGATAAAGAGGAAATTACAGAAGACGTTCGATTAAAGTATCGTTACTTGGATCTCCGGCGTCCGATCATGCAAGAGACTTTCAAGACGAGAAGTAAAGTGACGAAAGAAATCCGTAACTTCCTTGATAGTTATGAGTTCCTTGAAATGGAAACGCCGATGCTTACAAAGAGTACACCAGAGGGAGCACGTGACTATCTAGTGCCGAGCCGTGTTCATCCAGGTCACTTTTATGCATTGCCCCAATCGCCACAGATCTTCAAGCAGTTATTGATGGTGTCTGGTTTCGAGCGGTACTATCAAATTGTCCGCTGCTTCCGGGACGAAGACCTTCGGTCAGATCGTCAGCCAGAATTTACACAGATCGATATCGAGACTTCGTTCATGGATCAAGAAGACCTCTTCAAGATGACAGAGGAAATGATGAGTAGGGTCATGAAAGAAACAAAGGTTATTTCTTTAGAAACGCCGATTCCAAGAATGACATATGCGGAAGCGATGGATCGTTACGGTTCTGATAAACCTGATACTCGTTTCGGCATGGAGCTTGTGAATGTTTCATCTCTTGTGGAAGGATCCGATTTCAAGGTATTTGCATCAACTGTCCAGAGCGGCGGATCTGTAAAAGGGATCAACGTTAGCGGTCAAGCAGATCAATTTTCGAGAAAAGATATCGATCAACTGACTGAATTTGTAAAAGTTTATGGCGCAAAAGGACTTGCATGGTTGAAAGTTGAAGAAGGTGGTCTCAATGGGCCGATCGCAAAATTCTTTGATGAAGCAATCCAAAGAGGATTGACGGACGCGTTCGATGCTAAAGCCGGAGACTTGCTATTGTTTGTGGCAGACAAGCCAAAGGTAGTGGCAGAAAGCTTAGGTGCATTACGTTTGAAGCTCGGGAAAGAATTGGACTTGATCGACAAAGAAAAGTTCAACTTCCTATGGGTCGTAGATTTCCCGCTGTTGGAATTTGATGAAGATGCAAACCGATATGTGGCGGCACATCATCCATTCACAATGCCGAAAGTGGAAGACCTTGACAAGCTTGAAACGGATCCGGTGAATGTCCGTGCCCAGGCGTATGACCTCGTATTAAACGGCTACGAAATCGGCGGGGGATCACAGCGTATTTATCAAAAAGATGTTCAAGAACGGATGTTCAAAGCGCTTGGCTTCTCATTAGAACAAGCCTATGATGAGTTCGGATTTTTGTTAGAAGCCTTCGAATACGGAACCCCTCCACATGGTGGAATCGCGCTTGGACTTGATCGTCTCGTCATGTTGATTGCGGGTCGCAGTAATCTGAGAGATACAATCGCGTTCCCGAAAACAGCTAGTGCAAGTTGTTTATTGACGAATGCACCAAGTGAAGTTAGTGGATCTCAACTTGATGAACTTCATCTTAAAGTACAAGAAAAGACAGCAAATAACAAATCATGAGCCATTGGTCACCTTCCATTTGGAGGGTGGCCATTTTTGATGAAGAAATTCATTAGTTCTCATTAAAAAGGCTTCCTGTTTTGCGTTTCGACGTTCTAGAATAACAGAGTACTTTAACACATTAGAGAACTGATTAGTAAAGAAGTCTGATTTTTATGAAAACACTGACAAATCATTGAAAGCGGTTAAAGTTTATGCTATTCTTTAAATACAATATCAAAGAGTCCTGAGGTGTACGTTTCTGCCGAACGTTTGAGCCAACACTTTACAAATGGGAGTCTAAGTTTATGATTTGCGTGCAAGCCTTCAGTGAAAGGACGCATAAGAATTGTAACAGGACACCCACCTTTTCAGGCAGGTTCAACACAGAAGGATTTCGACGGCACATATGGGACTCTTACATGTTCAACCACGAAGCAATCAGGTTAACCTGGTTGCTTTTAAATTTGGTTTGATTGTTTAAGTTAAGAGATCGTTTCAATTTATTTCCTATCGTATTTCTAGTTTAGTTGTTCTTCTGGTTAGTTGTTGCATTCAAGGCGTTCCTTCATATATGCTATTATGGACATTTGATTGGAGCACGGGAGGAATTCACAAGATGTTACATCAGTTTTCACGAAATGAATTAGCAATAGGAAAAGAAGGATTGGAAGCACTCGAAGGTTCAACAGTAGCAGTGTTGGGAATCGGAGGTGTAGGTTCGTTTTCTGCTGAAGCGCTTGCCCGTTCTGGGGTCGGCAGGCTTATCCTTGTTGATAAAGACGATGTCGATATCACAAACGTCAATCGACAGCTGCATGCATTATTGTCCACGGTCGGACAGCCTAAGGTGGATTTGATGAAAGAGCGGATCGCTGACATTAATCCTGAATGTAAAGTCGAAGCGTTGAAGATGTTCTATACAGAAGAAACATATGAAGAGTTCTTCAGTTATCCACTTGATTTTGTTGTGGATGCGTCCGATACGATTTCTTATAAAATCCATTTGATGAAGGAATGCTTGCGAAGGAATGTTCCGATCATCTCAAGCATGGGTGTGGCCAACAAAATGGATCCGACAAGACTCCGTATTGAAGATATCTCGAAAACTAGCTATGACCCGATAGCAAAAGTCATCCGTACGCGGTTGCGTAAAGAAGGTGTCCATAAAGGGGTCAACGTCGTATTTTCTGATGAAAAACCTGTCCAAATACGAGAAGAGATTCGTAAGAGCATCGTACCGGATGACAATGCGAAGATTCGTAAAGCGAAAATGCCACCCTCATCAAACGCCTTCGTCCCATCGATTTCCGGGCTTATGATGGCAGGACATGTCATCAACAAGCTGTTGGAAAGCAACAACATAAAAGTGGACCGAATCAGATAAACCTATTTAAAAAAGCTTTGTTAAAAGATTGCCCGCGGAAAGGGAGTAAATTTTCGTTAAATCAACTAAAACTAATACTCCTAAAAAGAAAAGGCTAACTCTCCATCTTATCATAACGGGATGTAGGAGTTAGCCTATTTTTCAAAGGCATGGCTTTGCCAAGTTTCCTTTATTTCATTCCCGGATTGGCTCGATATTCAGAAATAGGAATGTCGAGAGCAGTAGATAGTTTGAACAACATATCACGATCAGGAATAAGTTCATTGTTTTCGATCCTCTTTAAAGTATGGATCGACAATCTGGAATTCAAAGCAAGCTGCTCAATGGATATGTTCATTTCCTCACGGTGACGTCTAATTGTATCGCCTAATTGCAAGTTGTTCTCCTCCCATCCCGTAAATATTTTTTGACCCTGTTAAAGTTTAATGTTGATTCATACAGAAAAGCTGTTTCCTAAAAGTTTGTTGCTTATGGAATGTTCTAAAGAAAGGTGCTGAAACCTTTTGACAGTGGAAATATGCGAGACTCCAGCGGGAAAAGCAAGCTAAGCAAGAACCCGCAAGCTTTTAAATGATCTGACTAAAAGCCACCACGTCCTGCGCCTGCGGTTACTCGGCGCAAAACTGCAAGGCTGGAATAAAAATCCGTGGTCTTGTACTGAACATTATAAATTTTACGATACCTTTGCTGTAAACGGAGTGAATGTCGCAGGATAGATGGTTTATATTCATATATATGATTCTATTCACTTAAATCATAACGACTTTGAAAGATTTAAGCTGTGAGAAAAATCACACATACAAAAACGGGCTGTCCCAAAAGTGTCAGACACTTTTGGGACAGCCCGTTCAGATATTTACATTTAAAGAAAGTATAAAATACTTCTTCAATATAAGCGCAACTAAAGTTCAACCTGCGCCAAGGCTTGACAAAGCCCAAGTTTTCTTTACATTTAAAGAAAGTATAAATACTTTCTTCAATATAAGTGCAACTAAGGCTCAGCCTTCGCTAAGGCTTGGCTTTGCCAAGTTTTCTTTATTTCGCTACTTTTTCTAAATTACCGTTTTTGTCCATTTTGAACTTTGAAGCTGAAAGCTCTTCTTGGTCTTGGAGCAGGACCATACGTCTTGCCCGATCCATGATTTGAAGTAACGCTTGATAATCATCCTTTAAAGATGCGAAATTATCTTTCAGCTCTTTCAATTCTGCTTCATACTCTTTATTTTGCTTTTTGAGCATATCGCATTCTTGTTCAAGACGTTCGTTTCTTTCTTTTACAGATTGAGAACCTGTGTTGTCGTTTTTTAACTGACTTAAAAAATGGATGACTGTATCCAAGTCCATTGATTGCGTTGCAACCTCTTGTCTTTGAACAGGTTTTTCTTCTACTTGTACCTGATTTGTTTCTGATTTTTCTTCGGCTGTATAAGTTCTGTGCTTCGGTTCAGAAAGAGGATGATAGTTTTCAAAATCCATAGTGTCATCAAAGCGAGTTTGATAAGCATTGGATTTCTCTGGTTGCTTCGGTTTGTTTGATGCAACAGCTCGTTTGCGTTCTTTTCGTTGTCGGCGTGCAATCTTCAAGGCTTGCTCGTATTTTTTGCGTACGATGGCATTCCATCTGAATCCGACGGCTGCAGATGTTCGATCCAATTTGTCACCAACCTCTTCAAAAGCTTGAAGCTGTGTACTCCCTTCACGAACGTGTCTTAGCACTGTTTCGGCTAATAATAGATCATCTTCTTCTGACCATGCATCTTGTCTCTGATTTGACATGAAAAATTCTCTCCTTTTTATCCCAGAAGGTTTTTAGCCTTATCTTGGACAAAAATGAGAGAAACTATACAAGATTACTATATTATTTTTCGACTAAAAGATTGATTGATAGGTTATTCTCCTTTTTCGTTACGCTCTTTAAAATAATCAAGCCTTCGTGTGACCGTTTTTTCATAACCTCGTTCACTCGGCTGATAGAAGGATTTATGCTTCAGATGATCAGGAAGATATTGTTGTGGAACATATCCATCCTTATAATCGTGTGGGTATTTATAACCGATTCCAGAACCTAATTCCTTTGCGCCGCTGTAGTGGGCATCTCTTAAGTGGGTCGGAACTTGACCGGTTTTTTCATTTTTGACGGTGTTCAAAGCTCGATCGATACCAGTGATTACTCCATTGCTCTTTGGGGCTGTTGCAATATATAAAGCTGCTTCTGCAAGCGGAATACGTGCTTCTGGCATTCCAATGAAATCGACAGCCTGAGCTGCAGCTTGAGCGATCAACAATGCATTCGGATCAGCAAGTCCCACATCTTCAGCAGCATGGACATAAAGCCTCCGTGCGATGAACTTCGGATCTTCTCCTGCATAGATCATTTTTGCAAGCCAATAAAGGGTCGCATCAGGATCAGAACCACGGATGCTTTTGATGAAAGCGGAAATCGTGTCATAATGGTTGTCACCTTGCTTATCGTATTGCAGTACACGCTGTTGAATCGATTCTTCAGCGATTTCTATAGTTATATGGATGACACCATCTGAGTCAGGCGGAGTGGTGAGCACAGCTAGTTCGAGTGCATTCAAGGCTGTACGTGCATCTCCACCGGCTACATCCACCAAATGTTCAAGCGCTTTTTCCTCAGCATGGATGTTATGATTTCCAAACCCTCTTTCAGGATCCTTGATGGCTGATTGCAACACTTCTTTCGTATGTTGATCAGTCAGTGGTTCGAATCGGAACAGCCTTGATCTAGATAAAAGAGCTCTGTTGATTTCGAACATCGGACTTTCTGTAGTCGCTCCAATCAAAATGATCGTTCCATCTTCTACATACGGTAAAAGGGCATCCTGTTGACTTTTGTTAAAACGATGTATTTCATCAATAAACAAAAGTGTCTTCTGATTATCCATCTTCAAACGTTCCCGTGCCTGAGTCGTAATCGTACGAATATCTGCCACACCTGAAGTGACTGCGTTGATTTGTTCAAAATGCGCAGCTGTCGTATTCGCGATGATTTTTGAAAGAGTCGTTTTACCCGTTCCTGGAGGTCCGAAGAATATCATGGCTGAGAGCTGATCTGCTTCAATCGCGCGACGGAGAAGCTTTCCTTTACCTACAATATGTTCCTGACCGATGAACTCATCCAAATTCCTAGGCCGCATCCGGTCCGCCAGCGGTTTACCCTTCGGACCCTCTTCCATCTGCATATCGAATAAATCCATATGTTCACGTCCTTTCATGGACAACCTTCAATTATAACTAGGTTTGAATCAATTCAACTGAACGATACTATACGGCTCGATTCAATGCAAGAAGAACCCTTTTCGTGCTATAATGTCATAGGAAAAAAATTCAGATACAATCTATATGAAGAATCACACCACAACTTGAATTATAGACAAGCAGCCTAAAGAATAACGATTTGGGAAATAACTAGTTTTACAGGTGTATTTGAGTTGTTAATTGAGGAGGATACTATGAAAATCTCGACAAAGGGACGTTACGGATTGACCATCATGATGGCACTGGCGAAGAAACATGGTGAAGGACCAATCTCACTAAAATCAATCGCAAAAGAACACGAACTATCAGAACATTATCTTGAACAATTAGTAGGTCCGCTCCGTAATGCAGGATTAGTCAAAAGTGTACGGGGGGCATATGGCGGGTATACTTTGACCCGTGATCCGGAAACCATAACAGCAGGAGATATCATCCGCGTACTTGAAGGACCGATAACCCCAGTTGAAATCATGGATGACGAAGAACCTGCAAAAAGAGACCTTTGGATCAAAATCCGCGATGCGGTAAAGGAAGTGCTCGACAGCACCACTCTCGAGGAGTTGGCTTCTTATACTGGTGGGGATGAGGATCAAGAGTCTTACATGTTCTACATTTAAGGATAGATTTAATAAGTCCAAATGATAAACTGCAAATTTCCGACGCACAGGAAGTGACGGGGTTGGCCCGCGGAAAGCGAGTATTTCCACGCTCTTCAAAAACTAAATGAGCCTAAATTAAAGTGATGTTTCGTAAAACCAACAAAATAAAAGTTTGTTCAACTCGGGTTGAACAATTCAATATAGGTGATATTTTATGAATGCGATTTACTTGGACCATGCTGCGACTTCTCCTACCCGTGAGGAAGTGGTCGAGGTGATGGTTCCTTATTTTACATCTCTATACGGGAATCCTTCGAGCATCCATCAGTTCGGAAGGAATACGAGGCAAGCCCTCGATGAAGCCAGAAGAGTGATCGCCGGTAGCATCAATGCAAATTTCAACGAGATCATTTTTACTAGCGGCGGTACCGAATCGGATAACATGGCAATTATCGGAACTGTTTTCGCGCTTCAGGAGAAAGGAAAGCATATCATCACGACGAAGGTTGAGCATCATGCAGTATTACATGCTGTTGAATATCTAGAAGAGAATGGATTTGAAGTGACATACCTTCCTGTTGATGAAGAAGGGCTCATCGATTCACAGCAAGTAGAAGATGCGATTCGTGAAGATACGATCCTTGTGACAATCATGTACGGGAATAATGAGGTCGGTACGCTTCAACCGATTCAAGAGATCGGTAGAATTACGAGTGAAAAGGAAGTCCTTTTCCATACCGATGCGGTTCAAGCATACGGGAGTGTGATCATTGATGTGAAGCATATGGGTATCGACTTATTGTCTGTCTCTGCACATAAGATCAATGGTCCGAAAGGGAATGGGTTCTTGTATGTCCGTGAAGGAATTTGGCTGGAACCACGTGCCTTCGGCGGTGAACAAGAGCGTAAAAGAAGAGCCGGGACAGAGAACGTTCCTGGAATCATGGGCATGAAAAAAGCGGTGGAATTGATTCAAGATGAAAAGATCAATCGCTATGGCGAGCTTCTTCAAATGAAAAAAAGAATGCTTGAAATTTTTGATGGTGCCGGTATTGAGTATGTGTTGAATGGATCAATCACCAATTCGCTGCCACATGTTTTGAATGTCAGCTTTCCTGGAACAAATGTAGAATCAATGCTTGTCAATCTAGATTTGTCTGGCATCGCGGCATCCAGCGGATCAGCTTGTACGGCTGGATCGATTGAGCCGTCCCATGTGCTTGCTGCTATGTTCGATGATCATGAACGGATGACTTCTGCAATCCGTTTCAGCTTTGGTTTTGGAAACACCGTTGAGGAGATTGAACGGGCAGCGAACGAAACCGTCCGTATCGTCAATAGATTAACATCAATGTGAATGGAGGTGAGGAATATGGAAAAACGACCTGAAGATACAAGAGTCGTCGTTGGAATGTCTGGAGGGGTCGACTCTTCAGTAGCTGCATTGCTTTTAAAAGAACAAGGGTATGATGTGATCGGGATTTTTATGAAAAACTGGGATGACACGGACGAAAACGGCGTTTGTACAGCAACAGAAGACTACGAAGACGTCATTCGTGTTTGCAACCAACTTGGTATTCCCTACTATGCAGTGAATTTCGAAAAACAATACTGGGACAAAGTGTTTTCCTATTTCCTAGAGGAATATAAAGCGGGAAGAACGCCAAACCCTGATGTAATGTGTAACAAAGAGATCAAATTCAAGGCTTTCCTTGATCATGCGATGAGTCTTGGAGCAGATTATGTAGCAACTGGACACTATGCGCGAATCGGTGAACGGAACGGCGAGAAGGTCATGCTCCGCGGTGTCGATGAAAACAAGGATCAGACCTATTTCTTGAACCAGTTAAGTCAAGAACAAATTTCGAAAGTGTTGTTCCCGATCGGGGAATATAAGAAGCCTGAAATCAGAGAAATGGCAGAAAAAGCGAACCTGGCTACTGCGAAGAAAAAAGACAGTACAGGTATTTGTTTTATCGGGGAGCGGAACTTCAAAGAATTCCTTAGCCAATACCTTCCTGCACAGCCTGGTGAAATGCAGAGCTTGTCCGGTGAGGTGAAAGGGCACCACGATGGACTCATGTATTATACAATCGGTCAACGTCATGGACTAGGAATCGGTGGCGACGGGGATCCATGGTTCGTTGTTGGAAAAGATTTAGAAAAGAATGTCCTGTTTGTCGAACAAGGATTTCATAATGAGCTGCTCTATTCAGATAAGCTTAACGCCACGAAAGTCAGCTGGATGACTGGGAAAGGAATGCCGGATGAATTCAAGTGCACGGCGAAGTTCCGTTACCGCCAGCCAGACCGCTCTGTGACGGTCCGGAAAACGGAAGATGGCACATATGATGTTATCTTTGATGAACCGCAGCGTGCGATCACCCCAGGACAAGCGGTCGTCTTTTATGATGGAGATGTATGTCTTGGCGGGGGTACGATAGATAAAGTCTATAAAAAAGAGGAAGCAATATCTTATTTGTAAATTGATCATGGAACAGAGTGGGGGCTGTCCCAAAAGTGTCTGAGTCTCTCCGAATTTATCAACATTTTGAGAAAAATCATGGTTTTGATTCAAAATGTTGTGTTGGAGGTGTCTGACACTTTTCTTTTAGGACAGTCCCCACTTCCATTTCTTTTTATAAATCGGCTTTGTTAAAGAATGATGTTGATTTCTTCGAAATTCACTCCCTTTCCGCGGGCGAACCGTGAGCTTCCTCACGAACTTGACAGTTCGTTGTGAGGTACGGGTGAGGAGAGAAACAAAAACAGCCTATTTTATCAAAAAGGAGGCCGACGATGTCTGATAAGAATAAACGTGGGATTGAATTGATGAAAGAAGGAAAATACGAAGAAGCAGCGAAGGCATTTCATAGTGCTCTTGAAGAAAATCCTGACGACCCAGTCATTTATGTGAACTTTGGAAACCTGTTAGAACTGGTAGGCGAATATGAGAAAGCGATGGGCTTTTTCGATAAAGCCATTTCCATGGATGAAACAATGGCGCCGGCCTATTATGGTGCTGGCGTTGTCTTTTATAAACTCGAGCAGTATGATGATGCGCTTGACCTTTTTCAAGAGGCGATCAAACGCGGCCTCTCAGATGGTGATTCACACTTCATGCTCGGGATGAGTTTTTCACAATTGGGCGATATCACACGGGCTCTTCCGCATTTCCAATCTGCTGCTGAAAAGAATTCCGAGGATGGCGAGGCATGGTTCCAATACGGAATGACACTCGGAAAGCTGAATTTGTTTGAACAAGCAATCACCGCTTTAGAGAACGTGATCGAACTCGCGCCAGACCATGCAGACGCTTACTATAACCTTGGCGTAGCGTATTTGTACAAAGAAAACATCCAGAAAGCGAAAGAGATGTTTACAAAAGCAATCGAAAATCAGAACGATCATCTGTTGGCACATAACGGTATCAAGAAAATCAATGAGATTCAAGAGTCTACTGAAACCAATGATTAGTGGGGATAAACGATGGAGTTACAAAGCCAATTCGATTTAGGATCAGACGAAAAACGGTATGTGAAAGGTTCGATCCTTCATGTGATCTATCAAAATAAAGAGACTTTTTATTCCGTTCTGAAGGTGTCTGCGAAAGCATCCAATTTAGCCGACATGGATAAAGAAATGATCGTGGTGGGTACTTTCCCTGTGTTGCTGGAAGAAGAGACGTACATCTTCTGGGGGGATGTGAAAGACCATCCAAAGTACGGGAAACAATTTGTGGTTGAATTTTACAGAAAAGATCTTCCTAGAACAGAAGACGGGATGGTCCAGTATCTTTCAAGTGATTTGTTCAGTGGAATCGGGAAGAAGACCGCAGAAAAAGTCATCCATACACTTGGGGATACCGCATTTTCCAAAATCATCGAGGATCCGGAAGTATTGAATGAGGTTAAGGATTTATCCGAAGAACGGGCAAAGACCATATATGCAACCTTAATGGAACACCAGGGTTTAGAACAGCTTCTTAGTACATTGCACCGCTACGGAATCGGTCCCTCTATTGCGATGAAAATCTATCAATCTTACAAAGATGAGGCGATTTCCGTCATTCAGAGTAATCCTTATCAGTTGATTTATGACATTGATGGAATCGGTTTTCGTAGAGCAGATGAAATCGGAAATGCTTTGGGAATCGAAGAAACGTCATCGGAACGTGTGCAAGCCGGCCTTCTTTATAATTTGAAAGAGCTTTGCAATCAGCAAGGACATACATACATTGCAGTAGATGAATTGATAGAGGAAACGAAAAAACTGCTTTTTACAAAGCCTGTTGATTCTGATGTGGATTTTTACAGCGACATTGTTGCTTTACATGGTGAAGGGCAAGTGTTCATTGAGGATGAAAATGCGTATCTTCCATCGCTCTATTTTGCTGAATATGGTTTACTTCAAAAAATTGAACGCTTATTGAAACAGGAAGAATATGATCGTATCGAGCTTTCAGACTTTTACAATGCACTAGGTACTCTGGAAGAATCACAAGGAATCGAATATGCGGAAGCTCAGAAAGAAGCCATTTATAAAGCACTGACTTCCCCGATGATGATTTTGACTGGTGGTCCTGGAACCGGGAAGACGACCGTCATTAAAGGAATCATTGAAACATACTCTGAAATCCATGGACTTTCGCTCGATCTCCAAGATTATAAGGATGAGGATTTTCCATTTTTACTCGTAGCACCGACTGGCCGTGCCGCTAAACGCATGAGTGAGTCCACAGGCATTCCAGCAGTAACGATTCATCGTCTTCTTGGTTGGAAGGGCGGCAGCGGATTTGAACATCACGGTGAAAATCCGATTGCTGGCCGACTACTCATCATTGATGAAATGTCGATGGTTGATGTCCGTCTTGCCTACAGGCTGTTCGACGCATTACCTGAAGAAATACAGGTGATCATGGTGGGAGATGAAGATCAGCTTCCATCCGTAAGTCCTGGACAAGTATTGAAGGATTTCATTTCATCTGAAGTGATTCCAACAGTAAAGCTTGATGAGATTTATCGACAAGCGAAGGGTTCGACTATTGTACAATTGGCTCATGAAATGAAAAAAGGGGGATTGCCAGAGGACCTGGGTTCTCCTCAACATGACAGGCGGTTCTTCCCGTGTTCACATGAACAAGTGACAACAGCAGTACTCCAGGTTTGTAAAAGTGCAATGACAAAAGGGTTTACTGCACGAGATGTACAAGTATTGGCACCAATATATAGAGGTCGAGCTGGTATTGATGAGATGAACAAAGAATTGCAAGAAATGTTCAATCCGCCGACTGAGCAAAAAAGGGAAATCGATTATTTCCAATCGATTTATCGTGTCGGTGATAAGGTTCTCCAACTCGTCAATGTTCCCGAGGAGCAAATCTTTAATGGAGATATCGGAGAAATCGTGTCGATCATCTTCGCAAAAGAAACAACGGATAAAGAGGATCAGATTGTCATATCATTTGATGGTATTGAGGTGACGTTCAAAAAGACGGATCTGAACCAAATTACGCATGCCTATTGTTGTTCGATTCATAAATCACAGGGAAGCGAGTTTCCGATCGTCGTCTTACCGATTGTAAAAGGCTATTATCGGATGCTGCGGCGGAATCTGATTTATACGGCGGTCACCCGCAGTAAAGAATATCTGATCTTATGTGGTGAAATGGATGCACTGGAAAGAGCGGTACAACAAAACGATTCTGGGACTCGCAACTCACATTTGAGTATGAAATTGAAAAAAAGAATCGAAAGCTCTAGCGATAGCAGGACAAAAAGAGAAAGCGTATAAATCCCAAAAATACGGGACATCCTATTCGTAGCACTTTTTTGATTTATCAAGAGGAGGAACGAACAATGAGATGTCCCAACTGCCAATGCAAGGACCTTGGCAAAATCGGGGTGGACCAGTATTACTGCTGGGGATGTTTCATCGAACTGACGGCCGTTGATGGCAAACTGATTCTTAATCAAGTAGAGGAAGATGGCAGTTTGACTTCTTTGGATGATTTGTTCGATGATGACGATCTAAGAATTTCGATGTAACTTCATACTGGGATGGTGTTTAATGTGAACCGTACAATCATGACTATAGCAACGACCTGTGCCGGTGCGTATCTGATCAAATCGTTATATGGAAGAAATATGAAGATGAATCGCATGCTATCAACGAAGAAAATGAAGCGGATCCGTAAAAGGATTGCAAAAGCGATTTATTGAAAAGAGCTGACGTTCAGATGAATGTCAGTTTTTTTTGTAGGTTTTATTAAGGCTGTTTGAGCAAACTTTGTTGCTCTAGAAAGTCGTTATTTCCGCTCCAGGATGCTCGCTTTCCGCGGGGCGTGCGGTGAGCCCACTCGTCGCCTTGCGACATTGAATGGTCTCACCTGTCCCGCTGATCCCGCAGGAGTCTCGCACCTTGCTCTCCAATCAACTTACACAAGGTGTTTTTTTTAAAAAGACTCAAAAGCAACAATCTTTTAGAAAAGAGCCTTATTAAAAAACTATACAGTTTGCTGCAAGACTTTGTTTAGGATTGCTGTAAGCGAATTTACGACACTCCTACGGGAAAAGCATGAATTTCGCAGAAAGCAAAACCTATACCGTTATTCAAATGAAATGAATAACCGAACTTTTTAAGCGCACGTTAAAGATACAAGAATAATGTGAAAAGATCCGGTGGCGCTTATGAAAAAACTGTTTACAATTGAAGCACTGGTAAGGCTCGGCATGGTCTTATTAGCTTTACTATGTGCATTTGTCTTCATGAAATTGAAACCGTTTTGGGATCCGATTCTTGATATGGTATTGGCCGTTTTCATGCCATTTTTCGTCGCAATCTTCATCACCTATCTATTACATCCTATTGTAGAATGGATTCATCGGCGGGGCATCCCACGATCTCTCGCTATCCTTGTGATTTACCTTGCTTTTTTTGGTGGCATAGGATTTTTGATTTTTAAAAGTGTTCCATATCTGATATCACAGCTCAAAGACCTGAGTGAACAATTACCTGTATTATCGGAAACTTATCGGACCTGGATTCGGGAATTTTATGAACATACTGATAATCTGCCGGAAACGGTCCATACTGAATTTGAAAAAACGGTGAATGCTGTTGAGCAATATTTAACAATATTAATAAGCGGCGTTCTTGCTGCAATCAAAGGATTTTGGCGAAATCTTTTTGCATGGATCGTCATTCCTTTTCTCGTTTTCTATATGCTGAAAGACTTTAAGGTTATCACGCGGATGATTTGGAACATGACCCCGAAAAAGTGGAGAGCGCCTGGAAAGAAAATCATCCATGATATCGATGTTTCACTTGGTAATTACATACGCGGACAATTGACAGTAGCTTGTGCCCTTGCAGTACTAGCAATTGGCGCGTTTTGGATAGCTGGTGTCCCTTACCCCGTGATTTTAGGTATCCTCATTGGTGTTACTGATTTCATTCCCTATTTCGGACCGGTCCTCGGGGCAGTTCCAGTTGCGTTGATTGCAGCGACGATATCGATAAATAAACTGTTGATCGTAATTGGAATTGTCATCATCCTTCAATTCATCGAGGGGAATATTCTCGGACCGCTTATTGTCGGGAAAACATTGCATATCCATCCGATAGGAATCATATTAGCATTGTTGATTGGCGGAGAAATCGGTGGCGTTGTTGGCTTACTCCTTGCTGTACCTTTCTTTGCAATTGGAAAAGTTATTTTCCATCATGCGAAAGAGCATTTCAGAAATGTTGACAATGCGGAAAAGTAAAGTCTATAATTAACGACAGCAGAACATGAATATGTAAAATGATGATGGAATGAGTAGGTCAAAGCCCTTCCTTGTAGAGAAGAACCTCCCAGGCTGAAAGAGGTTCTGGATGAAGTTTGACTGAACGCTGATCCGGAATGCAGGCAAATCCTGCCGGCGCACACCGTTAATGTGTCGAGGTGATGAATACATAAGATGTGTTCATAACCAGGGTGGTACCGCGTGATAACTCTCGTCCCTGTTTTAGGACGTGGGTTTTTTTATTGTCTAAAAAAAACAAACTCATAAAAATAGGAGGGAATTAATGATGAAAACGCTCACTTCAGCTGAAGTAAGACAGATGTATTTGGATTTTTTCAAAGAAAAAGGACATAAGGTTGAACCTAGTGCCTCTCTTGTTCCGCACGAAGATCCGTCCTTGCTGTGGATCAATAGTGGCGTTGCAACCTTGAAAAAGTATTTTGATGGGCGTGTCGTTCCAGAGAATCCTCGTATCGTAAACGCTCAAAAATCCATCCGTACGAATGATATTGAAAATGTCGGTAAAACTGCTCGCCATCATACGTTCTTCGAGATGCTGGGAAACTTCTCAATCGGGGACTACTTTAAAAAAGAAGCGATTATTTGGGCTTGGGAATTCTTGACTGATGAAAAATGGTTGGGAATTGACCCTGATAAACTAGCGGTCACGATTCATCCTGAAGACGATGAAGCGCATGACATTTGGCATAATGAAATCGGCCTTCCAAAGGATAAGATCATCCGCCTCGAAGAAAACTTCTGGGATATCGGAGAAGGCCCGAGTGGACCGAACACAGAAATCTTTTTTGATCGCGGGGAGAAGTATGGAAAAGACACGAACGATCCAGAGTTGTTCCCAGGGGGAGAAAACGAGCGTCACCTTGAAATCTGGAACCTTGTGTTTTCTCAATACAATCATAACCCTGATGGCTCGTATACTCCGTTGCCGAAAAAGAATATTGATACAGGGATGGGGCTTGAACGTGTCGTTTGTGCGTTACAGGATGCTCCGACAAACTATGAAACCGACCTGTTCATGCCAATGATCGAAGCAACAGAAAAAATCTCTGGTACTGAATATGGGAAGAATCCGGAAATCGATACTGCTTTCAAGGTGATTGCCGATCACATCCGGACAGTTACTTTCGCGGTTGCAGACGGGGCGCTGCCATCCAATGAAGGTCGAGGCTATGTATTACGCCGCCTTATCCGCAGAGCAATCCGTTTTGCTAAACAATTGAACATCAGCAAACCTTTTATGTTTGACCTTGTGCCAGTGGTTGCAGATGTCATGAAAGACTTCTATCCAAATGTTCTTGAAAACACCGATTTCATCCAAAAAGTCGTTAAGAATGAGGAAGAACGATTCCACGAAACCATCAACGAAGGTCTTGCGATTTTATCTGAAATGATGAAGGAAGCGAAAGAAAATGGGATAAATGAACTTTCTGGCTCGGATGCTTTCAAGTTGTATGATACGTATGGATTTCCTTTTGAATTGACTGAAGAGTATGTCGAAGAAGAAGGCTTGACGGTGAATCGGGAACAATTCGATGTGGAAATGGAAGCACAGCGTGAGCGGGCACGTTCAGCACGCCAGGACACAGGTTCTATGCAGGTTCAGACTGGAGTCCTGAGTGATATCAAAACCTCAAGTGAATTCATCGGTTATGACCAACTGCGTACGTCTTCTAAGGTTAGCGTGATCGTAAAGGGTGCTGATACGGTCAATGAAGCAAATGCTGGTGAAGAAGTCCTTGTCATCCTTGATCATACACCTTTTTATGCAGAAAGCGGCGGACAGATTGCTGACAAAGGGACACTTGAGAATGACAATGTTTTTGCTGTCGTAAAGGACGTCCAAAAAGCGCCGAATGGTCAAAATCTCCATACAGTCTATGTTGAAAAAGGAACATTGAAAGTCGATGAACCCATTACGGCAACCGTCAACGAGATCAGTCGTGCTGGTATAATCAAGAACCATACCGCAACACACTTGCTTCATCAAGCACTTAAAGATGTACTTGGAAAACATGTCAATCAAGCAGGTTCTCTTGTAACTTCTGATCGCTTACGTTTCGACTTCTCCCACTTCAATCAGATCACTCCGGAGGAATTGGAGAAGATTGAATCGATTGTAAACGAAAAGATTTGGAGCACCATTCCTGTTGAAAAGATGATCAAGCCGATTGAAGAAGCAAAAGCGATGGGAGCGATGGCATTATTCGGTGAAAAATACGGAAGTGAAGTTCGTGTCGTAAAAGTCGGAGATTACAGTCTTGAGCTTTGCGGAGGCTGTCATGTAGTTAATACTGCAGAAATCGGGTTGTTCAAGATCGTAGCAGAATCCGGCATTGGGGCTGGAACACGCAGGATTGAAGCAGTTACAAGTGAGGGAGCCTATCGTCATCTCACTGGACAAGTCCAAATCCTTAAAGATACAGCAGACGCTTTGAAGTCTAACCTGAATGATGTACCTGCAAAGGTTGGTACTATGCAATCACAAATCAAAGAGCTTCAACGTGAAAATGAATCCTTGAAAGGTAAGCTTGCGAATATTGAAGCAGGTTCCTTGGTGGATCATGCTGAAGAAATCAATGGCGTAAAAGTATTAGCTAGAAAAGTTTCTGCTAGTGATATGAATAATTTACGCTCAATCGTAGATGATTTGAAGAACAAGATCGGAAGCGGGGTAGTCGTTCTTGGTTCTGCACAAAATGAAAAAGTGAATATTGTTGCAGGAGTTACGGATAATTTAACGAAAGAAGGCTTTCATGCAGGTAAAATTGTAAAGGAAGTCGCAACCCGATGTGGAGGCGGCGGAGGTGGACGCCCCGATATGGCTCAAGCTGGCGGAAAACAACCTGAAAAACTGGATGACGCATTAAATTATGTTTACGAATTCGTCAAATCCATTTCCTAAACCTGTATGTGTATTGTACAATAAAGGTAGAAAAAGCGGGGATTTCCCAATCTAACGCTAAAGAGAGGTGTCAAGATGAGCTCATTTGACAAGACGGTAAAGTTCAATTTCCAAGACGACTCGATGGATGCCAACGTCAAGAGTGTATTGTTGTCAGTATACGAGTCATTGCAAGAGAAAGGATACAACCCGATCAACCAGATCGTAGGTTACCTCCTGTCTGGCGATCCAGCTTATATTCCTCGTCATAATGATGCTAGAAGCAAGATGCGCAAGCTTGAACGTGATGAATTGATTGAGGAACTCGTAAAATCGTATTTAGTACAGCATCAGGAAAGTGAGAGATAATTTCTGCATATGCGAAAATTAGGGTTAGACGTCGGTACAAAAACAATTGGCATTGCACTTAGCGATGCGTTAGGATGGACGGCACAGGGGATAGAAACATACCGGCGTACGGGAGATATCGACCAGGAAATGCAGTATTTGAAGCAACTGATTGATAAGCATGAAGTCGACACAATCGTGGTCGGTCTACCGAAAAATATGAATGGAACAATAGGCCCTAGTGGAGAAATGTGTCAAGAATTTGCAAAGCATATTGAGGACACATTAAAAATATCCACTGTGCTGTGGGATGAACGCTTGACCACGGCCGCGGCAGAACGCATGCTCATAGAAGCTGATGTCAGCCGCAAGAAGCGCAAAGGGGTCATTGACAAAATGGCAGCTGTGCTCATCTTACAGAGCTATTTAGACAGCCCAGCCGCTAAATAAAAAAGAGGTGCTAAAATGTCTGAGGAAGAAAAAGAACGGATCATCATCCCTGATGAAAATGGTGAGGAACATTTATTTGAAGTACTCTTTACGTTCGATGTAGATGCAACTGAACGTTCGTACATGGTACTTGTTCCTGTTGAAAATGGAGAAGATGAAGAAGACGTTGAAGTTTTCGCTTTCCGTTACGAAGATAAAGGCGAAAAAGACGACGATATCGAACTTTTCCCAATTGAAACAGATCAAGAATGGGATATGGTCGAAGAAATGTTGAACACTTTCCAAGAATCCGAAGAACTCTAAACAAAGATGATGAAGGACTGATCACAAATGTGTGGTCAGTCCTTTTTAATGGCAAAAAATCAGGTTGCGATTTGAGATAATAGTTGAGACAAACATCTAACGGACACCAGAGCCTTATTTACCTGAATGAGCTGAAAAAACATACTCGTTTGGCAAAATAGCGTCTCTCCTGTCCGCTAAATTGTGAAATTACCTTATTTTGTTCCGAATAAGGTCTCCTGTGTCCGTTAGGGTAGTGACCTTAGCAGATTTAATGAAAGAAGCTGGCCAAAAAGGAAAATATCAGACCTCACTACACATTATTTTGTTTCAAAATACGTTTTTCTTAAAATGTTGTTAATTGCTGAGAGACTCAGACACTTATTGGACAGCATGTTTCCCTTCATTCAAAGATAAGCAATAATAATACACAGCCTAAAGTTCAACTAGATTAAGCTTACACCTAAGGCTAGTTGCCAAGTTTTTTATTTTTGCTCACGTTGATTGAAGCGATATTTGCGACATTCCAACAGAAAATGCCATCCAGCCAAAACAGCGAGCAACGAGTGAGGAGGCTCTCTAAGGCTGGAGGTGAATAGCTGACGAAATCAACATTTCAAAATAATAGCCCTTCTTTTACAAAAATAGAACTTAAAAGCAATTCGTATCCTGAATTTGACAAAATCTAAAAAAATTGACGAATTTAAGCCGAATTAATACTGAATTATAGTATAATGGAACAGATGTATTAGAGGGGGGATATTTCGGTGCTTCAACCAAATCTAGATCATGAAACGATTATGCGCCGTAATCAGGAAGCAAAGATTGTAAGACGAGTTGTATTTATCGTACTTACACTCCTGGTTTTTTCGATCGTAGGCCTGGGAATTGGTGGCTACGTATATATTAAAGGCGCATTTGAGCCAGTTGATGCTTCCAATAAAGAACCGATAGAAGTGGAAATACCAATTGGCACGTCATCCGGTACAATAGCGAAAAAATTAGAAGAGAGCGGTGTCATCAAAAGCGCACTCGTATTCAAGTACTATGTCAAATATAAAAATGAAGATGATTTCCAAGCAGGAAATTATGAGCTTACCCAATCTATGGAGATGAAAGACATCATCAATTCTCTGAAAGACGGTAAAGTATATAAAGAGGCTGAAATGACTGTCCGTATTCCAGAAGGACTTCGCATCAATGAAGTAGTATCCAAGATTTCCGAACAAACGGATTACACAGAAGAAGAAGTTCAGGAAAAAATGAAAGATAAGAAATTCATTGAATCATTGATTGCAAAATATCCGCTATTGGATGAAAAAATCTTGGGTGAAAAAGTGATCTGGCCACTCGAAGGCTATCTTTTTCCGGCAACCTATGAATTTTACGTGAAAGATCCAAGTTTAGAATCCATTATTGAATCGATGGTTAAAAAGATGAGCACAGTGGTGACGAAATATAACGCAGGAATACAAGAATCAAGCTATACGACTCATGAAATACTGACATTAGCTTCCATCATCGAAGAAGAGGCGAAAGTAAAGGAAGATCGATTCAAAGTTTCGGGTGTATTTTATAACCGTCTTCAAAAAGGGATGCCTCTCCAATCTGATGTGACGGTCACCTACGCTCAGCAACAGTCGAAAATTACAGTAACGTATAAGGACACAGAAATCGAATCACCGTATAATACCTATCATGAGTCTGGTTTACCGATCGGACCGATCTCGGCCCCTGGGGAATCAGCCATCGATGCTGCAGTGAATCCAGAGCCGAACGCGAATTATTATTTCTTCGCACGCCCGAACGGGGAAGTCCTATATGCGAAAACTTTGGATGAGCATAATCAGATCAAAGAAAAATATATCCAAGAGTGGCGTGACCTTGCAAATAAAGACAAAGAATAATATTGGAAACCAGAGGGGATGAGATAGACTCGCATTCCCTCTTTTCTTATGTTAAAATAGACCGGGTTAAGAGGAGGCTTCCACATGATTTCAGACGAGTTGAAACATTATATTGAAGGTTTGATCCCAGATAGACAGCAAGAAATCTTACAGATGGAAGAAGATGCACGGGTAGAAAATGTCCCGATTATGGATCTGATAGGAATGGAAGCTCTGTTACAAATTATTCGTCTCCACAAACCGAAGCGTATTTTGGAAATCGGAACTGCAATTGGATATTCCGCAATCCGGATGGTACAGGCCGCTCCAGAGAGTCGTGTTGTATCCATCGAACGTGATTCAGAGCGTTTTAATCAAGCAATTGCCAATATTTCAAAACTCGGATTACAAGATTCAATTCACGTAATTGAAGGAGATGCGCTTGAGAAAATTTCAGAGATTGAAGAAGAAGGACCTTATGATTTCATTTTCATAGATGCTGCAAAAGGGCAGTACCAGCGTTTCTTTCAGGAATTTGAAAACATGCTCGTACCAGGCGGAGTAATTGTTAGTGATAATGTCTTGTTCAGAGGATTCGTAGCTAAAGGGAACGAAGAAATCGAGACAAGAAGATTTCGGAAGCTGACGGATAAGATTCGGAATTACAATGAATTTTTGATTGGACAAACCAGGTTCGATACAACGATACTTCCTGTTGGTGACGGAATGGCTATTAGTATTTTGAAAGATAAAGTAAAGGAATAAAGGGGAAGGAAACATGGGTAAGAAACCAGTTGTAATTGGTGTCGCCGGAGGTTCTGGTTCCGGAAAAACGACAGTAGCGAAAGAAATCTTCCGGCAGTTTGCCGATCAATCGATTTTAATTCTTGAACAGGATGCATACTATAAGGACCAATCCGAAAAATCGATGGATGAGAGACTAGAAACGAATTATGATCATCCTCTCGCATTCGATAATGATTTGTTGATTGAACATATCGAAAAGCTCAGAAACAAAGAGTCCATTGAAAAACCGGTTTATGACTATACAGCACACACAAGAAGTGATAAAATAATTCCAATTGAACCAAAAGATGTTATCATATTAGAAGGTATTCTTATTTTAGAGGACGAACGGTTGCGTGATCTGATGGATATCAAATTATTCGTTGATACTGATGCAGACGTCCGGATCATAAGACGTCTCCTTCGTGATATCAATGAACGTGGACGTACCATCGACTCCGTAATCGATCAATACACCACAGTTGTTCGTCCGATGCATAATCAATTCATTGAACCGACGAAACGATATGCTGATATCATTATTCCTGAGGGCGGCCAAAACCGAGTGGCGATCGACCTGATGGTGACGAAAATCAATACGATTTTAGAAACTAAAGAAATATTGAAATCATAACAGGGGGTACGATCACCTCTGTTTTCAATATGAGATGAATATCTTATATTTCAAGTAGTGTACAATGTGTACGCTTACATTTTTTATTAATACGTCTTTAGTACCAATGCATATACTAGTCGGTAACGAGAAGGTTTTAGAGGAGTGAAGGATAATGGCAGAAGAAAAGAAACACTATATGACTGAAGAGGGTAAACAGAAACTCGAAAACGAACTGGAACACTTGAAAACGGAAAAACGTAAAGAAGTCGTTGAACGTATCAAGGTTGCTAGAAGCTTCGGAGATCTATCTGAGAACTCTGAGTATGATGCTGCGAAAGATGAGCAGGCATTCGTAGAAGCTCGTATCCAACAGCTTGAAAAGATGATCCGTAATGCCGAAATCATCGAAGAGCAGGATCAGAATCCGCATGTTGTATCCATCGGTAAATCAGTGAAATTCATCGAATTACCAGATGGAGAAGAGGAATCCTACACGATCGTCGGAAGCGCTGAAGCAGATCCGTTCGAAGGTAAGATTTCTAATGACTCCCCTATGGCTAAAAGCCTAATGGGCCGTACTGTCGGTGATGAAGTAGCTGTCCAGACACCTGGCGGGGAAATGAACGTACGCATCGTAGAAGTAGGCTAAATAGATGGATGAACCCGTTTGTCGAAAAGGATGAACGGGTTTTTTGCATTTTCATTTTCAGCTATTTGTTTAAGGAGGAAATCATGGAAGCAATTGGAGAAACTCTGAGGAATTATGAGAAAGAGCATTATTTAAGTGGGGCAATCTTAGTCTCAAAAGATCATAATGTGATTTTCGAAAAAGCCTATGGTAAAGCCAGTATACAACTAGATGTACCTAATACACTCGAAACTAAATTCCATATCGCCTCTGAGACCAAAATGTTCATCGCTGCTGCTGCATTAAAGCTGGAGGAAGAAGGATTACTGAATTTATATGATGCTCCTAAGACATACATAAAAGAATTGAAAAAGCTCCACCCCAAGATTACTCTCCATCATCTTCTCAACCATACTTCAGGATTACATGATATTTATGCTGTTCCAAATCTTCGTTATGAAATGTATAAACTCCAGGTTGAAGAAGGAGATTTTCTTGCATGTTTGGCAGGTCAGGAGCAATTATTCGAGCCCGGGAAAAAATGGAGTTACAATAGTACAGGCTTCATCCTGATGGGTTACATCATGGAAAGTGTATCGGGTATGACTTTTGAAGATTTACTTAATGAGCTTTTCTTCACACCTCTTAAAATGAACGATTCAGGTATAGACAACCCTAAACTGATTAATCCAAAGCGAGCGCTAGGTCATTCTATCGAAAACGGAAAATTGATAAATGCAGACTATGACAAATTAAGTATAATTGATGCACCAGGTGAGCTTTATTCAACTGTTCGGGATTTGAATAAATGGTGTGATGCGCTGTTCAGAAAAAAGATATTATCTGAGTCATCCTACGAAAAAATGTTTACTTCATATATAACTACCAGTTGGGATCCAAATTTGAAATATGGATATGGTTGGTTCCTGGGACCAAATTTCAGACTCATCGGTGGGGGAACACCTGGATTTCGTTCAGAAATCTGGCAATATCCAGATGAGAAACTTAACGTCATCATGTTATGGAACAATGAGAAAGTAAATTCTTTTGCTATTTTTGAAAAGGTAAAGGAGCATTTATTACAAAAAGAGATGATAATGGAAAAATAATTCATTCTATCTTTTGTCTATAGTATTGTACCAAGAATAACAGAGTATTGTTTTAAAAAAGCTGTTTCGGGCGAGAATGTTGATGAGGTGGGGATCACATGAATAATCCGAAACGGCTTTATTATGTATTAATCGTATTCAGTATCGTATTGGCCGTGCTTATCGGCAGACTAGCACATATCCAATTGGTCGATACACGATCGTTTTCAAAGCACCAAGTAAATTTGATTGAAGAAAGTGTCAAACAACGTATACACTCAATTGCTTTAGATGATGGGAGAGGGAAGATGCAGGACCGCTATGGCGAACTCCTGGCGGAAGTGCATGAACCTTCTGTCATCCTTTTTCCGTTTTTAAAAGAAGATGAGGAAGCCCTTAAGAAATTATCTCCGCTTGTCAGCCGTTCGACGTTTGAATTGAAGAATAAGTTGGAGGGCAGGAAAGATCCCCTTGTAATCAAAAATGAAGACATCACACGTGAAACAGTTGAACAAGTAAACGATCTGATGATTCAGGGTGCATTCGGCCAAATGCTCTCAATAAATGAAGAGAACACCTTTGCAAGTCATTTCATAGGTTCTGTACGTGAAAACCCTGGGATGTTACGCGAAAAATACCCTGAACGTATTGATAAAGGTCTGATAAGTATATCAACCAAAACAGGGGTCAACGGTATACAGGCAGCTTTCGATCCTTTTTTGATTTCAGAAGGAGAATCGAAGCTTATTTATCATGTTGAACAGTCCGGAAGGCCGCTTTTCGGTTTTGATGTCAAATATACAGCACCGTCTAACCCGTTCTATCCGGTAACTCTACGGACGACTTTGGATCCAAAAGCTCAACGCATCGTAGAAGACGCAATTGATCAATTCAAGATTACAAAGGGTGGTGCCGTTCTATTGGATGTGGATTCAAGCGATGTACTTGCGATGGCCAGCCGTCCATTGCCCCCACATTCTAATCCTTTAGCTGAAGGCACAGCAAATAAAATGCTAGAGACACATTTCCCCGGTTCTGTTTTTAAAATTGTCACAGCGGCTGCCGCTATCGAAGAAGATCATCTATCGACTGACCCTGATCGTGTCTTTGATTGCAGTAAAAACACGTATAATGAGGGGCAGGAGCAACGTGATTTAGGTAATTTAACCTTTAAAGAAAGCTTTTATCAGAGTTGTAACAATACCTTTGCGACCTTACTTAACGAAATGATGGAAAATGACAAAGATATCACTGATGAATATGCCGCTAAATTAGGACTCACTGCATTTTCAGGATGGACAGGAGATGTGTTTCATTTTGAAGGTTTGAAGCACTATCCAGGTGAACAATCAAGCATGATATGGAATGATGGACAGGATAAACATGTTTCCCGTGCAATTGCCCAAACGGCTATCGGTCAGTTGAATGTACGTGTTTCTCCACTTTCGGTGGCGAATATGATGACGACGATTGCACGAGGAGGCACAAAAAAACAAGTGCGCGCAGCCCATTCTGTTTTATATAAGAACGGAACGACACTTGCTGATTTTAAGGAGAAAGAAATACCTGGTGATAGTTTATCTCGTTATACGATCAAAGAGCTTCAAAAATTATTGAAAGGAGTTGTCGTTGATCCAAATGGAACTGGACATGGTACTTTCAGTCAATTGCCTTGGGCTGTAGCTGGAAAATCAGGTACTGCTGAAAAAGGAGAAAAGGGTCAGAAAGGGTACAATAAGTGGTTTGCGGGTTACTTTCCTGCTGACGATCCAAAATATGCGCTGGTCGTTGTTGACCTGGATGCAGCAGAAACAGAAACTGCTACGAATAAAACATTTGCGCAGATTGTTCAACAGTTGTATGAAGCACAACAACAACAACCAGACTGAGAGAGTGTATATTAGGCTTTTGGTTGTACGACTTTCACTTCGTGGTTGGGGAGCAAGTGGTCCTGAAGATGCTGTTCTTTGTAAGGCGCCAGGATGAATTCAAAGAGCCTCTGTTCAGAAACATCGAACACTTCTAGAGTCGAACCATCATGTAAACAGACATGTAACGTTTGCGTGTCTTTTTGATAGCCAATGGTATGAAACGTTTTTAGATTCCATTCTTCTGAATGAAAAGTTGTAAACTGCATACACATCACCCCTCCTTATCATTACTATTAGCCATGTAATAGAGAAAATCCTTTTTAACGACAAAACTAGTTTAAAAATTACAAATATTCACACTATTAATTATACAATATTTTCTTGTACGGTACAAAAAATAATCCTTCATCGAAACAATGTAGAGTGGTAGAATAATATGTAGAATTGGAGGGGAGACCATGAGAGATAATTTTTCAACAAACTCAAGATATGAACGCACACAAAAAAGTAAAAAGCAAACACTTATATTGAATATATTAATCGGTGTTGTCTTCATTGGGATCCTTGCCGTAGGAGCAAGTATGCTTTTAGGTGACGATGAATCCGCAACTGAAAAACAACAGAATCAAGATAATACAGCATCTGTACCTGATACAGATGAGAACTCAGATGAATCGAGCAATAATGATTCTTCCAATGAACAAGCTGCCGATGAAGAAAGTAAGGAAAATGAAACGAACACGGACAGCGAATCTAAGGAAGAAGATGATACATCTGTAAAGAAAGAGGAAGAAGAGGCATCTGAAGGTAGCAGTGAAGATAGTGATGGATATAAGACCTATTCTGATGAAACTGCAGGACCTGAGGGTCAATGGGAGCCAGTTGGTACTGTCCAAAAAGACTCACATCAATCAAGCTTCGAAAAAGGTACTACTGATTGGAAGGAAAAAGAAAAAGCGCTGCAATATGCAACAGGACTATCACCTGATGAAATCGAGTACTGGTGGATCGGAAACGGTGGATCTGCAACGACAGCTAAGGGTATTGTTAGTAAAGCCGAAAATAAAGACAATCCTTATGTTGTCATGCTTGAATGGGTAGACGGTGAAGGTTGGAAGCCAACGTCTGTCGAACGTGTTCCAGGTGCAGCTAATCAATAAGAAATATAGAACGAAAATGACCCGGAGGATGAGTAAATCCTTTCGGGTCATTTTTTCCATCATTACAGAGTATTAAAGGTATTGCTCCATTTCCTTTATGCAAACCGTACACCTAACAGGCCTGAAACTAAACCGAAGATGATTCCAACTGTACAGAGCATTAACCAGATCCGTCTGTTTCGGGGCTTGTTAATGTAAAACCAACCAAGGATGACAAATAAAATTCCCTCAATCATAAACCACGGTTCGAATAACAAAAGATCCCACACTACAAAAGAATGCTCATTAAAATTAAACGATCCAGATTCCAGCTCGACAACACCTGTTATTTGAAAGATCCGGTAGAAGATCCCATAAATGCCATGGGAAGTCGCTATCGAACATCCAAATAAGGCTATTCCGAGCAGCAACCAGCTAATGACTTTTTGTTTCCTAAGATAGATAAATGCAATACCTACGAATCCTGCAGCTGTAAGGAATCCTGTTGCTACCCAGTTTATCATTTCCCAAAAAGCTGCTTCTGCTACAGATTCCTTCAACAATGACATACCGATTGTGCCACCTAAAGCCCAATAAAGATGGGGCAACATATAGGCTATTGACCAAATGAATACAGCATATCCCGTCAATACTAAATGACGTCGATGTTGTGGCTGCGGATGAATCAAATTAGTGATGTTTACTTTACTTTCGTTCATTTAAACACTCCAATCATTTTTGCTTGTCACTTTAAACAGTGCAGTTTTTTGATTTGGCTATTTTCGCAAACGTTGTTGATCTTGCACTTAAAGAAAGTGTAAAAAACTTTCTTCAGTATAAGGGCAACTAAGGCTCGACCTACACAAGGCTTGGTCTCGCCAAGTTTTCTTTAAAAGGCGTTGATTTCCGCTCCAGGATGCTCGCTTTCCGCGGGGCGTGCGGTGAGCCCACTCGTCGCCTTGCGACCTCAGGAGTCTCCTTTTCAAGGAAGCATTTGTGCTCCTGCGTCTACAAGAAAGTCCTGTCGAAGTGAGCTTCCTCGTCGCATGCCTTGCGAGGAGATTATTCAGGTAGTAGGCACGTTGATCCCGCAGGACAATGAAAGCTTCGGCAGCGTTACATCGCACGAAGAAAATGTGATTTTCATTTTCGAGGAGTCTCGCACCTTGCTCTCTAATCAACTTCCACAAGGTGAGTTTTTAAAAATGACTCAAAAGCAACAATCTTTTAGAAAAGAGCCTTTGATTTTTACTGAATTTTGATATGGCCACTGGATACGGAGAGATCGACACGGTGATCTCCAGAGCCATGAGTCCCTTCTATTCTTTTCTGGTCAGAAATTTCATTTTCCAATGGGATATCACAATCGATATGTCCGCTGCTCACTTTTCCTTTCAACTTGAATCCAGCATCTTTTGGAAGGTCTAATTCGGCTGATCCGGAACTTATCTCAACATCAATGTCTCCAATCAGTTCATCCATCTGAACGTCTAATTTACCTGAAGATAAATCGGCAGACAATGCACCCGTATAGTTCTTGATTTTCACATTCCCGGAACTGATATCGAATATCCCTTCGTCTGTCTTCAGATTATTTACATCTACATTCCCTGACGATGCATCATGGGTGAACTTCTTTGCATGAATATTTTTAAGCTTGAGGTTTCCAGAACTTATATCGACCTTTAAGGATGTCAATTTCATTCGGTCTGATGGACCATAAAAGGTTAAATTACCCGATCCATTATGCAGTTCAAGTTCTTGATCGTAATCCTCCGGTATGTGTATGGTCAGCTTGGTTCGATCGAAGCCAAACCAATTCAACCATCCTTTTCTTGCTTTTACTTTTATGTCATCACCGCGGCGATTGAAATCTACATCGCCTTTACCATTTAACTCTACTCTCAGATTGCTTCGTTTCTCAGGAATGATCTCCGTATTCATGCCGGAAACATCAATATTGATCCGGTCTGCACCCTTCACCTCTTCAGAGAGATCCTTGCCACTTCCAAATAAAGACCAGGTCGGTTTCGCTTCAGTAAAGAGGAGATATCCCCCGATCAGGATGATTAAGATTGCAAAAAACATTTTCATAATGGTTACCCACTTTCGCTTTGACTTTACTTTGTTGTATTTAGATTATGATACTTTCAGAATAGGAACAACGCACTCAAGAATGATTTAAAATTAAGGCTTGAGACGTAGAAAAAAAGGAGCCGATCAATACGACTCCTTTTTCTCGTTCAGCCTTTGTATCTGAAATGCACAATTGCTGAATAGATACGTTTTCCACTTGAGGGATCGATGTTCACCTGATGTGAAACATGATGGACCCGAAGTAATAAGGCCTGGTTTTGTTCAATTTTTTCTTGAACTGCCACTTCCAGCTTTGAAAGTTCACCTGCTTCGAAAAACTCTACTTTGTCTTCGATAAAATCAAGATGAAGCTCCATTTTCTCACACTCCTAAAATATTACTTTGTCTACAGGGGATATGATCCAAATCATCCTATACCGAATAAAATTTTACCATGAAGGGGTCACATATGGATAGACGAAACTCGTACAATACCGGGTGTTAACACGTTTTCAATATTGCCAGATTCTCTCGATTATGATATGTTGTAGCCATAATAAAATTAAATCATACTATATTGATAGGAATAATAAATTTTAAAATTTAGGAGTGTGGACAGGGTGGGTAGAGAGTTTATCGATCTCTTTAACCAATGGGCAGAATCTTACGATGAGACTGTCTCAAGCAAAGATAACGAATATCATGAAGTTTTTGAACGATATGAAGAGATTCTTGAACGAGTGGCCAGTGAATCATCAGGAACCGTTCTTGAGTTCGGTGTAGGAACTGGGAATTTGACGAACGTCTTAATCAATAAAAAACTGGATGTGGTAGGGGTGGAGCCTTCACCTGGCATGCGAGAGAAAACGGAAGAACGTTTTCCAAACTTAAAAGTCGTCGACGGTGATTTTCTATCATTTCCTAAGTTCGATGAAAACATTGACACCATTGTAAGTACGTATGCGTTTCATCATTTAACCGACGATGAAAAAGCACATGCTATTCGTAATTATGGAAACCTTCTTGGTAACAATGGTAAAATTGTATTTGCAGACACTGTATTTGAACATGATGAAGCGAAAAAAGAAATTCATGATCGGGTAAAGAGCCAGGGTTACAAGAACTTGCTTCATGATCTGCAGACGGAATACTACACTACAATTGGCGTTCTATCAGAGATTTTCCAAAATAATGGCTTTGAAGTTAGCTTTGAACGACTGAATAGGTATGTGTGGTTGATTCATGCTGTAAAAAAAGATTTGTAAAGGAATGTGAATATGAAAGTCGCTATTATCGGAGCAATGGACGAAGAAGTTATTTTAATGCAAGAATTGATTGAGGATTGTAAAACGGAAATGATTGCAGGGTGTACCTTCTTTATAGGGAAACTAAACGATCAAGATATCATTTTGCTGAAGTCAGGGATCGGTAAAGTGAACGCAGCGATTGCAACAACGTTATTGAATCAGTTATATAAACCTGATTATGTGATCAACACGGGCTCTGCAGGGGGATTCAATCCTGACTTGAATGTGGGGGACGTAGTCATTTCAACGGAAATACGACACCATGATGTAGACGTTACGGCATTCGGTTATGAGTACGGCCAAGTCCCGCAATTGCCTGCTTTTTATATGCCTGATCCTTTGCTTGTGGAAATTGCAGAAGAAAGTGCAAAGGATGTTACTGAGATGCAGATCGTCAAAGGGTTGATTGCATCCGGTGATTCATTCATGAACGATGCATCACGGGTAAAAGACATCCGCGGAAAGTTCCCTGAATTATTTGCAGCTGAAATGGAAGCTGCTGCAATCGCGCAGGTTTGTCATCAATTCAAAGTCCCGTTTGTCGTGATTCGTTCTTTATCGGATATCGCGGGTAAAGATGCACCGATGTCATTCGATCAATTTTTGAAAGTAGCGGCGAAAAATTCCGCAGATTTGATTCTTAAAATGGTAAAGGAGCTGAAGAAACATGGCTAAAAAAATGAATGTGGAAAGTTTCAATCTCGATCATACGAAAGTACGTGCACCGTATGTCCGTCTCGTAGGAGTTACGAAAGGTCAACATGGTGACGAGATTTCAAAGTATGATATCCGTTTCAAGCAACCGAACAAAGCACATATGGATATGCCAGGACTTCATTCCCTTGAACATTTGATGGCGGAAAATATCCGTAACCATCATGATCGTGTCATCGATATCGGACCGATGGGCTGTCAGACTGGCTTCTACCTTTCTGTATTGAACCATTCAGATCAAGAGGAGATTATGGATGTTCTTGAAAAGACATTGAATGATGTCCTAAATGCCGATGAAGTTCCAGCATGTAACGAGGTGCAATGTGGATGGGCTGCAAACCACAGCCTCGAAGGGGCAAAGGAAATCGCCACGGAGATGCTAGAAAAACGCAGTGAATGGAAAGATGTATTTGGAGAGGAATAACATGCATGAGGTATTTTAAAAACGTTCAAGAGCTGATTGGTCATACGCCGCTGGTGGAGATCGCCAATTTCAATCTTCCCAACGGTGTACGGCTTTTCGCTAAACTTGAGCTTTACAATCCAGGTGGAAGCATCAAAGATCGACTTGGAAAAGAACTACTTGAGGAAGCTTTCATCAGCGGAAAACTCAAGCAAGGCGGGACGGTGATCGAGCCTACTGCCGGAAATACTGGTATCGGCCTCGCCCTGGCGGCTGTGAACAAGGGAATCGAAGTGATATTCGTCGTTCCTGAAAAATTCAGTGTTGAAAAGCAGGAATTAATGCGGGCGTTGGGTGCCAAGATTGTCAATACAGAAACTGAAAAGGGAATGCGTGGTGCAATCGAAAAGGCGAAGGAGCTTGAAAAGGAAATCGAGAACGCCTACTATCCTGCTCAATTTGCAAATCCAGCAAACCCGAATACGTATTATAAAACACTAGGGCCTGAGATCTGGGAAGCGCTTGATGGAAAAGTCGACGTATTCCTCGCTGGAGCAGGAACTGGTGGTACTTTCATGGGCACAGCCCGATATTTGAAAGAACAACGCAAAGACATCAAAACGGTCATTGTTGAACCAGAGGGATCGATCTTGAACGGAGGGGAGCCGGGGCCGCACAAGGCTGAAGGAATCGGCATGGAATTCCTCCCGGATTATATGGATACAAGTTATTTCGATGCAATCCATACAATTGAAGATGTGGAGGCTTTTAACCGGGTAAAAGAGTTAGCCTTGAAGGAAGGACTCCTTGTCGGAAGTTCATCTGGAGCTGTTTTACATGCAGCAATGATCGAAGCCGAACAAGCAAAGCCTGGCAGTAATATCGTTACTGTCTTTCCAGACAGCAGTGAGCGTTACTTAAGTAAAAAGATTTACCAAGGAGGCATATAAATGAAGCCGAAAACGAAAATGATCCATGCTGGTATTTTCGGTGACGAGCATACAGGTGCCGTTTCCACTCCGATTTATCAGGTGAGTACGTATAAACAGGAAAGTGTCGGGAACTTCAAAGGATACGAATACTCACGTACAGGAAACCCGACGCGTTATGCATTAGAAGAATTGATCAAGGATTTAGAAGAAGGGGAAGCTGGATTCGCATTCGGCTCAGGAATGGCTGCGATTAATTCGATCATGATGATGTTCAATACTGGAGACCATGTTGTTTTTACCGATGACGTCTATGGTGGAACATATCGTCTTGTTTCGAAGGTGTTGAACCGTCTTGGTTTGGAATCGACATTCGTAGACACGAGCAACCTTGATAATATCGAAGCGGCGATAAAAGACAATACGAAAGCTGTATATGTTGAAACGCCGACAAATCCATTGTTGAAAGTGACGGATATTGCTGGAGCTTCCAAGATTGCAAAAAAGCATGGCCTGTTACTGATTGTCGATAATACATTCAACACCCCATACTGGCAGACACCAATTAATCACGGTGCAGATATCGTTTTGCACAGTGCGACGAAATATATCGGCGGACATAGTGATGTTGTCGCAGGTCTTGCTGTAGTGAACTCAAAAGAATTAGCTGAAGAGCTGCACTTCATCCAGAACTCTGCTGGAGCAGTACTCGGACCACAGGATTCATGGCTGTTGATTCGGGGGATCAAAACACTCGGTCTCCGTATGGAAGCGACCGAGAGCAATACGAAGAAAATTGCGGAATTCCTGGAGAAGCATCCTGCTGTAGAAAAAATCTTCTATCCTGGTTTACCGTCACATCCAGGACATGAATTATCGAAACGCCAGGCAGGCGGTTTCGGCGGCATGATCTCGTTTGATGTTGGTAGCCAGGAAAGGGCTGACCAGGTCTTGGGCAAAACGCGATACTTCACACTTGCAGAAAGTCTTGGAGCGGTTGAAAGCTTGATTTCTGCTCCTGCACGAATGACACATGCGTCCATTCCGAAGGACCGTCGTGATGAACTTGGAATCACTGATGGGTTGTTACGGATATCAGTCGGAATTGAAGATGCAGAAGACTTGATCGAAGACCTTAAACAAGCGTTAGAAAGCTGAGCGATTTGCACCAGTTCAGTTGAAAAATTGAAGGGTCCGCTTATGGCAATTGGAATCGATGCCGGTGGGTCCTTCTTGCTTTATGAGTAGCGATAAACCAAACGAATACATATACCACGGAATCCATACTGATAATCTGGTAACTTCAGGAATTGTCTGATAATCTCTTACTCTACGATCTGAAGCATGTTACGATGATAGCAGTAAAGGGGTGGGAGTATTGTCAAAGGAAATGGTCAAAGACACGAAAGATAAAATTGCAGATTTCAAACGTTTCAGCTTTGTACTCCTATCGTTGAGTGTATTTTTATATATTGGAAGCATTATTCCTTTTGAAGGTAAACAAACCTTGCACCAACTCATCTTATTGGGGACAAGCTATCTCTCAATTGGAATCGCATTAGTATTTTATCGTAAAATTTCGCAATGGAAGAAACAACTGAACGAAAAATCATAGATACGGAAAGGACAACGACTGTCCTTTCTTTTTTATTTTTGTAGTTTATGGAGGCATTTTTGTCGTTAATTCTTTGTTTTTGTAGTTAAAATCAAGTTTTTGAAAAAAATCACGAATTTTTGTAGTTATTGGCACTGCCGGCGTTTTTTTTTGTAATGCAAACGCCGAAAAGAAGATGAAAATCATTCAAATAGCAGGATTTCAAACTTGAAAAACTAAATAAAAGAGGTAAATACGTAAAAAGGAGACACAACCGCCTATGTTTTTCACTCAGTATCTTTTCCAGAATGACAAACCATTTAAAACAACAATCCGTAATTACACTGATTCTGACTTCGAACAGCTCATAGATATCCAAAAGGAATGCTTTCCGCCGCCGTTCCCTTCTGATCTTTGGTGGACGAAGGAGCAGCTCGAAAACCATGTTCGACTTTTTCCGGACGGTGCGATTTGTGCTGAAGTAGATGGTGAACTTGCCGGATCAATCACAACGTTAATCGTGAATAATCATGGTGAGGCTCATACCTGGGAAGAGATAACGGATAACGGCTCAATTGGTACACACGCCCCGACAGGAAATGCATTATATGTTGTTGATATCAGTGTCCGCCCTAGGTACCGGAAAACAGGCTTAGGAAAATTGCTTATGCAAGCACTCTATCATCTTGTTGTTGAATTAAAGCTTGAATCCGTACTTGGTGGAAGTCGTATGCCTGGTTTTGATAAAGTGAAAGATCAAATGGATCCACAAGTTTATTTAGATCGGGTCATCCGGGGCGAATCCAAAGACCCTGTCGTATCGTTTTTGATGAAAGCTGGTCGTACACCTGTAAAGCTTATGCCAAATTATTTGGACGATCCTGAATCGGGGAATTATGGGGTGTTGATGCAGTGGAAAAACCCATTTTTTTAAAAAATCAAATAAATATAAAAAAAGAGGTTTACTTTTTGCAACAAAGTGGATATAATTTACTCTGCAGGTTAAAAATTACCAAAGGAGGTCGAACAAAATGATTTTATACGTAACTGGAAAAGCGACTCAATTGAATAGTCAAATAGTTCGACCGGTGAAACAAGCGTAATTTAACCGTTATTCAAACACGTTAATAACGCCACAGGTCGACGACTGCCTGTGGCTTTTCTATGCCTTTAGACGGGAGAAGAATGTCTAAATGTCATTGCGCCACAGGGAGTTATTCCTGTGGTGTTTTTTGATGGAGTAAATGAAAGGAGGCTGAATGGAATGTGGAATGAAAAAGCAGAAAGAAATTATTGGCTCAAGCGGGGTGTGACCCTGAAGTAAATCATAGAAAGGAGGGAATCCGCTATGATGCCGATCCATTTATTTTTATTGACAATCGTACAAAAAACATTGAAATTTGAAATGACATATGAAGAATTCAACAAAAAGAAGCATAATGAAGATTTGTATGAGCAAATGCGTGAGAAAGCGTTCTATTACATTTCCATGATGTAAAAAAATAAGGAGGTTGAAGACAATGATAAGAAGCAAGGTTTTTCTTGATTGGATAGTTACGGAGAAAGATACGACCTGAAAGGAATTTCGCAAGGATAGGAGGGATACGAAATGATGCCATTTCAATTATTTATTTTAACGATCATTAAAAAAGTACGGAATCATGAGACTGATACACATATGATCGAACACAATGCACGCGTCCAGTCTTTGATGGATGCTGCCCATGATAAATCAGCACAATATATTAATATGATGTAATCGAAAAAGCAAGCGGGGATCGCCACCGCTTGCTTTTTTAATATACTTAGTTAGCCGGGACCGCTCGTATACTCTACAAAAACTTTGTAGTCCGGGGATTTATGAATATTCAATAAATCATTCTTTCGGTTTGTAACTTTATTTAGATTAATCATTACTATGGTCACGCTTCCTCTGCTATTTTTAAAACCTTTGTAGCAGAGGGATTTGTTGAAAGAAGTCGAATGGATTATTATCAGAAAATTATGAACAAAAATGGTGCTTTAAGACTTAAGGTTACAGACTTTCAGGAAATCATTGAAGGTACAAATTAACTCAGGTTTTTCAAAAAAGGAGTGTGAAGCAATGGAACAGAAAATCGAAAAGAATTATGATGAATCGTATTCAGTGACTGCACCAACTACCACCAGATCAAAATTGAAGTTGATAGGCCCCGGCATTGTAGTTGCTGCTACTGGTGTAGGAGCAGGCGATTTTGTTATGGCAACGATTGCAGGCGCTAATTTCGGTTTGACGTTGTTATGGGTTATCATTGCTGGTGCCTTAATCAAATTTTTCTTAACCGAGGGTATCGGGCGTTGGTATTTAGCTTCAGGAAAAACGATTTTAGAAGGATGGCACTCATTGGGATGGTGGGCAACTACCTATTTAGGAGCCTATACGATAATATTTGGAATCATATACGGTGCTGCAATAACAGGTACATTTGCACTAATCATGACGGCTATGTTTCCTGGAACACCTTTTTCACTTTGGGCTATTAGTTCAGGTGTAGCTGGTTTCCTATTGGTATGGTTTGGAAGGTACCAGTTATTAGAACGTTTCATGATGGTATTGATAGGAATCATGTTCATTACAATCATTGGTTCTGCAATTATTATTATCGCTAATTCTGGCAGTGTTGACTATAGTATAGCTCCTTCGGTACCGGAAGGATCATTCTTTCAAATTTTAGGAATTTTAGGCGGAGTAGGTGGCTCTATTACCATTACAAGCTACTCATATTGGCTTAATGCAAAAGGGTGGAGAGGTAAAGAATGGGTACCTACTATGAAAATCGATTCAACAGTTGCATATACAATTACAGGGTTGTTCGCCATAGCCATGATGATCATTGCTGCAGAATTATTGTTTGGATCAGGGACAACGATTAATGGGAACGAGGGTCTTGTTGGTCTTGCCGACGCTTATGAGGAGAGGTTTGGAAGTGTTGCACGCTGGGCTTTATTAATAGGGGTATGGGGAGCTGTTTTCACCTCCATTCTTGGTCCCTGGCACGGTATTTCATATTTATTTGCCGATTTTATAAGAGTATTAAGAAAAAAAGGAAAGAAAACCTCACTCACAAATGATTCAATTACTGAAAAAGATCCAGCATATCGCGCTTATCTTATATGGATTACATTCCCGCCAATGTTCTTGCTCTTATTTGAACAACCAGTTGCAATTGTGCTTATGTATGGAGTACTAGGGTCAATTTTCATGCCTGTCCTTGCTGCCGTTCTACTGTATTTGTTAAATTCGGAACAGGTTAGCAGTATCTATCAAAATAGTAAAGTTAGTAATATCATTTTTGGACTGATTATTTTACTGTACGTTTACTTAGGCGGAAGTGAGCTTTATAACATGTTCTTTGGATAAAATTCACCAACCCCCAAATAAAAAATCTTCTAGTATGCTTATGAGGAGGAACAATGAAATATCTAGCTGTAGTCTTACCTATGAAAGATCAGGAAAAAAGTGCTCAATATCGTCCACAACATTTGGAGTATCTTGAAGAACAAGTGAAGAAAGGGAGGATTTTTGCAAAAGGCCGTTTTTCAGATGGAACGGGTGGATTGATTATATACATGGCCCTATCACTGGAAGAAGCGATGAACTTAGCAGAAAATGATCCATATATCCTCAAAGGAGCAAGAAAATTAGAGATGCATGAATGGGAAATGGATAGTCCTTTTAATCAAGAACATCAGAGAGATGAGCAAAAGAGAAAATAATGTAATCTACCACTTCGTACATAGCTACAGCTATGTGTATGATTCTGCTTATCCACTGCTGATTAATTTGATCGAAACGAAAAAAGTAATCCACCCTGCCGGCAAGCTTGTGTGGATTACTTTCAAATATTCTACTGGCGAATCTGTGGCAATTCACCATATTGTGCCGTTACCATGAGAAAGCCTCCCCAAGAGGTTTAATTCTCGGAAAGGCCTGTTAAAGTCTGTTGTAAAATTCCATCCAATTGTATTTTAAACTTTTAGTAAATTCCCACCGCATCAAATCCAGATTGAACTGCTGCCTCTTCCTCACTGCCCTCACCATAAATATCTGTTGCCGATTGAACGACGGCTGTACGTGCGTCGCTAAATTGAGAAGTTGGTGTTAAATAAACTGTCAGTGCACGATAGAATATTTTTCCTAGTTTTTCTCTACCAATTTCTTGACCGATCAAGTATGCGGCATGGTTCATAATTGAGGAGTTAACATGAACACCACCATTATCAACAGAACGTGGCATGTCATAATACTCATCCATATGGGCCGGATAGACTCCGCTTCCATAAGCCGCTCTTTGCTCGTTGCTGACTACAACACTGTTCGGATCACTTAAGCTGCGCAATCTCGTTACACCTTCAGCTATAGCAGCCGGCGCCATAATATCTTCGCCAATTTCCCAATCACTATCATCGACGAGTGCACCAAAGATGTCAGCAAACGATTCGTTCAGTGCGCCGGATTGAAATCGGTACTGCAAATTTGCTGAATGTGAGATGACACCATGAGTCATTTCGTGAGCTGCTACGTCAAGACCAGCTGATAGTGAAATAAAGAACTCACCGTCACCATCTCCATATGTCATATAAGCTCCATTCCAAAATGCGTTATTATAATTATTGCCAAAGTGAACCTTAGAAATGATTTCCATTCCTTCACCATCAAGGGAATTGCGGTCATGCTCATTTATATAATACTTATACACCTCTTCAGAATTATAATGGGCATCGACAGCAGCTCGATCATAATCGTCGATAAATGCAGCATCGTTCCCACTATAGAGTGTATCATTACTGGAACTCCAGTCATTTTTAGCATCGTATGTAAAAATACCTCCGAGATTTGCATGAGAGTAATCCGCTAATGCAAACTGAGTCCCGGATTTCTCTTCCCTTTCTTGAGAAATGTGTAATTCCCTGTGATCGCCGTGGACTCCTAATCCGAATCCCTTTTGAGTTTTCATTTCGTCAGCATGCATTAAGCCATTATACTGATCGATGACTTTCCCAGTATTTGCATCTACATACACAAACCAGTTACCAGGCTCATCTCCCATGAAGTTAATATTCGCTTTATAAGCGGTATGATTCTCCGCTTCGAAGGGATATACAACAAGATCAATAGTCGGTTCGTATGTAAACTCTTCTGGAGCATTTACAGAGGATAGAGCAACTTGAAGGGCCTCTTCTTCACTAACAGAAGGTGTCGTGTGGACTGCATCATCGACAACAGTTTGATTAACCCTTCCGTTTACGGCTACCACTTCATTATCCTTATTAAAATGAACAATGATTTCAGATCCTTCTATAGGAACTCCATTTTTCGTTTGGTTAAAACGAACGTGCGTCATACCCAATTCGTCTTTTTGAACATATTTTACCTTCAAATTTTTATCCGGACTTTTAATTCCGGTTTTACCTTCATTTTTCTTAAGATAATTTAATGCATTGGAAGTGTTGCTTGCTGAGAATTTCTCTGCAAACCGTTCCTTTACGAAGATAGGAACATTAGCCTTTTCATTCCATTCCTTTTGAGCTTGTACACTACTTACCAAACTCGAATCATCATACTTCGCAAACACGCTGTTCATATGGATAGAACCCAACAATAACGCTGATGACAGGGCAACAGGAACAATAATCTTTTTTTTCAATATTTCGACCTCCTAAATAAATTGGTTGGATTAAATTATAAATTAAAAAAAGAAACAACTCTATAAATTTTTGAAAAATTAGCAAAATAACCCTAATTAATCATCTTATTATAGGAAAAATGCCCCATAAATGAACAAAATTTCTTTGTTTAAATTGCATGCAGAAAAGTACCATTTGTCGATAAAACTTAAGAAAATATGAGAATGTAAAATGATTGTTATTAAGTGAAAGGAAAGTTAAGGAATACACGTATAAAAATTTCGTAAAATAGATTAACAAACAAAAGGAGGATAAAGATGAACACATTTCTTATCTTCGTGAACGTAGCGGTATTATTATTGCTTATGCTTGGTTTATTCTTCATGCAAAAGAAGCAGGTCTCTTTTTCGAAACGCGTATTCACAGGATTAGGTTTAGGTATTGTTTTCGGTTATATCATTCACGTAATCTATGGAACTGGGCATGAAGTTACAGTCGGGACAATTGATTGGTTTAGCATTGTCGGCAGCGGTTATGTAAAACTTCTGCAGATGATTGTAATGCCGCTGATATTCATTTCAATTGTCGGAGCGTTTACGAAATTAAAGTTGACTAAGAATATCGGGAAAATCAGTTTCCTTGTGATTGGATTACTTCTTGGAACGACTGCTATTTCGGCAGCAATTGGAATTGGTTCCACGTTAGGATTTGGACTCGATGGCGTAGAGTTGACTGCTGGTGAAGCAGAGAACGCTCGGAATGAGCAATTACAGGGACGGGTTGGGACTGTAGAAAATATGACGCTTCCTCAACAAATCCTGGAGTTAATTCCAAGCAATCCATTTCTAGATCTGACAGGTGCTCGTGCAACATCAACAATTGCAGTTGTAATTTTTGCTGGAATTGTCGGGATTGGTTACCTTGGTGTAAAACGAAAAGATCCTGAGCATGCTGAATTTTTTGGGAAGATCATCGATAGTCTATACAGTGTTATCATGAGGGTGGTAACGTTAATTCTCCGTCTAACACCATATGGTATCCTGGCAATCATTGCAAAAGTTGCGGCTACAAGTAATTATGATGCGATCATGCAATTAGGCACGTTTGTTGTGGCTTCTTATGTGGCATTGATTTTGGTGTTTATCATGCATTTACTGTTGTTATCATTCGCAAAACTAAACCCTGTGAATTATGTGAAAAAAGGGCTGCCAACTTTGACGTTTGCCTTCACGTCCCGTACAAGTGCAGGAACACTGCCGATGACAATCAAGTCACAAACAAAGGATTTTGGTGTTTCGGAAGGGATTGCAAACTTTGCAGGTTCCTTTGGACTATCAATAGGACAGAATGGATGTGCTGGTGTTTATCCGGCAATGTTAGCCGTTATGGTAGCTCCAGCAGTGGGTATTAATCCTCTCAGTCCATCATTCATCATCCCTCTGATTATCGTAGTGGCCATCAGTTCATTTGGTGTTGCAGGGGTCGGGGGAGGAGCAACCTTTGCAGCTCTCATCGTACTATCGGTCATGGATCTTCCGATTGCGATCGTTGGACTGTTAATCTCAGTTGAGCCTCTAATTGACATGGGCCGTACAGCTGTAAACGTCAGCGGAGCAATGACATCTGGAATCCTTACAAGCAAAGCCACAGGAGAATTCGAAAACGAAGTCTATCAGCAGAAAGATGTTGTAGAAGTGTAAATTCAATTTGGTGACAGGCACTATTCATGTACGAAAACATTCTTTTCTAATTCCTTTAAGGATAAAGATGATGAATATCTAAAAGACCTTATCTGGACTGAACCGGATAAGGTCTTGAGTTTGAACAAGGAAAACTTATTATGTTAGTTGACATATATTTGTTCTCAAATAAATGCTCAATCAAATCATACAAGTAATTGCTTTTCAGCCGTTTTAACAGCTTGTACTCTATTTCTGACGTTCAATTTCTTGAATATTCGATTGAGATGGCCTTTTACGGTACCTTCTGTAATATACATTTGCTTACCAATCGCTTGATTCGACAATCCGTTTTGAATGTACTTGAGGATTTCAATTTCACGAATAGTCAATGCTTCTTTCATCTTAGGATTACCCCTGACTTCTTTCAACTCCTCTCTATTGACTATCTGTAATAAATGATTGGCATATCGTTGTAAATGATCAGGAAGTTCTTTTTTAATATCAGGGAAGATAGAGAATAAAGTAGGGTCTTCATCGAGAAACGCCCTCTTATAGCCATATTGATAGCCGATTTCCAAGGCATCCTCCAAATAGGCATGTGCTTCTGAAAGGTGTTCCAATTTGATTGCCGCTATGGTTTGAAGAATCTTCCGTTTCAGTTTGATTCCATGGTTCATTTCGTATGTGGCCGACGTTATCATGCGACTTAACAAATAACTAGCTTCCTCCACCTCTTGGAATGTAAGTAAAGCTCGGGCTAAAATAAAGTATTCAAAACATGTCCACTTGTTCCAATTGATGTGCAAGAATTCTTGTTGTTCCGCAACCCAGTCTTCAGCATCATCAAGATAACCTTCCCGAAGAAGGACGTAAGTTTTTGAGGCTTTCCCTATTCTTCTCCATACTGGAGTAGTAGTTTGCAGGGAGCGGTAGTAGATTTCTTCAACAATATAGTGGACTTTCTTATCTTTTCCTTCTGCTTGATGACAAAGCAGATCTACCCATAATGTGGGTATGGAAAGTCCTGGGAGATCATTCGTATTTTTTGCTAGCTGCCATACTTGATCTGAACTTCGTCTTGCTGCGTTTATGTCGTTTAGTTCGTAATACGCTTCTGCTAAAGCTAATTGACGGAATGGTGAAAAGGCTAGTTCTCTACCTTGTGAGGAGGAAGCTTGATATTTATCTAAAACCTTATTGATATCACCCGTATATCCAAAAGGGCTGGAGATGAATGGGATACTTCCCTGATTTAATGATATGAATGGGGTCCATTGATCCTTCTCCGAATGCAAAATTTTATTCATACCTTTATCATTGGAAGAATTCATCAAGTTCAAGATCCAATCCTGAAGTGATTTTATTTCCTTATCCAAAGAAAATTGCTCAGTATTGAGCTGTCCAAGCCAGTCATTTAAAGTTTGAAAATCCTGACACAAAAGGGCTTCCGGGGCGAATTTTTTTATGTACTTTAGCGCTAACTTAGGATTATCCCCACGAATTGCCGCTTCAACAGCTTCTCTAAGCAACCCTTCGCTTTCTAGAAAAAAAGCCGTTTTCACTGCCAATTCCTCTACATTTCCATAAAAAGTGATTCTTTCGTTTATGATTGCACGTATGAGTGGATGAAATCGATACAGCCAACGGTTCTTGACTAGATTTTTTTTGATAAGCAAATAATGCTCAAGGTCATGAAATAGCGTTTCAATGTCTGTTTCTACTAATTTTCTTGCGAATTCAAATGAGAAATAGGGAGGTGTACCTAATGGGCGCAAGTGTTGTAGAGTTTCTTCGGTAAGTTTGCTTAACCATTTCTTTTGTACATACTCCTCCAACAATGGTGCTACTCTACCTTTACGATCAATCATAGGGCCATCACTTTGATGAAGATGTTGGTAGGCTAGTTGAAGTAATGCAGGGCAGCCGTCTGTTATTTCATATAGGTCCATTATTTGATCTTCTGTTAATTCAAAAGTAGATTGCTCTGACATCCAAATATTAGTTTCATCATACGTGAATTTCATTTCATTTGTGTCAATTTGCAACATTTGGTGTTGTAGATCAGACTCATACTTCATCGAAGGAATGGCATGACGTGATAATAAAATTAAATTAATGTCAGGAGGTGCCTGTAACATCCAGTTTTTCAGTTCAGTTATTGCGTCAGGATGTTTCAACCGGTGTATATGATCCACTACAATGACGTTGTCATTACTACGTAATTGATTGGTAACTTGATTTAAATGAGTAACCAAAGCTTTTGTATCACTGAAGGACTCTGTCATTTCCATCCATATGAACGGGCTCGTAGATAGCTGGCTCCAATGATTTACCAGAGTTGTTTTACCATACCCTGATGGAGCTGTTATATATGTGATTTTGTTCATTAAGACCCTGTTTAACATGGTATTGAATCTGACTGGTATATATATTCCTAGTTTCCCCTTCATTAAGCCCTACCCCCTGAGTTCACCTTTCCTACTATATACATATTGAAGATTACACCTCTGAAATCCTTCAAAAAGGAGTATGTTTATCTGTAAAAATTTGAAAATTTATAACTTTAGTTACTATGCGGAAAATAGGTAGCGTGATATCTTTTTTAGTGACTGCGATTGAGGGATAACAAAAGGAGAATTGGCCCTAGAGGAATTCAGATATTTTGGAATGTCAGATCAATGAAAGCTATTTCTTAAGGAGGAAAGGGGAAATGGTCAAGAAAGAAGGAAAGCTTGATGAGGAATGGGTGAAGTTGATTTTAGAAGCAAAATTGCAGGGATTAAGTAAAGAGGAAGTATTAGCCTATATAAAGAAAAACCAGTTAAGAGCAACAGTTACTTAAAGAAAAAAATCGGCAGTGAACTCTATTAGAATTTAGAAGCGTACGGCTTTTTAATTGTTTACTTTGATTAGAAATTTGAGCCATTATAGTGTCTTTTTTTAGTCTAAAAGAAAGGAGGGGGTGACCCTTCTTTTTTCAATTTCAATCAAACGGTTTGGAGGGTTAACAGTATCCATTTTCCCAAAAAAGATACGATTTTGTATCTTCCTTTTTTGAATTTTTTCCACTTTGCATCGAATCCAATTGATAATAAGCAATCGCTGGGAACCCCTTCATATGTTACATGCTCTGCATATTTAAAAAATATGTAATAATTTTAGAAGATTGGAAAATTATAAGAAGTGTCTGCATTCACAGCATGAAAGGAGTGATTTTTATGAACAAGGATCATAATCCACAATTAACATCTGCTGAGATGGCAGGGGTATGGGGGCAGTATGTAAATGATACTGCTGCAAGAAGTGTCCTGGCGCATTTTTTAATGACCGTTGAGGACAGCCAGATTCGCACTGTACTTGAGCTGGCTTTCTCTTCATGTAAAAATCATATAGAAATACTTCAAAATCTTTTTGAACAAGAAAATTTCCCCACTCCTATCGGGTTTTCAAAAAAAGATGTCAATTTAGAAGCCCCTCGTTTGTTTTCTGATCTTTTCTTTCTATCTTACCTGAAGAATATGTCGATCCTAGGCATGGCAGCAAGTACTCTTGCAATCGGATTGGGGGCACGCTCTGACATTGTTTCTTTTCATAAAAGTGTCCTTGCTGATGCGGTAAAATTACATAAAGCGACCAAGGAAGTGATGATGGATAAAGGGGTTTACGTCCGTCCGCCTTATATCTCAACACCAGATGAGGTTGACTTTGTTTCTAAACAAAACTTTTTAGGGAAACTTTGGGGAAACCAACGACCATTGACAACCATTGAAATGTCTCATTTGTTTTTGAATACTGAATCGAATGTCGTTGGAAAACAATTGATGATCGCATTTGCCCAAGTTGCCAAACGGAAGAAAGTGAAAGAATTTCTGATACGTGGGAAACAGATAGCAGAAAAACATGTCAACATTTTCAGTCAAATCTTACTCGGTGATCATTCTCCAGCTGCCATGAGTTGGGACTATGCCGTAACTGACTCAACCATCCCGACCTTTTCAGATAAATTGATCATGTATCACGTAACTGCCATGATAGCAGCGGGCGTTGGAAATTATGGGACATCCATTGCGATCAGTCCGAGGAAAGACATTGGATTGAAATATTCGAGACTACTAATGGAAATCTCACTGTATGCTGAAGACGGAGCTAACATCATGATTGACCACGGTTGGTTGGAAAAGCCTCCTCATGCTCCTGATCGGAATCAATTAGTAAGGTAAAGGGGTAATTAAAATGGAAAAGTATCATCATGAAACCCGTTTAAGTTCTGCAGAAATGGCTAGTTTATGGAGCCAATATGTTAAGGATACTGCAAGGCTGTGTGTATTGAAGTATTTTTCCGCAACCGTCGAAGATCGTGATTTCTGTATGATCATTGATTCCGGAATTCAATCTACAAAAGAATATCTTGCCTATATGTCTGATTTATTCGAAAAAGAAAACTTTCCGGTTCCAACTGGATTTTCAAAGGAAGATGTAAACATAGATGCCCCTCGTTTATTTTCTGATATTTACTGTATTCAAAACTTGAAAGATGTGACGGTTGCTCAAATGTCTGCAGATACGTTGGCCATTGGACTTAGCAGCAGGTATGACCTTTTAGCTTTCCATGAAAGGCTCCTTAATGATGCCGTACAATTGCAAGTAGAGATAAAGGAAGTACTGTTGGAGAAAGGTCTATATATCCGCCCCCCTTATATTCCCGTACCTGATCAAGCCGAGTTCGTGACACTTCAAAGCTTTTTAGGAAATCTAGCAGGAAAGCAACGCCCGTTGACGGTTATTGAAATGTCCCATTTGTTCTTAACAAACGAAACGAACCTACTTGCTAGAGAAACGTTGCTGGGGTTTGCTCAAGTTGCAAAGAGTGAAAAAGTAAAACGATATTTTTTAAGGGGAAATGAAATTGCCTGTAAGCAGGTCAAAGTTTTAAAACAAATTTTAACTCAGGAAGATCTACCAGCCCCTATGTTATGGGATTCCGCCGTATCCAATTCTAAGATTCCTCCATTCTCGGATAGATTAATGATGTTCCTTGTGACCACTATGGCAGCGGGGAGTATTGCAAAATATGGAGCTGCAATGGGAGCAAGTCCGAGAAAGGATGTTGGGTTGAAATATGCTCGGCTTTTGGCAGAAATTTCGCTTTATGCCGAAGATGGGGCAAACATTATGATTGAGAAAAGATGGCTTGAAGTGCCACCGCATTCTCCTGATTATAATCATTTAATTAAAGAATAGAAATGTAAGTTGTTAACGTAAAACGAACTTTTAAAATTTTTCCAACTTGGACGGGTGATATGAGTCGAAATAATAAGTATGAAAAAATACTGTGGAGTATTGCGTTACCGGGTTTTGGCCAGATTTTAAACGGTAAGTTTCTCAAAGGATTACTTTTCATTACATTGGAATTTATGATTAACGTCCAATCCAACTTTAACGAAATCATTGTTTTAAGTTTCCACGGTGAAATCGAACAAGCAATCGAACAGGCTGAATATGGGTGGCTGATGTTTTATCCATGCTTGTATTTCTTTGCAATGTGGGATGCGTTTAAAGATGCTGGAGGAGGAAAAAGACCATATTCTTATTTCCCCTTTGTCTTTTGTGCCTATTGGGTGACAGTTGGTCTGATCTATTCCTCTAAGTTAACTTTTTTTGGGGCGTTATTGGGACCAGTTTGGTTACCGATACTTTTTGTGATCCCTGGATTGATTACAGGTTTCCTCATTCGGTTTTTCTTCTTGAAATATAACCATTAACTTTCTAATTATGAGATTTTGGATACTGTGAGCTTTTTTCGTTCCCATCCTATTTTTAATTCGATTATTGAGTTAGAAATGTTCTTTTAATAGCAATCAATTACGTTTGTTTCAAGAAATGTTCCAAACGGATGCTGAGGCGGGGGATAGATAGCAGTTAATTCATGTTTTAGCAAAAGAACTTTAAAAGATGTTAGAGCTTTGCTTTTGGTATTTTTAATTTTACATAGCTGTAATAAATTTCCCGACTTTTCTCTTTCTTTACCCGTAACGCTTCCACTTAAGGTTTATGACCACACTCCTATCCATCTCAACTTATAGAGAAAGCCCTAAAGTTGACTTTCATTTAATAAGGGCGAATACCTACACGGTTAAAGGATATGAATTTTATTTTTTTGTTTGGAAAAATTAAAATTAAGTTAAAAAGTGAGGAGATAAAAAATGCCTAACCCTTTTGAAGCTGTTTGGAATACTTTAAAAACATTAGTTGATAATGAACCTAAAAACCCTCTACATGTTGGAGAAGTGATGGGTATATGGACATACTTAACGGTAATAAATGAAGCAATTAGATATGAAGAAATAGCTCTTAATACAACTACAGATAATGAAGTGAAAAACTTATTAATAGACGCTAAAAAGCTCTGTGAAAGTCAGTCTCAAAAGCTGTCAAATTTTATGGAGAAAGAGGGGATCCCTCTTCCACTTACACAACCAAAAAAGCCTATATCTGATTCAAATGAAGTTCCACTTGGCACAAAACTTACAGATGATGAGATTGCAAATGGGGTATCTTTAAAAATTGTTACTGCTGCCACAGAGTGTGCAATCGCCAATTCACAAACAATCAGAACAGATGTAGCCTTGATATGGACAGAATTTTATACAGAAATGCTAACGTTTGGAGCTACCACTAAAACATTATTGAGAAAAAGAGGATGGTTAAAAGTCCCACCTTATTACTATCCACCAGGATTACCCAAACAAGATTAAAAATAACATGGTATTCATACTAGTCATCTGACGCCTGGTCAATGATTTTATGTTTTCCCTCAAAAGAGTCATCTAGTTTAAGGAAAGAAAATGAAACTAATTTGGTACAGACACAACCAAGCCCAGCCTAACATAGGATTAAGTATGTGTGATAGCTGCCTATGGAGGTGAGGATGTGTCAAGCATCATCGCAGCACTGGCTTATTTTTTCAAAGAAGTCATGTTCTTCGTATCTTATGTGAAGAACAATGCGTTTCCACAACCATTGTCACCGAAAGAAGAAACCAGATACTTGAAAGAAATGGCGGAAGGGAATGAAGAAGCCCGGAATCGCTTGATCGAACATAACTTGAGACTTGTCGCACATATTTGTAAGAAATTCGAGAATACAGGGGAAGACACAGAGGATTTGATCTCCATCGGTACAATCGGTTTGATCAAAGCGATCGAGAGTTACTCAAGGGGGAAAGGGACGAAACTCGCAACCTATGCTGCCCGTTGTATAGAAAATGAAATCCTCATGCACTTGAGGGCGATTAAAAAGACAAAGAAGGACGTCTCCTTACATGACCCGATCGGAACGGATAAAGAGGGTAATGAAATCACACTGATCGATGTCCTCAAAGCCGATCTTGATGACATTGTCGATACCATTCAACTGAAGATGGAAAAGAAACAGATTTACGAACATATCCATATCCTCGATGATCGTGAAAAGGAAGTCATCGTCGGCCGTTTTGGACTCGATCTAGAAAAAGAACGGACCCAACGAGAGATCGCAAAAGACCTGGGAATCTCAAGAAGCTACGTCTCTCGGATCGAAAAACGTGCCCTGATGAAGTTGTTTCATGAATTCTACAGACAAAGGAACGACAAGGAGAAAGGGTAGAAGAAAACAGCCCAGGGCAATCGATGCCTGGGCTGTTTTTATCATGTGGATTCAATTAAGTTGTAGGTGTACATAGGATGAACGTAAAAACATATAACTTCTTGAATGGGTAATATGCATCTGAAAAAGAAAAACATATAAACATGTGTTACCATTTATTCTAACAAAATGGATAGGAGTGATCGCAATTACAAAAGGACTCGAGGGAAAGCGTATCGTTCTTTCGGGATCAAGAAGGACTGAAGAAATGTGTGCTTTAGTAGAGAAACAGGGAGGAATCCCCATAGTAAGACCAGCTCAAGGTACGGTAATTTTGGATGAGAAAGAGGTTGGACCAGAGATTATACGAATCGTAAACGAAGGTGTTGATTGGATCGTTTTTACAACTGGTGTAGGGGTGGAAACACTATTAAAGATTGCTGAAAATTTGGGTATACTTGAAAGTTTTATTACTACAATCCAAAAAGCGAAAGTAGCTGCCAGGGGATATAAAGCTCGTTCAGTATTAAAAAAAATGGGTATTGCTCCGCTTGCTGTTGATGACGACGGAACAACCCAAGGGCTTATGAGTACCCTTGAGGAGTTTGAATTTAATGACCAGAGAGTGACGATCCAACTCCATGGTGATACTGCACCAAAACTTATACGATTTTTAGAGGGAAGAGGAGCAGTTTACTCCCAAATTCTCCCGTATAAACATCTCCCTCCTGATTCTAAAGTATTAAAAAGTTTATGTGGGGAAATTAATAAAGGGAAAATAGATGCGGTGTGTTTCACAACAGCACTACAGGTCCGTTTTCTTTTCGACTATGCACGAGAAACTCAATATTTATCTCAAATTAAAACTATGTTTAAAGACAAAGTGATGGCTGCAGCCGTGGGCAAGATAACAGCTGAAGCATTACATGAAGAAGGGGTAGAAAACGTCCTCCAACCCGAAAAACAACGGATGGGTGCAATGATCATGAAACTGTCCCAATATTATTCAGAGAAAAAAGGAAATACGGATGATTGGTAGAGGAAAACAGCTCTGGTGGACGTTTCCGGAGCTGTTTTAAATGCAAGGTATTAATGTGTTTGCTTCTCCATTATAATTGTAGTTCTATATTAGGATTTTTATCTTTGAACCATCTCAAGGCGAAGTCACTCTCGAAAATGATCAATGGTTTTCCTAATGCATCGTGAACAAGATAATTCGTACTGTCCAGCTTCAAGTTCTTATCTTCTGAAACCCACCTAGCACATGTATGAGGAAGATGTTGGATGTCTAGATCCACCCCATATTCCGATTTCAGCCGTTGTTCGAAAACTTCGAATTGCAGGACGCCGACAACCCCAAGAATCGTTTCTTCCATTTTTGCAGTTTTATAAACCTGTACAGCACCTTCCTCAGCCAATTGAGCGACACCTTTATAGAAGTGTTTCTGTTTCATGGCATTCTTTGCACGGACTTTCGCAAAATGCTCCGGCGGAAACTGAGGTAGTTTACCATAAGAATACGTATTTTTCTGTCCGCAAAGTGTGTCTCCAATTTGATATAACCCTGGATCATACAACCCGACGATATCTCCTGGATAAGCTTCATCGATATTTCCTCTTGATGCAGCAAAAAACTGTTGGCCTTGTGCCAATTTGACTGACTTGTTTGTTCGATTGTTCCACGCTTCCATCCCTTTGTTGAATTTACCTGAGCATATTCTCATGAACGCAATACGATCTCGATGGGCAGGATTCATGTTCGCTTGAATCTTAAAAATGAATCCAGAAAAATCCTCATCAGATGGTTCTATATATCCTTCATCACTTTCCCGACCTTGTGGTGCTGGTGCAAGTTCAAGAAAATGCTCCATGAAAGCAGGGATACCGAACGTCGAGATCGCACTTCCAAAGAACACAGGTGTCTGTTTGCCTTGTTTGATCGACTCCATGTCTATAGAGTCACCGGCTTCATCCAACAAGGAAATGGTATCTTGCAATTCCGATAGTTGTTCAGGTTGCACTAATTGTTTTATTTCATTACCGCTAAAATCATCATTCTCTAACTTAAAGGAATGATGTTCTCGCTGTTCATCATAGACATGTATTTTGTGTACAATGCGGTCATAGACGCCCTGGAAAGAGTTCCCCATCCCGATTGGCCAGTTCATCGGAAACGATTGAATCCCAAGGACTTCCTCAATATCCTCAAGCAATTCAAATGGGTCTCGGCCTTGTCGGTCCATTTTATTGATGAATGTAAAGATTGGAATGCCTCGATCGCTGCAAACCTTGAAGAGCTTTTTCGTCTGAGCCTCTACACCTTTGGCGGCATCGATGATCATAACTACACTATCGACCGCCATCAAAGTACGGTACGTATCTTCACTGAAATCCTGATGGCCAGGGGTATCAAGAATGTTGATTTTATAATCGTTATACGTGAACTGCATGACACTAGAAGTGATTGAAATGCCACGCTGCTTCTCCATTTCCATCCAGTCGGAAGTAGCATACTTGCCTGATTTACGCGACTTGACTGTACCTGCAGAACGGATTGCCCCGCTTAAGAACAATATTTTTTCAGTCAGGGTTGTTTTACCTGCATCTGGATGCGAAATGATTGCAAATGTTTTCCTTTTGTTGATTTCTTCTTCTAGCTGTGGTTGTTTCATCATAATAAATGCCTTTCCATTACTAAGATTATACTTCCATGATGACAGGGAGGATCATCGGATTCCGTTTCGTTTCTTCAAAAAAGTAGGAAGTGAGGAGGTCGGAAATCTTTTTCTTCAGATCAGACCACTTCGTGATCCCTTCTGCGAGCATTGCATTAACTTCCTTTTCAACAAGTCTTTCGGCTTCACTTAACAGCTCTCCGGATTCTCTCATGAAAACGAATCCCCGGGAGACAAGTGCAGGCCCAGACAACAAGGTTGCATTCTTTGAATCAATCGTGATGGTGACGACGACTGTTCCACAGAGGGAAAGGAGACGACGATCTCTGAGAACGATATTTCCAATATCTCCAATACCGGTTCCATCCACATAGACTGGATTAGCAGGGAAGGAGCCCGACATTCGACCTCCATCATCATTCAATGCCAAAATATCGCCATTATCTAAAACAAACGTATTTTCGGGTTCGACCCCACAATCAACTGCCAACTTAACATGGTTGACAAGCATCCGGTATTCCCCGTGGATCGGAACAAAATATTTTGGTTTCAATAAACGAATCATCAATTTCTGTTCCTCCTGGGTTCCGTGGCCAGAGGTATGGATGTCACTCATTTTATTATGTATGACATCAGCTCCGATTCGTTCCAATTGATCAATCAATTTATAAACCTGTTTAATATTACCTGGAATAGGAGAGGAAGAAAAGATAACCGTATCTCCTGGTATGACTTGGATCTGACGGTGTAAGCCTTTTGCTATCCTTCCTAAGGCAGCCATAGGTTCTCCTTGACTCCCTGTACATAAGATTGTGATTTTACTAGATGGATATCGGTTGATCTCATTACCTGAAATGAATGTATCTTCAGGCGCTTTAATATAACCTAATTCACGCCCGATCCGAATCGACCGTTCCATGCTTCGGCCAAACACCGCTACCTTACGATCAAAAGCTATGGAAGCCTCTATCGCTTGCTGCAGACGATAGATATTCGATGCGAATGTGGCAAAAATGATGCGTCCCTCAATTTGCTCAACAATATCAAATAAGGTTTCTTTGACGGCTGATTCGGACAAAGAGAAACCAGGAATTTCACTGTTCGTACTATCTGACATTAAACAAAAAACACCTTCATTGCCGATTTCAGCGATCTTACCGATATCATAAGATGCGCCTCCTGGTGTTAGATCAAATTTGAAATCACCTGTATGGACGATGTTCCCAAATGGGGTATTTATACATACCGCTAATGAATCAGGGATACTATGGCTCGTTCGCATGAAACGGACTGAAAAATGATCGAATTCTACAAATGAATTCTCATCAACCGTTTTCAATTTTGCACCACGCAAAAGACGATGTTCTTCAAGTTTATCTTTGATGAAGCCTATTGATAATTTTCCAGCATAGATTGGCACATTCAGACGTTTTAATAAAAAGGGAATTGATCCTATATGATCCTCATGTCCATGGGTAATGAATACACCTTTTATTAGATCTTTATTTTTTTCTAGATATGAGAAATCAGGAATGACATAGTCGATACCTCGTAGTTCTTCATCTGGAAACTTGATTCCGCAATCAACCAAAATCATTTCATTCTCATATTGTAGACCATACATGTTTTTTCCGATTTCGCCCAGACCGCCAAGGGCGAACAATTTAATAGGTGGGGTAGCTTTCATAAGAATCCTCCATGACTAATTATCTAAGATTTGATTTTTTTCTTTTTATCCTTAGGCTGTTTGCGCAAACTTTCTTGCTTTTGCACTTAAAGAAAGTATAAAATACTTTCTTCAGTATAAGGGCAGCTAAGGCTCGACCTACAAAAGGCTTGGTCTCGCCGAGTTTTCTTTAAAAGTCATTGATTTCCGCACCAGTATGCTCGCTTTCCGCGGGGCGTGCGGTGAGCCCACTCGTCGCCTTGCGACCTCAGGAGTCTCCTTTTCAAGGAAGCATTTGTGCTCCTGCGTCTACAAGAAAGTCCTGTCGAAGCGAGCTTCCTCGTCGCATGCCTTGCGAGGAGATTATTCAGGTAGTAGGCACGCTGATCCCGCAGGACAAGGAAAGCTTCGGCAGCGTTACATCGCACGAAGAAAATGCGATTTTCATTTTCGAGGAGTCTCGCACCTTGCTCTCCAATCAACTTGCACAAGATGGTTCTTTACAAAAATGACCCAAAAGCAACAATCTTTTAGAAAAGAGCCTATCCTTAAAACTGGATTACGTCTGTTCAACATCTTTTTTACACACAGCTACTCCAAGGGTATATTTCACTTCTTTTCGTGGTGGTTCAATCGTAACGCCTCTTTGATGATAAATTTCAACCTCAGAAAAGGAATATTGGGTGAAGAGTTCTTCGAATTCTTGTGTGGTTAATTGAAAATAATGAAATGGAGATCCACAAGGTTCATTCCTTCCGTGACCGAAAGGAGTAGATAAGACTAACATACCGCCAGGGTTCAATAATTCAAATAGGATTTTGAGAAATTTCCGATCATCAGGTACATGTTCAATCGTTTCAAAACTAAGAATTGTATCAAACATTCCGATCTTCTTAATAAGTTTCGAATTGAGTGCATCTTCAACACGATACTCGATTAGGGGATGATTGTATCGCTTAGCTGCATAATCAATCACTGCAGGAGCATTATCCACCGCTACAAGTTCTGATATCGATTTTTTCTTCGTTTTTGCAACAAAATGACTACCGTAACCTGAACCACAAGCAATATCCAAAACTCTTCCTTTCACATAGGGAAGTGAAAAATAATATCTTGCAATATGTTCTAAAAAAAGCCCACTTGTAGGCTTTAATTCATCTGGGATAATGCGTTCACCTGTATTTTCCAACAATTATGAGTCACCGCTTTGATTATATTTTTTCACCGTTCTTCAATTTCTCTATAAAAATAGAAAGGTCTTCTTTTTTAACTCGCCAATGACGCCCGATCTTGAACCCGGGTATTTTCTTTTCCTGGACTAGTTTATAAGTAGTTACTTCACTGATTTGTAAATATTCCGCAACCTGGGAAACCGTCATAATCTCAGGGTATTTGTCTTCCATCAGGACCGCTCCTCTATAGAAATCTGATTATTATTATAACAAATTCTTTTTGTGGATAAAAGTAATGGATAACACTGAATTATAAATGATTATAAATAAATTAATTTAATTTATCTTATTTATTCAAAATTAGACTGGTATTTAAGGGTGTATTCTAAAAGTAGTGCCGTAATTGATAACAGATTAGAAGATGAATGAACATCGGAAACAGTATGTGAGATTTGGAAGTTAGAAGTTCCTTCTTAAAGGGTATTGAGTGAGAAACAGAGAGGAGGTTGGAGGGGTGTTACATTCTAAACTGTTTCGCGCACTCATATGGGTATTATTATTGTTCATCATCATTTGGATCGGGACGGAAATATCCTTTCTATTCAAACCGATCGGAATCCTGATCACAACGTTATTCTTTCCAATTGTCGTTTCGGGTGTGTTTTTCTATTTATTCCGTCCAGTGGTCAAGTGGATACGAAAATTGAAGATCCCTAAAGTACTGGCGATTTTGATCGTTTATCTTGCTTTTGCAGGGGTTGCCACAGGTGTTTTCTGGACATTTGGTCCTGTTTTACAAGAGCAAGTGAAAGGGTTAGTGGACGGTGCTCCTGAATTGGCAGAAGACTTCAAGGAGAAAATGGAGGATTGGAAACAACATCCTGCAGTCTCTCGGTTTCTAGGCAGTGAAATGGTCAAAGAGGGGAATCTTACAGAACGAATATCCGGTTCCATTGGAAATATATCATCGTCTATCAGCAATCATATCCTTTCATTCTTGAATATACTGACGAACATAATCATTGTGATCATCCTGCTTCCGTTCGTCCTTTTCTATATGCTTAAAGATGGAGACAAGCTCCCTGGTTCGATTCTTCGCTTTTTACCTGAAAAACATCGTGATGAAGGGTTGAAGATTTTAAGGGATATGGATGAAGCGTTGAGCGGATTTATACAAGGACAGTTGATCGTAAGTGTGTTTATCGGGACCTTCGTGTATATCTGGTATCTTATTATCGGTTTGGATTATGCGTTGATCCTTGCGTTGATTGCACTCGTATTGAATGTTGTACCGTTCATCGGTCCTATCATTGGTACTGCACCAGGCGTTATCGTTGGGTTGATCCAATCACCAATGACGGCTTTATATGTCATCCTTGGCGTAATTGTCATTCAGCAGATTGAAAGTAACCTGATATCACCACAAGTTATGGGGAAACGATTGGATGTCCACCCATTGACGATCATCTTGTTATTACTTGTCGCAAGCGCAATAGGCGGTTTATTGGGGTTGATTCTCGCGATTCCAACATATGCAGTCGCGAAAGTCATTGTCATCCATACGAAACGACTTATCAGGCTTTATGGGAATACTACATGAACGAATACAGGGGGACCGGCTTGGTCTCCCCGTTATTTAGTAGTTCTTCTATTTTCAATGTAGAGATAAAACGTCAAGGCTTTACCTACACTTATGGTTAAAAATCAAACAAATCCTTCAACGCTTCTTTCGCAATTAGATTATTCCATGAAACTTCAGGGAAAGAGGCGAGCCAAACATTCCCTGTCACTTTCCCGGTGATGATCATCACACCGAAAAACACGATGATGATTGATGAAATGATTACAATACCTTCAAAAGAATCTTTATTATTTTTCATTTTTATCTCTCCTTTAATCCCTCCGTATGGATGGATAAACTATTTTTCCAACACAAAATCACTCTGTCTGATTTAAAAACAGAAAGAGTCTCTCGTTATGCTTTGGAAACTCGACAGTTTTTCAGGAGAGATAATTCGAGTGATACATGATTGCATAAATGAAGCTGGTAGCATCAGATAAGCGATGAGATCCACTTGTGAAGTCAAAAGGAACACATTCTAATGGTTCTTCAACAAATAAAGACTGAAGGTTGAAGAGTGGTTTAGAAGAACCTTTCGAATTGATAGTGGAGGGTGTTAAGGTGACACTTTCAGCCGAAACCAGATATCCGTACGTCGAGAGGACATTTTCCTCATCAGGCATCAGTGTCAGTTGATCGATTTGTTGAAAAGGGGTGATGAAGGCTGATGACATTGAAAGAATAAACAATAATCCGAAAACAAACATTCTTCTCATGTTGAACGCCTCCCCTTTTACCCCATGTTACAATAAAACATTTAAAATGAATATATATTTCATAGAAAATCCCAGCCATCCTCCAAACGATAGCTGGGATTGATTCACGTTGTCAACCGATTTTCTTTAAGTCTTCATACATGATGCATTCTTGCTCTTTAGATGAAAGCAACGTAACAGATAAGATTGCCAATAAGGACACTGGCAGCCCAATGAAAACGGGGTGTAGTCCAAACGGATGTCCGGCTATCTGCCAGATGACAGCCACGATTAATCCTGACCACATCGATATAATGCCTGCCGTTTGGGTTGTCCGTTTCCAAAACAATCCGAACAGCACTGGAGCCAGCAACCCTGACACGAGCATCGCTGATCCTGTGATCCATAAAGTAATCAACTGTGGGATATAGAGTGCTAACAAAAGAGCTACACCGGATACGATCGCTACTGATAAGCGGCTATAAAGCAGCATTTTCCGATTATCGATATCGCCCATCCTCGGTTTGATAATATCGTTGACTATTGAGGATGAAGCTGCGACGAAGAAAGAGTCTGCACAGGATATGACAGTTGCTAACAGAGCAAGCAACATCACGATCACCATTGGAAACGGCAATACAGCACCAACCACCTCATAATAAATCAGTGCAGGATCAATATCTGTCATCAATAAACCGAATTTCGTGAAAACACCAATCGCGACTACAATTGCAGCAGTAATGAATCCAAGTACGATGGCTGCCCAGTAGCCTGATTGTGCAGTCTTTATATCCTTAGCAGCCCAAAAACGCTGCCAGAGATCTTGTCTAATGAATTGATAAGCGCCGATTGTCAACATATAGACCAAAAACTCGGAAGTGGAGATATTGAAAATACTCAACATATTTCCGTTTTCCGTATTCGTTGCCCTTTCTGAAATACTGTTCCAATCACCCATCGTAAACAAAATTACGGCAAAAAGAATGAAAATCCCTACCGTTTGAATCGTCCCGTGAAAAGCATCTTGCCAAATGACAGACTTCAGTCCCCCGAAATAGGTTTTCAAAGTTAAAAGAACCCAGCTGATCAAGATTCCAACCGTCATGCTCATTCCAATCGTCAAATTCAAAATCGTAGCGATTGAAACGAATTGCATTCCTGTTATTGCACAATAAGCGACCATGATACAGATGACTGTGGGTATTCTTGCACCTTTTCCATATCGAAGAGCGGTAAAGTCACCGAGTGTAACCATATTGTATTTTTCACCAATTAATCGGATCCGCTTCAATAAAAAGATCGCCATGACAATCGATGTCAAGGTAAAACCTATAGCCAGCCACTGCTGTCCCATGCCAAAGCGGTAGCCATTAGTCATATATCCAAGTAAGATTGAGCCGCCAATCGCTGTTCCGACAAAAGTGAGGATAAGGGGAACCAGTGAGACAGAACGGCTTGCTACATTGTAATCATCATACGTTTTGATTTTCCGATTGATAAATAGGGATAAACCAAATAGAAAGAGAAAGTATACTGCCACTACCGAAATAAGAATCAATTGCTGCTGTTCACTAAACATCACATTCTCCTTTCCAGAACTTCATAATGAGTAGATTCGTGAATCATTCTTCCTTCAAGAAATGTTTTTTCAACTTTTATATCTTTCAGTTTTTCTACAACTACCTGCAGCGGATCATCTGAAATGACCATGAGATCCGCTTTTGCTTTTGGCTTGATGACTCCGATGGTTTCCTCTTCAAATGAACTGTAGGCTGCATCAGCCGTATAAGCTTTTAATGCATCCCATATGGATATGTTTTGTGATTCATCAAGTACCTGTCCGCTGGATGATTTCCTTGTCACTGCTCCGTAAATACCCATCCATGGATTTACATCTGTAACTGGCAAATCTGAGTTACCTGGAGCGATAATTCCAAATTCCTTGAAAGATTTATGCGGGAATAAATCCTTCATCCGTTCTTTTCCTAGTTTATTTAAATAATTGTCACCGATATGGAAGAGAAAACCGACGGATGAAGCGGCAATCAATTCGAGCTTATTCATACGCGAAAGGTGATTCCGGGTTGGTAAGGCACAATGCTCAATTCGGTTCCGCATACCAACGACTTCATTGGTTTCATTGATCTTCTCAAAGGCACTGAGAGCCACTTCAATCGCGCGATCTCCAATAGCATGAATGGCAATCCGTAATCCTGATTCAATCCCTTCTTTCATTAATGGGAATATTTCATCGGTGTCGTTATAGAGAATGCCGGTCTCCTTCGTTCCTAAGAATGGTTCAGTAACGGCTGCAGTCTTGCCGCCGACACTTCCATCCAACATGAATTTCAAGCCCTGGATTTTCAACATGTTGTTTCCAAAACCACTTCTTAATCCCACTTTAAGGACTTCTTCCATCGATCCATCAAAGCCATTCTGATCGATTGCCCAAATCCATGGACGTACTCTCACTTTGAGCGCATCCTTTTCTAATAGATACTGATAGAGTTGGAGATCTAATGTTTGAGTTGACATATCATGCACCGTTGTAATCCCTAATTGTGCGAAATGCTCTTGGGCAAGTTTCATCCCTTTGATCATATCCGACAGCTCATACTTCGGGTCAGCCAGCAGCCCTTGAGCTTTTTCTTGCAATAACCCAGTCAATCTTCCATTCTCGTCCTGCTCAATGTTACCACCAGGGGGATTTGGGGTATCTTCAGTTATTCCGCTTATTTCAAGAGCTTTTGTATTAACTACTACCATGTGTGCACATGCTCTTTTTAATAAAACAGGATGATCAGGTGCGATTTCATCTAGTTCCAAACGAGTCGGATTTCGTTTTTCAGCTAGTTTGCTATCATCCCACCCCCAGCCTTTGATCCATTCACCTTTTGGGGTTTTGGCAGCTTGAGCGGAAACTTTCTTTAAAAGATGGGGGATGGACGGAGTGGTAATCGGTTTGCAATCCACTTCTAATAACGTCAATCCAAAAATGGCAGGGTGAATATGACTCTCGATGAAACCAGGCATTAAGGTTTTACCGTCTAAGTCAATGACTTCGGTATCTTCATTTACGAATGACAAAGCACTTGGATGAGCCCCCACGTATTGTATGACTCCATCTTTCACCGTTACAGCATCAGCTGAAGGAGAGTCGTCATCCATCGTAAGCACCTTCCCATTTAAGAAAATCAAATCTGCATTTTCCAAAAAAAAACGCTGCCTCCTTCGTTCTTTTCTATGTATTTTTCAGTTGATTAAAAAAGCCAGCAATATGAACAGCACAGGTAAATAGACATACTTACCCCTGTACATATAACTGGCTTTTGCATCTAATGGATCGCTTTACTTTGCATCAGTAAAGTCGGATTAGATGGTCAGTTATTCCACCATATAGTATTTGAATATATTAATAACCTATCAGGATTCAGGAACAAGGTCAATGGAGTTATTTGATAATTCAAACAAAATAGATAATTGGGGACTTTTGTATTAGAGGCTAATTTCGTATTACAATAATGAATAGGAGTGATTTGAATAAGGAGGGATTTAAAATTTATGAATATACTATGGGATTTTGATGGAACGCTTGTTGATAGCTATCGTCTTTTTGTGAAACTGTTCAAACAAGTGCTTGGAAATGATACCGAGGAAGAAGAAATCTTAAGCCATATGAAAGTCTCTTTCACCCATGCATTTGAGCATTATGGATTTTCCGAAAAATTGAAAGAGGAATTCCGTGCTCTGGAGGATGAACTTGAACCATCAGAATTCATCCCTTTTGAAGATTTGGAGAAAGTATTAGAGCTTGCGGACCATAATTTCATTGTCACGCACAACTCGAAGCAAGTCGTGGAAAGCGTAATGGGACACCACGGGCTAACAAGGTATTTTACGAAAATCATCGGTTATGAGGATGAATTTCCGAGAAAACCAGACCCTGCAGCCTATAAACACATATTGCAAGATTACTCGATTGATCTCGTCGTCGGAGATAGAGAATTGGATTTGCTCCCCGCAAAAGAGCTCGGAATTGCCACATGCAGTTTCCAAAATGATGCGATAGAAGGTATGGATAATTATGTACATACTTACGAAGAACTTTATGTGATTTTAAAAAGGAAAGTCTAATATTAATACCTGTGAAGAAAAGGATTGGAAAAGAAGGTTAATCAGCAGGGGTTTGTGGAAATATACATAATACAATGGCAGAAGAGGGGTGAGGTTGAACGTATGGAAATCATTTTCAATGTATCCTTGATCCTGATGCTTGTCTACTTCATGTATGCATGTGCCTTTGATTAAAAAACAGACACCGCGAGTGTCTGTTTTTTAAGATTGGTGTGCCCGGCATGTGCACACGCTATAGGGTTCGAGTCCAAAGCGGTGAAGGTCGTTGTCGCCGCTAGACAATGCAAGGGTGTCCGGGGCGAACCGGACTCTTAAGGAAGACAGTGGCAAACATGTTCGGACAGCTTTACGCTTTTTGCTTGCTTTCTTGTCCGAAGTAAACCTGGGGTAAATTCCGCAGAAATCTCCTCTCACTGAAAAGGGGAACAATTATGTCGAATGCATTCTCTTTTTTATTTTCCCAATCTTCTTTATAATAAAGGTATTACATATTTTGTAGGGAGGATGTCTATGAAATTAACACAGTTACCCCAAAAGTGGAATTTAGAAAATATTTTTCCAGGTGGTAGTTCATCTCAAGAATTAAAGGCATACATACAATCCATTGAGGAACAGATCGTACAAGCCAAAGGCACAATCGAGGATTGCAATCCGCAAAATCATGAAGACCTTGCAAAAGTAGTCGAAGAAATGAGTCGTCTATCTTCTCGTCTTCATGAGAGTGGTGCGTTTGTTGGATGCCTGGTTGCACAGGATGTAAAGGATAAAGAAGCAGTCGCCATCCGAGGGAAGCTGGATCAGATCGGGGCGAAATATCATTCATTATGGACACAGTTCGATGTGAAACTGACTCAATTGACTGAGAATGAATTGAAAACGCTTCTGCAATATGATGATCTATACTCATATACGTTTGTATTGAGTGAACGTCGAAAAAATGCATTAGAGAAACTTGGTTTTGAACAGGAATCGCTCATCAACGACCTGGCGGTTGATGGCTATCATGCATGGTCCAACCTTTATGATCTTGTTGTCGGTAAGATGAGCATTCCATTTGAAGAAGATGGAGAGAAAAAAGAGTTATCTGTCGGTCAATTGGATAATAAACTATCCAGCCAGAACCCAGAAATCCGTCATCGAGCTTTTGCAGCCTATGAAAAGGCGTGGGAAGAACAAGAAGATTTTTGTTCAGAAGCATTGAATCATCTTGCAGGGTTCAGATTGAACACGTACCAACACCGTAAGTGGGATTCAGTCCTGAAAGAGCCGCTTAAGATCAATCGCATGAGGCAAGAGACACTGGACATGATGTGGAAAGTCATCGAACAGCACAAAAACACTTTTGTGAAATATTTAGATCGAAAGGCAGAAATGCTTGGCCTTGAACAGCTAGGCTGGACTGATGTGGATGCACCAGTAGGCAAAGCGGATACGAAGGTTTCCTATGATGAATCGGCTAATTTCATCATTGAGCAATTCAATCGGTACAATCCTAAAATGAGCGAGTTTTCACGTAAAGCATTTGAAAAAGCTTGGATCGAAGCAGAAGATCGTACTGGAAAACGTCCAGGCGGGTTCTGTACCAGTTTTCCGAATGCTAAAGAAACACGAATCTTCATGACATTCTCAGGGACAGCAAGCAATGTCTCGACACTAGCACATGAGCTTGGGCATGCCTATCATCAGCATGTTATGGATGAGCTTCCATATTTGAATCAGAATTACGCAATGAACGTGGCAGAAACGGCTTCCACATATGCGGAGATGCTTGTGTCAGATGCAGCAGTCGAAGCAGCGAAGACAGAAGAGGAGCGTATCGTTCTCCTTGAGGATAAGATCCAACGTTCAGTGGCATTCTTCATGAATATCCATGCGCGCTACCTGTTTGAGACACGTTTTTACAGTGAAAGAGAAAAGGGACTCGTGTCCGTTCCTAGATTGAAGGGATTGATGGAGGAAGCACAAAGAGAAGCTTACTGTGATGCATTAGGAGAGTATCATCCGTATTTCTGGGCTTCCAAGTTACATTTCTATATAACGGATGTACCATTCTATAACTTCCCATACACATTCGGATATATGTTCAGTGCAGGTATTTATGCAATTGCAAGAGAGCAAGGGGCTGCATTTGAGGATAAGTATATCGCCTTGCTTCAAGATACTGGAACAATGTCGGTAGAAGATTTAGCAGAGAAACATCTTGGAGAAGATTTGACAAAGCCGAACTTCTGGAACAATGCGATTCAACTCGCAATACAAGATGTAGAAGAGTTCTTGAAACTGACGAAATAAGAATATCAAAAAGGGATTGACCCATTGGGTCAATCCCTTTTTTGTACTTAAAGAAAGTATAAAAATACTTTCTTCAGTATAAGCGCAACTAAGGCGCAGCCTGCGCCAAAGGCTTGGCTGAGCCAAGTTTTCTTTATGTGCTATCGTTTTTTCACACTTACATTGCTGATCATTAAAAAGGAAAATATAAGGACAAGGAACATGAAAATGTAATTTGGAAACATGTTCACTGTCAAAAAAGATAGGGCTATGATACATCCGGCAGCTGTGATCGGAAGACCCCGGAAGTGGCCATCAAATTCAGTAATGTTGAATCTGGCCAAACGAATCGCACCACATATGATAAATATAATGATAAAGACGATGCCTGGAATACCGAATTCATGTAGTACGGCTTGGTAGATCAAAAACGCCGGAGCGACTCCGAAAGAAATCAAGTCACACAATGAATCAAGTTGTTTACCAAACTCTGATTCTATTTGCAGCTTCCTCGCAATCATTCCATCAAACCGGTCAAACAAAGCGCACAGGAAGATGAACCAGAAGCTCAATTCCAATTGACCTTTCAGAATACAAACGATTGCAATTGCACCTAATGTCAGGTTCAACAAAGTCATTGCATTGGCAGTTTGACTCTTCATTCGTTTAAGTGTATGGTCAACCCGTTCCAAAAAGTACATTATAAAGTCACTCCTTATTGGTTTTTCATGAAAATGAAAAATCCAATTTCTCCTGAGTTTTTAAAACTATTATATGCCACAACCTCATAATAAGAAAGTCTTATTTAACAATTGCTTAACATTTCACATGATTATATCCAAAAACGTTCACATTTGCTTATTAACGATATGCAAATTCAGCCCATTTCCAGGGCCGATCACACGTAATCCGGCGGGAATCATACAAAATCCGGCCAGTTTGAGGAATAATCCGGCCACTTTTGAACAGAATCCGGCCAAAGGTTACATTTTACACCAAATGCGAGAGGAAAGGTTCCTCAGCTTACTTGCACAGGAGCTTAATTCAAAAATGAATTCCATACGTTAGTTATTTTCCCGCACTTTATCCGCTGTTAATCATCGCCTAATGTTTTGCAAACACCCATTTATAAAAAAATAGAAGCTGGCAGATTATTTGACTGCCAGCTTTCCATTAGTTTCATGAAGATTCATCGTTATATTTTTTCTGTAATTCGTCTTTAATCGTTCGTTCAGAAAGTGGTACACCTGTACGATAGGCTGCCCTTGAAATCATGTGGCCAGCTACAGGAGCAGTCATCAATACGAAAAGGATACCAAGAATCAACTTTCCACTGACCATACTTTCCTCAACGATGAAGAAGATGAATGCTGCTATCAAGACACCAGATACTCCAAGTGTTGCACTTTTGGTTGCCGCATGAAGTCTAGAATAAACATCAGGAAATCTTAGGATTCCAAGCGAACTCGAGAAAACGAAAAATGTACCGAGTAAGACAAGGACACTAATCACGACTTCGATCAATGATAACACCCTTTTCTAAGAATTTCGCAATTGCCACCGTTGCGATGAATGTCAAAATTCCAATCAATAATATTACATCATTCAGTCTGATTGTGCTCAATTGAATTGCAACCAAGCCAGTCATAGAAATCAGGTTGACTCCAATCGTATCGATGGCTACAGCTCTATCTGGATTGGAAGGCCCTTTGATGGCACGATAGAGGAGCATGATGATAGATATCGAATTGATGACCATACATAGCCAGACGACATTGTGTAGTAATGAGCTCATCGTGTCACATCCTTTATGGCTTTCTCAAACGTGCCTTTGATCTGATTGATCGTTTCATCGACATCGGGCAAATCCATTGCGTGGATGTACAGGAATTTGTTATCTGCGGATACATCTACAGACAGTGTCCCGGGTGTCAAAGTAATGAGGTTGGCCAGTAGCGTGATTTCCCAATTGGTTTTTAAATCGATCGGGAGTGCGATTATTCCAGGTTGCATATCCATTTTTGGTTTATAAACCATTTTCAATACATCGATATTTGCAATTAGGAGTTCCTTTGCAAATAAAAGGATAAGCTTCCAAATTGCAATCACATATCTCATATAAAAGGTATCCGGTATAAAACGGTTTAACAAAAACAGCAGGAAAATCCCGATGGTGAATCCAATCAAAAATGTAACAAAGGTATAGGATTCCATCAAAAACATCCAAATCAGACCGATTGCAAGGTTGATTATTAGTTGAAATGCCATATCGAACTACTCCTTTAAGACTGCGTCGATATATACAGAAGGCTCTGTCAAATCAACGCCGATTTGTTGGATATGTGGTAAAAACCATTCTGCTCCAACTCCTAGTACAACCGAAAAGATCAATAAAAAGGAAATTGGAAAATACAGTGGTGTGATCGAGCGTCTTTCTTGGGGTAATTCCATACCCTCTCCCCAAAAACCAAGAATGAAGATCCGCATGACCGAGACTAGAATCAATAAACTAGTAATCAACGCAATGATTGCAATCACATAATGGCCATTTTCAAATGCACCTTGCAACAATTGTAATTTACCGATGAATCCGCTGAATGGAGGTAAACCTGCTAATACAACCGCAGCAATGAAGAACATCCACCCGAGGTACGGGTAGTCTTTGATCAAACCGCTGATCTTTCGAATATCGGAGGTACCAGCTACGATGGCAACTGCTCCCACCAACAAAAACAACGCAGCTTTAATGACCATGTCATGAATTAAGTAATAAACAGATCCAGAAAGAGATACATCGCTGAAAACACCAACTCCCATGATCATGAAACCGACAGCAGGGATGATGTTGTACGCTATGATCAGTTTGATATTATGTGTAGATAAAGCTCCTGCAACACCGAAAATCAACGTGAAACCTGCTAAAACGATGAAAAATGTATGGGTATAGTCGATATTTCCATTAAAGATCAATGTAAAAACTCGAATGATCGAATAAACCCCTACCTTGGTCAATAACGCACCAAACAAGGCAGATATGACTGCTGGTGGCTTTGTGTATGAATGCGGCATCCAGAAATATAATGGGAACAATGCGCCTTTCGTCGCAAAAACGATAAAGAATAGAAGCCCGATTGTTGTCAAGATGCCCGATTGATTGACGTGCCCGACACGTTCCGATAACTGAGCCATGTTGACTGTTCCAGTAACTGAATACAGGAATGCTACAGTCGTGACAAATAAGATCGAAGAAAAAAGATTTAACAGTACATATTTGATTGATTCGCGAAGCTGTTGTCTTGTGCCCCCAAGAACGACCAACCCATATGAAGCCATTAACAATACTTCAAAAAAGACAAAGAGGTTGAAAATGTCTCCTGTCAAGAATGCGCCGCTGACCCCTCCAATGAGCATAAGGAAGAACGAGTAAAAATAAAATTCTTCACGCCCCTTATCTAATGAAAATGGTGCGTAGAATGCAGCAGCTACTGCAACTACATTCGTAGTCAGGATCAGTGATAACGATAGCCCATCACCTACGAGAATGATTCCGTAGGGGGCGATCCATCCACCAGTTTCAAGAACAAGGGTACCATGTTGCATAACATGATAAGTGGCATATGCTGTGACTGCCAGATTGATAAGCGTGGCAATTTGTGTTCCTGCACGGACCAGAGGCAGCATTTTTCTGAAAAAGACGAACATGGTGCCTGCGATGAGTGGTATCAAAATTGGTAAAATGATTAGATTAGTCATGATCAGATCCCCTTAATTGCTCCATGTTGTCTGTTTTATTGGTTTTATAGGCTCGATAGGCCAACACGAGTAAAAATGACGTTACACCAAAGCTAATGACAATCGAAGTCAAAATCAGAGCCTGTGGAAGAGGATCCGTATATGTGTCGATCCCTTCTTCCAGAATAGGAGGCGCGCCTCTGTTAAGCTTTCCCATCGTCAAGATGAGTAAATGAGCGCCATGAGATAATATTGCTGTACCGAATATGATTTTCAGTAGTTGTCTTTGAAGTAATAGATAGACCCCAGCTGAAAAAAGAATGCCAGCCAGGATCGACATGATGATTTCCATGATTAATCGATCTCCTCCTTGTCGCGGAGTCGGATCATTGCATAGATCCCTAAAGCAGCTATACCCAGAACTGTGATTTCAAACAACGTATCCAGTCCACGCATGTCTACAAGAATTACATTTACTACGTTATTTCCACCGCCAAGATGGTGCGATTCTTTAATGAAATAGTGTGCAATCGTTTCAAAGCTCTTTGAACTATGTGATGCGATCGCAATCAAAGCCACTAGCACACCAACGGATGCTGAAATGATGATATTAACCGTTTTGGCTCCCGGTTTTGTTTTTTCCGTATCAAGCTTCGGCAAGTGGTAAAAGCAAAGTAGAAATAATGCGACCGTCACCGTTTCGACAATCAATTGTGTCAAAGCAAGGTCAGGTGCTCTGAAGAACACGAAAAGTAAGGATAATCCATAACCTACCACACCAAGAACGAGAATTGCTGCAATACGATTTTTCATCACAATCGTCGCAAATGCAGCAACCGCCATAACAAGACCGACCACGATTTCAGGCCAAGAAATAGGTGCTAAGTCGGCTGTTTCAATTGCGAATCCGTCTGTCACGAACAGGGTTACACCAACTGCTCCAACTATGAAAATAAGAATGTATAACACATAATGTCTGATTGATCCGGTCATATAAGTACGAGTTGTTTTTTCAGAAATACGGAATTTCATATTATAAATGGAATCATAGGCTTTATTAGCACTCAACACCCCAGGTATCCACTTGTAGACAGCCTGCCATTTCGCTCTTGTCAAATAAAGGATGACTCCTAATGCGACTACGATCAGTGACATGTAAAGGGGTAACGACTTCCAACCGTGCCAAAAAACGATATGTTTTTCCGGAATTTCCCCGAATATCGCTGCAGTAGCAGGTGTTAAAATAGGACCGTTGATCAAATTCGGTAGTAATCCGACCACTACTACAAACATGACTAGCACGATAGGCGATATTAACATGCCTATTGGTGCCTCGTGTGGTTTGATCTTCAATTCGCCACGTGTTTTCCCCGTAAACGTATGGAAGAAAAAGTACATTGAATAGACGAAAGTGAAAATACTTCCTAATACGGCAAGGACCGGGACAAATGGTGCAATACTAGCGACAAGGGGTGATGTCGTATCCAAATCCAGGGACGTTTGGAAGAACATTTCCTTACTTAAGAATCCATTGAAAATCGGTAAGGGAAAACCGGCCATAGAAAAGGCACCGAAAAATGCTAATGTCGCCGATATCGGCATCAATGTCATTAAGCCGCCGAGTTTTCTGATGTCACGCGTTCCTGTTTCATGATCGACAATTCCAGCAACCATGAACAAACTTCCTTTAAAAGTTGCATGGTTGAAAATATGGAAAACAGCCGCGAAAACAGCCGCTTTTGTACCGAAGCCCAGCATTGTCATGATCATTCCAAGCTGACTGATCGTGGAAAACGCGAGAATCGCTTTTAAATCCGTTTGTCGGACAGCCATGTATGATCCCCAACAGAGCGTCAATAAACCAAAGCCTGTTACTAAAACGAAAAAGATATCTGTACCGCCGAATAATAAGAAAAGGCGTGCAGTCAGATAGATCCCTGCTTTTACCATCGTTGCAGAGTGAAGGAAGGCACTGACTGGAGTCGGTGCTTCCATCGCATCTGGAAGCCAGATATGGAAAGGGAATTGTGCTGATTTCGTGAATGCACCTAATAGAATCAATACTAATATACCTGTAAAATATGGGCTCTCTAGTACGATATCACTAGCAGCAATCATCTCTCGTATACTTGTCGTTTCCGTAACGATGGTAAGGAGGATGAGCCCTCCGAGCATGGCCAGGCCGCCTAATACAGTGATGACCATCGATTTCAGCGCACCATAACGGGAAGCTTGCCGTTCATACCAATACCCGATCAAGAGGAAGGAAGATAAACTTGTCAACTCCCAGAACAGATATAACGCATAAACGTTATCGGAAAGAACGACACCAAGCATTGCGCCCATGAAAATAAACAAGAAAACATAAAAATTATGCAACTTTTCGTTTTTATTCAAATAAAAAATGGAATACAAAACTACAAGAGTTCCTATTCCGCTTATTAATAATGAAAAGAGTAAACTAAGTCCATCTAAATAAAAACTGAAGTTCATTCCCAGCGAAGGCACCCATTGTATAAGCGAAAAAACGTTTTGACCTTCTGCAATTGTAGTAATTTGTGATAAAAAATACGCAAAGATCCCAAAAGGAATTGGGAGGATTAACCATCCTGTGTGAATTGCCCGTATGTATCGAAAGAAAAACGGCACAAAAAATGCCGTAAGGAACGGAGCAAGGACTGCATATTGCAACATAAAAAAGATCCTCCTATCAAGATTTCCGTATCAGATATGTACTGTACCATTCCCATTGTAATCACAATAACTATGGATTATCAACAATTTTAACGTCAAATGACCTTAAAAATTCAGCGATGTTACAATCTACTGACGATTTATCTTATTCTATTATCACCTAAGTTTTGAACTTTAATAGTTGTTAATGCACAGGCTTTTTGATTTCTGCGAAATTCACTCCCTTTCCGCGTGCCTCCTCACGAGTTCCTCGCTGTGGGGTTTTACCTGGCTCGCTTTTACCGCAGGAGTGTCGTGAATTTTGCTTGAAAATCGACAAAGTCATTTAACAGAGAGAATGCAAAAAAAAGAACCAACAAAAAATGTTGGTTGGGTTATAAGTGCGTAGAAATTAAGTTAGTAGTCAAATGCCGGCGGTCAATCTCTTTTTTGATCAAAGTGATGAAATCGTGGCTCAGTTTCAACTCTCTCGCTTTGTGATAGGATTCAATCAAGAGCTCATCAGATAGATTTTCCATAAGCACAGCCGAAAAGGGGCTTCGCACCTCCAGACTCATTAGAAATTAGTAGGATCGTTCTTTTGAAAGTTCTGTTTTTAATGAAAGTATAAGTTCGAATATGATCAACATAGAGGAAAGCGTTGAGGCTCGTCATAAAAGATTTTATAAGTCATATTGAATTCGAAGCTTGCATAAACTTTTATGTTATGATGTAAACCTAGCTTACCATGAAATGGAATGAGGAACAATCGTTCTCTTATCCACAAAACGAAGTGGATAACTTGTGGGTAAAATGTTCATAAAGTAAATGATTGGTTAATTTTCAATGTGTATATTGTGAGTAAAGTTATCCACAAATTCTGAATAAATCGAAATTTGTCGAAAAGTTTTTGTTTTTTTGTTTTGAGGAGTTTATCTTGTGTTTTAGAAGTTAGTTGCTAGGAATAGGATAGAGGGTTTTCCTCTGTCTATTAATTTTAAAATAGACACGTTTTTCAAAATGAATCTGTCTACAAGAAATGGTGAAAAAACATTGTCGATGGGTAAATTATTGATACAATAAAGGTTGGATTGAAGAAGAATTGGATATGAGGTGTATTGGTAGTGTTTAAACAATTATTGCCTAATGAACATGTTCCTTCTATTTATGATATAGATGCGAATGAGTTATTAGAAAGAGGAATCAAAGGAATCATTACTGACCTTGATAATACATTGGTCGAATGGGACCGTCCTGAAGCTACCCCTGAATTGATCAAATGGTTTGCGATGTTGAAGGATAAAGGTTTACAAGTGACCATCGTTTCAAATAATAATGAGGATCGGGTTAGGAGTTTTTCTTATCCTTTGAATATCCCGTTTATTTTCAGAGCTCGTAAACCGATGACCAAAGCTTTCAAACGAGCAGCGAAAAATATGAAACTGCAGCATAATGAAGTGGTTGTCGTAGGAGATCAGATTTTCACAGATGTCTTAGGAGGAAACAGGCTTGGGTTATATACCATCCTTGTCGTTCCTGTTGCAAAAAGTGATGGACTCGCAACAAAGCTCAATCGTTATATGGAACGCCATGTTTTGCAGTGGATGAAACGTAAAGGGTTAATTAATTGGGAGGAATGATCTTTGGGTAATTCGATATATTGTGAGGGCTGTGGAGTGGCCATCCAAACGGAAAATAAAAAAGAGTTAGGGTATGCTCCTCCATCAGCATTGGAAAGAGAGCAAGTGATTTGCCAGCGCTGTTTCCGTTTGAAGCATTATAATGAAATACAAGATGTATCACTTACAGACGATGACTACCGTAAAATCTTGTCAGGAATCGGTTCACAAGATGCATTGATTGTGAAGATTGTTGACATTTTTGATTTCAGTGGAAGCTGGTTGACAGGTATCCACCGTTTTGTCGGAAAGAATCCGATTCTGCTTATAGGCAATAAGCTTGACCTACTGCCTAAATCAGTCAAACCGAATAAAATAAAGAATTGGATGAAGTATGAAGCTAAACAATTAGGTGTAAAAGTAATCGATGTCGAATTGATGAGTGCTGAAAAAGGTATGAGGGTAAAAGAAGTTGCAGCGACAATAGAAGAATACCGGAATGATAAAGATGTGTACATAGTCGGCGCAACGAATGTAGGTAAGTCCACGTTCATCAATCAATTGATCAAAGAATTCAGTGAAGAGACTACAACATTAATTACGACATCACATTATCCCGGAACGACGCTTGATCTCATAGAAATTCCTTTAGATGAGAAGAGTTCACTTTACGATACCCCGGGGATTATTAATCACCATCAGATTGCACACTATATTAATAAGAAGGATCTTAAAAAAATCACACCGAAAAAAGAAATTAAGCCTAAGGTTTACCAGTTAAATGACGGGCAAACCTTATTCATGGGCGGTCTTGCACGTTTTGACTTCGAGTCTGGACCGAAGCAGTCGTTCATATGTTACTTGTCTAACGAACTGCCGATTCATCGGACCAAGCTCGAAAAGGCTTCAGACCTTTATGAAAAACAGGCAGGTGAACTGCTGAGCCCGCCTGATTCAGATGAGGTGGACCAATTGCCACCACTAGCAAAGCATGAATTTTCCATAAAAGAGGATAAGGTGGATATCGTGTTTTCAGGACTTGGTTGGATTACAGTAACCTCTGCTCCTGCAAGAATAGCTGCTTATGCTCCTAAGGGAGTGGGTGTCTATGTACGACAAGCACTTATCTAAGTATGCTGTGATCGGTGACCCGATTATGCAATCGATGTCCCCGGATATCCATAATGCATGCTTCGAACAAATGGGAATCGATGCCGAATACGAGGCAGTCCATGTCCGAAAAGACGACCTGGAGCAAAAGGTAAAGGCACTTATCGAAGCCGGTTGCAAGGGCTTCAATGTGACCATTCCACATAAGTTGGATATCATCAACCTTCTGGATGAAATCGACCCTTTCGCTGAGGCCATAGGAGCTGTGAATACTGTCATTGTGGAAGGATCTAAACTGAAAGGTTACAATACAGATGGTCCTGGATTTTATCAGTCCTTGCTTGAGATTCATCCCCTAAATTTGAAGGAATCCAATATTCTTGTGATTGGCGCTGGGGGAGCTGCCCGTGCTATTGTAAAGGCATTTCTTTTGAATGGAATCGAACAGGTGACAATCACAAACAGAACCGTAGAAAAAGCCGTCGAACTTCTTGAAGGGGATAATGGACAAGCACTTCCATTAGAGGAAGCGGCAGCGAGACTAGATCGATATGATATTGCTATCAACACGACACCGATCGGAATGGTCCAAAATATCAACGAAACACCAATTTCCTTGAATAATCTGGAATCACATACAGTCTTAGTTGATATCATCTATAACCCGTTGATGACGAAGTTTTTGAAAGCAGGACTGGAAAAAGGATGTACGGTCCAAAATGGCGTGCCGATGTTCATACATCAAGCAGCACTTTCATTTGAACTTTGGACGGGGAGAAAGCCTGACCTAAGTTTGATGAAGCGGACTGTCGAACAAAAGCTTGGAGGGAAATGAACATGTTAACAGGAAAACAAAAGCGGTTTTTGCGGTCGAAAGCACATCACCTGGATCCGATTTTTCAGGTTGGAAAAGGCGGCACAAATGAAAATATGTATTCACAAATCAATGACGCACTTGAAGCTCGGGAGTTGATTAAAGTCAGTGTACTGCAAAATTGCGAAGAAGATAAGGACACAGTAGCTGAAACTTTAACGGAAAAAACTGGAGCCGAGCTTGTCCAGGTGATCGGCAATACCATCGTTTTATATAAAGAATCGAAAGAGAAAAAAACGATCGAGTTGCCATCCTGATCCAATGAAAAAGAATAAAGTTGGCATTCTAGGAGGTACCTTTGATCCACCTCATATTGGTCATCTGATCATGGCACAGGAGGCGCTTGAGCAATGTAACCTGGACAAGATATGGTTCATGCCCAGCGCATCACCGCCACATAAAAAAGTCGATGGCGTCTCGTCTGGAAATGATCGCGTGAAAATGGTGGAGAAAATGATCGGGGAAGTGGAAGAATTTGAACTTTCTCTTATCGAGTTTGAACGGGAAGGTCCGTCTTTTACAGTCGATACGATGAAAGAGTTGAAGATGAAGCATCCTGATTTTGAATTCTATTTCATCATTGGAGGAGATAGTGTAGCGGCATTGCATACCTGGGAAAGGATCGATGAATTGATGGAAATCGTTACCTTCATCGGCATCGAACGGCCGGGACATGCGTTCAAGAGTTCCTATCTTGATAGCATCATTGCTATTGAAACCCCTCTGATCGGTATTTCTTCTACAATGTTAAGGAAACGTTTCCGACAAAAGAAAAACACAAAGTATTATGTTACTGAAGCAGTCAAGGATTACATTGAGGTGAACCAGTTATATGACGAAGGATGAAGCGCTGAAAATTGTGAAAGAACAACTCACGGAGCACCGATACCAGCATACGATCGGTGTCATGGATACATCGGTTGAATTAGCTGAGAGATTCGGTGCCGATTCGGAAAAAGCAATGATGGCTGCGATATTCCATGATTATGCCAAGTTTCGTCCAAAGGAAGAGATGAAAACAATCATTCAAGAACAGAATCTTGGAGAAGATCTGTTACGTTATGGTTCAGAACTGTGGCATGCTCCTGTTGGTGCTTATCTAGTCGAAAAAGAAGCGGGGATGGAGGACGAGGAAATCCTTCAGGCGATAAGTAGTCATACTTCCGGCAGAGTCGGGATGTCCATGTTAGAAAAGATAATTTTTCTAGCAGATTATATTGAACCAGGAAGACATTTTCCCGGGGTAGAGGATGTCAGAGAAGCAGCTAAAGAGGACTTAAATGAAGCTGTGAAGCAGTCTCTAATGAACACCATCACATTTCTTATGAAAAGAAATCAACTCGTTTTCCCTGAAACGCTACACACTTATAACGATATCGTTCGTCAACAAGGAGGAAAAAATGAATGACAGCAAATGAATTGGTTGAATTATCCGTACGAGCTCTTGATGATAAGAGAGCTGAAAACATAGTCGTCTTGGACGTGCAAGGGATTTCACTTGTGGCTGATTACTTCATGATATGCCATGGAAACTCTGAAAAACAAGTCGAAGCGATTGCCCGTGAAGTAAAAAATCGAGCCCAAGAAAACGAATACCCTGTCAAACGTTTGGAAGGATTGGATCAATCACGATGGGTCCTCATCGATCTTGGTGATGTCATCGTCCACATCTTCCATAAGGATGATCGCATGTATTACAACCTCGAGAAATTATGGGGCGATGCACCAACGTTGAACATTGAATCTATGCTGACATAATGGAGTGAAATCATGAGCTATCAACATTTTGCAGGGTTATATGATCGGTTGATGGAGGATGCACCTTACGATATGTGGGTCAGTTTCGTCAACAAGGCGATTGACGTTTACTGCGAGGGTCCTGCAAGCTCTTTACTTGATATCGGGTGTGGAACAGGCGAGATATCGATTCGCTTGTCGGAGAAAGGTTATAACGTACAAGGCATCGATCTCTCAGAAGAAATGTTGACTGTTGCAAGGGAAAAGACTGAACATAAAGGTTTGCAAATCCCTTTCTATCAACAGGACATGAGAGATCTTGAAGGATTCAAAGAGCAAGACGTTGCGCTGATTTTTTGTGATTCGCTCAACTATCTTCGTACACCAAACGATGTGAAAACAGCGTTCCAATCCATTTCCAAATCATTAAAGGTTGAAGGTCTGCTCTTATTCGATGTGCATACATTATACAAGATAGAAACAGTTTTTTCTGACCATATATTCACGTTGAATGATGAAGAAATCAGCTATATTTGGGAATGTCATCCTGGTGAAGAAGAAGGAAGCATCCATCATGATTTATCCTTCTTCGTACATACTGGAAATGATGTATACAAAAGGTATGATGAGAGTCACTACCAACGAACCTATTCCTTAGAAACATATCAATCATTACTTGATGAAGCAGGGTTTGAACTTCTCACTGTTACAGGGGATTTTACAGATCACCCACCGAATGATACATCAGAGCGTCTGTTTTTTGTTGCAAGAAAAAAGGGGTAGACCTTTTTTATAATTGTTAAAAGAGTAGGTAATTTAAAACCCGAAAAATGACCATTGGAAAAAGTCATTCATTCGGGTTTTTTGTGGATAAGTGAAATTCACCATACTCCAGTGGGAAAAACGAGCTACAATTCCCATCAACGAGATTCAAAGTAAAAAAAGGAAAAAGGCCATTTGTGTCGAAACATACCTTAATCCTAATATTGCTTTGTAAATTGTTGTTCCACGGCTTCGCAGTCTTCTTCGTATTTTGCATGAGTTCTCTTGATGACATTGTTGAAAAGAGGACCAAGTTCCGCATCAAACACTTTTAATGCCTCTCCGGTAACACCGCCTTTGACACATACTTTTTGCAGCAAGGTAGGCAATGTATAAATTTCCTTTTCTAACAATTTACCCATCCCGACGATCATCTCGCTCACAAGTAGAGTTGCTTCCTCCTTGGAAATCTCCGTCTCTTCTACAGCACTTTCGATATAGGCCTGAAGCAAGTAACTGAAGAAAGCAGGACCACAACTTGATAAATCTGAAGCCACTCTCGTAATCGATTGATCAATTTCAATTGGAGAAGAAATTTTGCTCATCAAATTTTTTAGATTTTTCTTTTGGGCAGGTGAACACCGTTTTCCATATGTGACTAGAGATGCCCCTGAAAATGCTCGGTTCGTGATACTTGGAATCACCCTTGCAACAGAACATGGACTTACTTCTTCTAATTGTTCAACAGAAATCGGACTTGTAATCGAGACGATCAGCTTTTCGTTGGTTAAGCATGGTGCGATCTTTTCTATCAATGCATAATACTCAAGTGGTTTAACGCAGATGAAGAGTATATCCGCAAAAGAAGCGACTTCACTGTTCGTTTTACCGACATTCAGGCCAGGATATTGTAGTTTCAATGCTTCTGCTTTTCGAGCAGTTCGATTGATGATCATTAAATCGGACGGCCTAACAGCTAACGATTCCATAAAAGCAGAGATCAATATTGTTCCCATGTTCCCTGTCCCTATAACGCCCACTTTCATATATAAACCCTCCTCTTGACCGTCTTCTATCTTCAAATGTATGTGCCACTGACACCAATTATGAATAAAAACAAACCGCAGTAGGATCTAAAGGATCAATGAATGGAATGAGGTGATTGTTTTGAATTGGGATTCCTTTTCAAAGCGGGAACGTATTTTAATTTTAGTGATCATATTCCTTATCGGTGGCTTCTTCTGGATGTATCGAGGAGTTACGACAGGGCCTGATGTCTCAGGAATACCGTCATCATTTGAAAAAGAGGAAGAGAAGAGAGCTTTACCTGGACAATTGAAAAATCAGGAAACAGAAGCGAGAGTTGAAAATCGTATAATCGTTGATGTTAAAGGGGCTGTACGGGCACCAGGTATTTTTGAAATGAAATCTGGACAGCGGGTGAATGATGCGGTTCAGCTAGCTGGTGGATTTAGTGAAGATGCTGACCAAAATAGTATCAATCTAGCACAAATACTCGTTGATGAAATGGTCATCTATGTGGCTGCAATTGGAGAAACAGCTCCTCCTGTTGCTTTAACGGAAAAAGAAGATGGAAAGATTGATATCAACCATGCAGAATCATCAGAATTAGAAACAATACCAGGAATAGGTCCGTCGAAGGCAGGAGCGATCATTTCGTATCGGGAGGAGAATGGAGGATTTGCATCAATCGAAGATTTGATGAATGTGCCAGGGATAGGACAAAAAACGTTTGAACAACTGAAAGAATATATTACAGCTTCGAAATAAGATTGCACAGTGGACAATCTATCGATAAACTTAAAGGAACAAGGGAAGGGGGCTTTCGATTTTGGGTCGTATTTCATGGAACCAATATTTCATGGCACAAAGTTCGTTGCTCGCATTACGGAGTACATGTGAAAGATTAGCTGTTGGAGCAACGATTGTAAGAGATAAACGGATCATAGCAGGAGGTTATAACGGTTCAATCTCCGGTGGTGTCCATTGCAGGGATGAAGGATGTTATGTGATTGATGGGCATTGTGTCCGTACGATTCACGCTGAAATGAATGCACTTCTCCAATGTGCCAAGTTCGGTGTACCGACAGAAGGTGCTGAGATATATGTGACACATTTTCCGTGTCTTCAATGTTGTAAGGCAATCATCCAAAGCGGTATCCAGAAAGTTTACTATGCTGCTGATTATAAAAATCATCCATACGCGATCGACTTATTCGAACAATCCGGTGTCGAAACAGAACTTGTGGAATTGCAAGACCAGTATGAGCTGACCTCTCGTGCCAAAAGGGATTTCACTGCAGAATTACTTGAACAACTTTCAAAACATCTGGATGACGAGAAAGCTTTGGATCATCTGAATGAAAAGTTTGCACTACTATACGAACGTGATGGACATTCTTGAAACATGAAGCTTCAATTTATTGCCATAACAGCCATCCTCGGGATTCTCACGACTACAACCCGGTGGTGGCTGTGTGCTTTCCTTATTAGTTACCTCATTTTCAACTTCTATCGGAAACGGTTATCTTTCCTTACCTGTTTAGCGATAACACTTATCTATCTCTTTTTCATCCTCTATACCTCTTTTTATAATAATCTCCATGCAACACAACTGCCTCCAGATCAAACATCCATCACAGGCACAATCATTTCCACTCCGAATATCGATGGAAATCGTATCACTTTCCGCTTAAAACTTCCTAATAAAGAAAAGATTCTCGTCAAGCATAAAATACAAACAGAAAAAGAACAGGATGAACTCAAAAACCTATATTACGGAGATGTTTGCAGTTTTTCAGGAGAATTGGAATTACCGGATGCAAACGGGAACTTCTACGGATTCAATTATCGTACCTATCTTAAAAACACGTTCAACATCCACTGGATTTTTAACACAACGAAGCTTTCTATAACAGAGTGTGTAACAGGAGAAGGTATTCTTACTGCTTTATATCGTTTTCGTCAAGATCGTATCGCAATGATTAATGAGGAATTCCCGGATGATCTGCGAGGGATGATGAATACCCTGGTATTTGGCGATCGGAACGGAATTGAGGAAGATTTACAAGAACGTTATCAAAGCCTCGGGTTGATTCATCTTCTAGCGGTTTCGGGTTTACACGTAGGTACGATTCTAGGTCTTCTCTATTTTCTCCTCATTCGTGCAGGTGTCGTGAAAGAAACAGCCTTGTGGTTCTTACTGATATCCATCCCCTTTATTATTTTACTGACTGGAGGAGCCCCGTCTGTCATACGGGCAGGGTTGATGGCCGCCGTGGTGTGTCTTATCTTGTTGCTGCGCATCAAAATGACGACTTTAAATCAATTGTGTATGATCCTGCTCGGACTGTTGCTATTTAAACCAACATTGGTTTATTCGATTGGTTTTCAGCTCTCCTTTCTAATTACCACTTCGCTCATTTTATCAAGCAAAACGATTTTACGTGATCTTCCACCATACAAACAGCTACTTTACGGGTCCTTCATCGCGCAATTAGCTTCCTTGCCGATTGTCTTATGGAACTTTTTTGAGTTTTCCATTTGGTCCCTTCCTCTGAACATGATTTTCATCCCATTCATGACCATCGTTCTTCTCCCGTGTATCTTACTTACTTTTTCCATGTTCCTTTTGATCCCATTTCCCGTGTGGGAGGTTCCGAGTACTTTTCTAAGCTTTAGTTTCAAGTGTCTTCATCTTGTGTTGCAATGGGTGGACAACCTTCCGCTTGGGCTCATGACCCTCGGAAGACCAAATGCGATCCTTCTTTTTGGAATGGTGATATCATTTTACTACCTGTTGGTGTCATGGGAATTAAATGCTAAGCGATTGCTTTTACCTTTTATCTGTATCTTGTTGCTGATAGGTGCCCAATTTGTTCATCCAAAAATGAATGCAAATGCCTATGTGACTTTTCTTGATGTCGGTCAAGGGGATGCAATCGTCATTGAATTACAGTTCAGAAAAGCAGTCTATGTGATCGACACCGGGGGAAGCATCCATTTCAATCAGGAAAAATGGATGGAAAGAAGCAATGAGTTCGATACAGGAGAGGATATTGTTGCGCATTTTTTAAAAGCACGTGGAATACGGAAGGTCGATGCATTGATTCTTTCGCATGGAGATTTCGATCATATTGGCGGTACAGAGGGATTGATGGAAAAAGTGAGGGTAGAGAAGGTAGTGTATGGGAAATCAAATCATCTAGAGGCTTCAGAATTGGCGTTCTTAAAAGGGCTTGGGGTACCCATTCAATTGTTAGGGGAGAATGTTTCATGGAAGATCGGCTCATCTTCATTCCAGACTTTGAATTCTGGTCAAACACGTGATAGCCGTAACAATAGGTCACTGGTTATGTATGCGGATATTCATGATAATAGATTTTTATTTACAGGAGATATTAATCACAAAATTGAGGAGAAGATTATAAAGGACTATCCAACGTTGGAGGTGGATTACGTGAAGGTTGCTCACCACGGGAGTGATACATCTACATCACAACCTTTTATTAACAGAATAAATCCGAAAGCTTCCTTTATTTCTGTGGGTACAAATAACCGATATAATCACCCCTCGTCGTCAGTCATCGAAAGGTTGGAGAATCACAATATTGATATTTTTCGAACCGATGAACATGGGGCCATTATGGTAATTATTTCACCCGATCAAACACGTATAAAAACCGTTTCCCCATAAGATGAAAAGGGAAAATCAACAATCCTTTCCAATAGTATTGTTAAAAAATACTGTTGATTTTTGCTAAGTTTGATTTTACCGAAATGCATGACACTCCTGCGGGAATAGCAAGCCAGGCAAGACCCTACAGTTTATAAAAGGATCTTCGACTAACAACCACCACGTCCTGTGCAAGTGAGGAGGCTTGCGGACGCCCGCGGATAGGTAGTGAATTTTGAAAAAATCAACAATAACGTTTTACAATCTGAAAATAAAAAAAGCGAAAGGAAAAATCCCCTCTCGCTTTTCTAAAAAACGTATATGTACCCAACGAATTTCGGGTTTCTTTATAACGCAACAGCTTTAATGATCACTGCCGTAAAGAAAATGACGGTGAAGAACAAGAACGAATAGAGAAAACCAAGTCCAGAATCAACTACATCATTGGTTTTTGCCTGTACATCTTTTTCAAAGTCATTCATTTCCGCAACCCTCCTGTTTCAACTCAAGTATACGGTATCTATCGCAAAAAATCCATATATCTATTTTTTACGATTAAGTGAAACTTATGCGATTCATGTCATTCATTAAACACCTAAAATCTTGCCCATATTGCTAAGAGTTGACACCTATACTTTCACCCTGCATAGGATAACATAACAATAAGCTTACGGGGAAGAGTTTTATCGTTAGTGGTGAAGCTTCCCGGGTCTTGACCGCTAACGTTTATATAAATGGAGGTTTGACTTTAGGGGTCGGACCTCCTTTACCCTGTACCTTGGCAATTTTATCATATATGCTTAAGATATTATAGTGGGGTGATGAAATTGTCTATAAAGGATTTGAATAAGAAGCTGAAGAATGAAACCTACTCTTCACTTTATTTATTATACGGAAAAGAAAAATACATATTGGAATATACTCAAAAAATGATTGTACATGCCGTTTTGGAGGAAGCAACTGCTGATTTCAACCTATCTGCTTTCGATATGGAAGAGCAATCAATTGACACTGCGATTGAAGATGCAGAAACCCTTCCATTCATGGGTGAACGCCGGGTTGTCATCATACAGAATCCATATTTTCTGACAGGTGCAAAAACCAAAAGTAAAGTGGAACATGATTTGAAGCGACTGGAATCGTATCTCAAAGATCCTTCCGAGCAAGCGATTGTCATTTTTGTCGCACCATATGAAAAGTTGGATGAACGGAAAAAGATCGTCAAGACGTTGAAAAAGCAAGCGGAAGTGATTGTAGCAGATAAAATGAATGTCCGTCTGCAAAAGGATTGGATTGAACACGCAGCAAAAGAAGCCAATGTCACAATATCAAACGAGGCTGCAGAAAGGCTGATCCAACTTCAAGGTGAAAATTTGGCATTGCTCATCAGTGAAGTCAAAAAGATGGCTCTCTATGTTGGCGAAGGGGAGCAGATCGATCCTCAAACCGTCGATGAATTGATTTCGCGTTCTCTCGAAAGCAACGTGTTCACGATGGTCGAGCATGTAGCGAACCGCAGGATTGATTCAGCTTTACGAATCTGCTATGACCTATTGAAACAGAATGAAGAACCGATCAAATTGATGGCTTTGCTATCAAGACAGTTCCGCATTATTCTCCAGGTCAAACAATTACGGGCACAAGGTCATACGGAAAAGAATATTGCATCAACTCTGTCGTTACACCCATATGCAGTTAAAATTGCTGCAAAACAAAGTGCTTCTTTTCAGGAGGATGAGCTGAAAGCATTATTGATGAAAGCAGCCGATGCTGATTTTGAGATGAAAACCGGCCAAAGGGACAAAACGCTGACACTGGAGCTTTTCTTGACCAGCCTCGCCCGGCAGCCACAAACGAATTAAGTTAGCAGTAAACTGACTCCTCTCGTGATAGAGGAGTCAGTTTTTTGTTTTAAAAAGCATACTACTATTAGGTTCACGACAAGCTGAGGACTTAACACGTTTTCGTAAGCGGAGGAGCTGTTGAAATTAGAGGACAACTGTTCCGCTATCTGTGCCAAAAAGTGTTGATTTCAAAAATTAGAGGACATACATTCCCTTATTTTGGTAAAACGACACTGATTTTCTCTGGTTTTAGGCGAATAAGGTCTTTGGTGTCCACTAATAATTGTTTGGGAAAAGTTCTTGCTACGGAAAACAACATATCTGAGTGCAAGTGAGGGTTTTCGGAGTGGATTTTTCACAAAAATCAATAATTGGTTATGACAGAAATAAAAAACGACCTGTTAGGTAGGTCGTTTCAGATTCCAGTATTTCATTCACATATGAATTAAGCGCTAACGCCGTTCAATTGCTTTGCAAGACGAGATTTCTGTCTAGCTGCAGCGTTCTTGTGAAGGATTCCTTTACCAGCGGCTTTATCAAGCTTTTTGGTTGCAACCAAGAATGCATCTTTAGCACCTTCAGCATCGTTGTTAGCTACTTTCGTTTCAAAGTTCTTGATAGCAGTACGCATGGATGATTTCATCGCTGCATTGTGTGCACGACGCTTATCGTTTGTTTTAACACGTTTAATAGCAGATTTAATATTTGCCAATTCCGTTCACCTCCTTGAATGCAACCGAAATTGCGGAAAATACAACACAAGATATTCTATCAAACCGTTCGTATAATTGCAATCTCTTTTGTACAAAGATAATCAGTTGACTGCTCTTTTTTTACAGGGAAATCCGAATCGAAAGAATGAAAAAAGTGGAAGAAGGCTATCCTATTTGATAATGCTAACAATAATCAGGGGTGAGCGTGCCAATGGATAAAGATCTAGAATTATATAACGTCAGAACCGATTTGGCGATTGAATCCAATGAGATGATCACAAAAGAACAGGAAGAAGAATCGAAGCACACGATCGATGGCGTCATCGTCAAAGAACGTGAAATGGATGGGATTAAACTCACAAGGGTTGAAATAGAAGAAGCTGGACAAAAAGCGACTGGAAAAAAACCAGGTATTTATTTGACGATGGAAATGCAAGGTATCCGACAGAAGGATTCTGCTTTACAGCAGCGGGTTCAGGATGTCTTTGCCCATGAATTCGCTAATTTCCTTCAGGAGCTTCAGATTCCGAAAGAGGCAAGCTGTCTTGTAGTCGGTTTAGGAAATCTGAATGTCACACCAGATGCTCTCGGACCTCGTACGACAAATAACCTTCTTGTCACGAAACACTTGTTTGAATTGGCACCAGAAAACGTAGAGGAAGGCTTCCGTCCAGTCAGTGCTCTTTCCCCCGGGGTCATGGGGACAACTGGAATCGAAACGAGTGATATCATCATCGGTGTCATTGAAAAATCTAAACCTGATTTCGTGATTGCAATTGATTCCTTAGCATCCAGGGCAGTAGAACGGGTAAATACGACGATTCAAATCTCGGATACTGGCATCCATCCAGGTTCAGGTGTGGGAAATAAGCGTAAAGAATTGAGCCTGGAAACATTAGGGATTCCGGTCATCGCAATCGGTGTTCCTACAGTTGTTGATGCGGTCACGATCACAAGTGACACGATTGATTACATTTTAAAGCATTTCGGTCGTGAGATGCGTGAAAAAGATGATCCATCAAAAGCACTGACACCAGCAGGAATGACATTCGGCGAGCGTAAAAATCTATCGGATGAGGATATGCCGGATGAAGAAAACCGGCAGGCATTTCTAGGAATGATCGGAACACTTGAAGACACGCAAAAAAGACAATTGATCAAGGAAGTCTTAGCGCCTTTAGGACACAACCTGATGGTTACACCTAAAGAAGTGGATGTTTTCATTGAAGATATGGCGAATGTGATATCTGGCGGTTTGAATGCAGCACTGCATGGTCAGGTCGATCAACAAAACAGCGGATCCTATACACATTGAGTTCTAAGGGTACAATAGCTTGCATAGGCTTGTACCAACACTGATTTTACAATGGATTCAGTAGGAGGAAGTCAGATGGTCCGGTTCATGATGAAGAGTTTCATACTGATATCCGTCCTTTTGTTCGGTATACTGATCGGAATGCAACAGGTCGGAGTTCAAATGGACAAGATGAAGGGCTCGGAGGGTAACAGCGCATTAGAATGGAAAGTCAATGATAGCGGCGATATTGAAGCGGAAGTTCTGGGTTCGCAAATTACGAACCATGACATAAAAGAAAAACAAAAAAAGCTTGAAGAAGTAGAAGCGTTCAATTTGTTTTCCAAGTTAGGAAAAATGGTTTCCTCATTGATCAGTGAAATCCTAACAGTCATCATGACGGTAGTCGGCACAATACTGGACAAGATCCTACACTTTCTGTTTACTTGAATTTGAAGAAGGATGGGCTCATATCGTATCTGTTCATCACGATACGATAGGGCAGATCCTTCTTTTTTATTTGGCTTTTTTTTAAAGGCTGTTTTCGCAAACTAGTTGTTCTTGCACTTAAAGAAAGTATAAAATACTTTCTTCAGTATAAGGGCAACTAAGGCTCGACCTACAAAAGGCTTGGTCTCGCCAAATTTTCTTTAAAAGTCGTTGATTTCCGCTCCAGGATGCTCACTTTCCGCGGGGCGTGCGGTGAGCCCCCTCGTCGCCTAGCGACATTGAATGGTCTCACCTGTCCCACTGATCCCGCAGGACAAGGAAAGCTTCGGCAGGGTTTCAACGCACGAAGAAAATGCGATTTTCATTTTCGAGGAGTCTCGCACCTTGCTCTCCAATCAACTTGCACAAGGTGAGTTTTTAAAATGACTCAAAAGCAACAATCTTTTAGAAAAGAGTCTTTAAAATTAAAATAAAGGCGCGTATAAGCCTTTTCTTGATTTTTCGAATTTCGCGATACTCCTTCGGGAAGAGCGTGTCCAAGCAGCCATGTATTCAGCTAACGGACACCAGAGCCGTTATTTGTGAACAAAATCGCTGTTTCTGAATTTTAACGGACACCAGAGCCGCTATTTGTGAACAAAGCAGCTGAATTCCTATGATATTTGCAAAATAAGGTCTCTGGTGTCCGTTAAGTTTGTATAATTCCATTATTTTGGTCAAATAAGGTCTCCTGTGTCCGTTAACGGGTTCGTGTAACTTGGTTTAAGCGAGGGAGAGTGCAGAAGTAAGTATTTGCAGGAAATGACTTGGATCACTTCAAACTTCCTGAGTTGTTTGATTCGAGCCTCCTCGTCCATTTTCCAGTGACCTGAGTGACGAATCGGGTCGTTTCCGCTTTTCGTTTGCCCGCGGAAAGGGAGCGAATCTTATATAAATCAGAAGTCTCACAACACTGGTCACATGCAGATATATACAGAAACAATTGAATAAAGAGAATGCTATTGCTATAATCAATGCTAGCTTAGTTGTACGACCTTAGGAGTGAAGAGAATGAGTAAAGATAAAAAAGTAGAACGCCAATCGAGAATCCGTAACTTCTCGATTATTGCCCATATCGACCATGGGAAATCCACGTTGGCAGACCGGATTCTTGAACAAACCAGTGCTCTGACGCACCGTGAAATGAAAGAACAAATGCTTGATGCCATGGATCTGGAACGTGAACGTGGGATTACAATCAAATTGAATGCTGTTCAATTGACATACAAAGCAAAAGATGGAGAAGAATACATTTTCCACCTTATTGATACGCCTGGACACGTCGATTTTACATATGAAGTTTCGCGAAGCTTAGCTGCTTGTGAAGGTGCTTTGTTGATTGTCGATGCTGCTCAAGGAATCGAAGCACAGACTTTAGCCAATGTTTATCTGGCACTTGAGAATGATCTTGAAATTTTGCCTGTCATCAATAAAATCGATTTACCGAGTGCAGAACCAGAGCGCGTACGGAAAGAGGTTGAGGATGTCATTGGACTGGATGCCTCTGATGCTGTATTGGCATCAGCAAAAAACGGCATTGGGATTGAAGATATCCTTGAGCAGATTGTTGAAAAAGTGCCTGCACCACAAGGAGATCCGGAAGCGCCGCTTAAAGCGTTGATCTTCGATTCGCTTTATGACAGCTACCGTGGAGTCGTCGCTTATATTCGAATTACAGAAGGTACCGTCAAGGTGGGTCAGAAGATCAAAATGATGGCTACTGGTAAAGAATTCGAAGTCAACGAATTAGGCGTATTCACACCGAAGCCAGTAATGAAAGATGAATTGACTGTCGGGGATGTCGGTTTTCTAACAGCATCGATTAAGAATGTCGGTGATACCCGCGTCGGAGATACGATCACATCAGCGAAAGGCGGAGCGGATACACCACTCCCTGGTTACCGGAAAATGAACCCGATGGTGTTCTGTGGTTTATATCCAGTTGACTCGAATAATTATAATGACCTTCGAGAAGCATTAGAGCGGTTAGAGTTAAATGATTCATCTCTTCAATACGAGGCAGAAACCTCACAAGCATTAGGCTTTGGTTTCCGTTGTGGTTTTCTTGGGCTGCTTCATATGGAAATCATCCAGGAGCGTATTGAACGTGAATTCGGAATTGATTTGATTACGACTGCACCAAGCGTTATCTACAATGTCCATCTTACTAATGGAGAAGAATTGATTGTCGATAATCCGTCAAATATGCCTGATGCACAATCGATTGAAAAAGTGGAAGAGCCGTATGTAAAGGCATCGATCATGACGCCGAACGATTATGTTGGTGCAGTCATGGAGATCTGCCAGAAGAAACGTGGAAACTTCATTACGATGGAATACTTGGATGATATCCGCGTCAATGTCATTTATGAAATTCCATTATCGGAGATCGTATACGATTTCTTCGATCAATTGAAATCAAGCACCAAAGGTTACGCCTCTCTTGATTATGAATTGATCGGTTACAGACAATCCAGACTTGTGAAGATGGATATACTCTTAAATGGTGAGAAAATTGATGCGCTCTCTGTCATCGTGCACCGGGACTTTGCTTACGAACGCGGAAAAGTTGTCGTTGAAAAATTAAAAGAACTAATACCTCGACACCAATTTGAAATCCCTGTCCAGGCAGCGATCGGGCAAAAAATCGTCGCAAGGACAAATATCCGTGCATTACGTAAAAACGTACTTGCCAAATGTTACGGGGGGGACATCTCCCGTAAACGTAAGCTGTTGGAGAAGCAAAAAGAAGGTAAGAAACGGATGAAAACCGTCGGGAATGTCGAAGTTCCACAAGAAGCTTTCATGTCCGTACTACGTATGGATTCTGACGATTGATAATATGCTGGTAAGGACTGGCCGACCGCCAGTCCTTCATTTCATTTAAAGAAAGTATAAGAATACTTTCTCCAATGTAAGTGCAACTAAGGCTCAGCCTTCGCCTAAGGCTTGGCTTTGCCAAGTTTTCTTTATTAATTTGAGAGTGTGATGAAGATGGTAAAAGCTGCTTATATCCATATACCGTTCTGTGAACAAATCTGCCATTATTGTGATTTCAATAAATTTTTGATAGAAGGACAACCGGTTGATGATTATTTGGACGCCATGGAACGTGAAATCGAAAAAATGTTGAAGGAGTATCCAGCAGAACCGCTCGGAACGATTTATATCGGCGGAGGGACCCCGACGGCTCTTGATTATGTGCAGCTAGAACGGATGCTCGACATCGTAAACATTAATCTTAAGCCGGGTGTCGATACGGAATTCACGGTGGAAGCTAATCCGTCAGTGACCGAAAGACAAAAACTGCAAATTTTAAAAGAAGCGGGAGTCAATCGGCTCAGTATCGGTGTGCAAGCATTCCAGGATTCGCTCCTTACAGCACTCAACCGGAATCATCGAAGGAACGATGTTGCGAGGATGATCAATGAGGCTCAGACGATAGGATTTAAAAACATCTCGATCGATTTGATGTTCGGATTACCGGGCCAGACACTTGAAATGTTCAAGGAATCTGTAAGTCTTGCACTTCAATTGAATGTGCCGCATGTTTCTGCTTATTCTCTTCAAGTAGAAAAACAGACGGTCTTTGGAATCCGTGATAAGAAGGGACAGCTGTCGCTCCCTGGGGAAGAACAAGAATCGGATATGTTCGAATACCTGATCGATACATTGAAACAAAACGGTTTCGCCCAATATGAAATCAGCAATTTTGCAAAACCAGGATATGAAAGCAGGCATAACCAGATGTATTGGAAGAACGAACGCTACTACGGGATCGGTGCTGGGGCCCATGGGTATGTGAATGATATCCGCTACGAAAATGTCAAACCGTTGCCGCATTATATACGTAAAATCAATGAAGGGGTATTACCCCAAAGAATCGTGACTAGACTAGAAATGAAAGACCGTATGGAAGAAGAGGTTTTTCTTGGTCTCCGTAAGATGGATGGGGTCAATAAAGCTCGCTTTTATGAAAAATATAACCTTGAAATTGAGGAAGTTTTTTCTGAACAGATTGATAAATTGACTGCAGAGGGGCTCCTGATCAATGACAGAAAAAGTATTCGCCTCACGAACAGAGGACTTTTTCTCGGCAATGAAGTTTTTCAAGAATTTATTGGTGTAATATAAATATTGACAAAGTATTTTCTCTTTTGGTAATTTATAAATTAGAATTAGCACTCAAACAGAACGAGTGCTAACAAAGGGGATGAGACTCGATGTTAACGGATCGTCAGCTGTTAATTCTCCAGATACTTATTGATGAATATATACAGAATGCTGAGCCTCTTGGATCAAGGAGTATCTCTAAGCGGCAGGACATCTCGTTCAGTTCTGCAACGATTCGAAATGAGCTTGCTGATCTTGAAGATTTGGGTTTCATCGAGAAGACACACAGTTCTTCAGGGCGGATCCCTTCTGAAAAAGGGTATCGTTTCTATGTAGATAATTTGTTGTCACCTGTAGAAATGCGAAACAAGGATATGAAGCGGATTCACTCTTTGTTCCATGAAAAGATGCTGGAACTAGAGATGTTGATTGAACATTCAGCGAATCTACTCTCTGAAATCACCAACTATACATCCATCATATTAGGACCTGAAGTTTATGAAACAAAGCTGAAGCATTTGCAGATCGTCCCTATTTCTAAAGGTACTGCGATATTTGTATTAATTACCGATACTGGTCACGTAGAAAAATATACGGTCGAATTGCCGGATGAAATGGATGCATCTGATCTTGAGCGGACGGTCAACATTTTAAATGAACGATTGAAAGGCGTCCCATTTTCGCATCTGAAGATGAAGTTGCAACAGGAAGTTCAAGGTTTATTGAAAACACATCTTCAAAATTATGAGAAGACACTTGATTTCCTTGCACAGCTTTTCAAAAACGAGAAATCCGATAAAATTTATTATGGCGGTAAAACGAACATTCTCAATCAGCCTGAATTCCAGGATGTTGAAAAAGTGAAAGCTCTTTATAATGCGATCGAGAAGCAAGATTTGATCCATCAGCTTCTACATCAAGGAAATACGGATAAGATCAATGTCAAAATTGGAGCTGAAAACACCATCCAGGAGATGAAGAATTGCAGTCTGATCACGGCAAGTTATTCTATAGGCGGTCAGCATATGGGTACTCTTGCCATCCTGGGACCAACCCGAATGGAATACCCACGTGTAATCGGTTTGCTTGATTTGCTTTCAAAAGATTTGACGAGAGTACTTACGCAACGGTATTATTCAAACTGATTGTGGTAATACCTTTATAAGGACGAAAACTTATTCAAAGCATTTAAAGGGTGGGAGAACTCTTTATCTCCCATTCTTCAGTATGTTTTTTTAACGGAATTAAAGATTGATGATTAGATCATTGATCAGGTCAGGGAGGTGAGTGTAGTGGAAGAAAACAAACAGCAAGGTATTCAAGATAATGAAGAATCTATCGAAGAATCGAAAGAGGAAAGTCGAGATGAAGAAACGGTAGAGCAGTCTGCCGATAACACGATTGAGCTTGAAGCTGAAGAAGATAACCGAGTGACTGAATTTGAAAGGGAACTCGAAGAAATAAAAAATCGTATGGTCCGAGTGCAAGCTGATTATGATAATTTCCGCCGCCGTACGCGAGAAGAAAAAGAAGCGGCTGCGAAATATAGAGCACAAGGAATAGTAGAAGGGTTGCTTCCAGTCATCGATAACTTCGAACGTGCCTTGAACGTACAAACTGATGTTGAACAAGCTGATTCTTTACATCAAGGAATGAAGATGGTTTATAATCAGTTGATTGAGGTATTAAAGAATGAAGGTGTTGAGGAAGTGCCTGGAGCAGGAGAGGTGTTTGATCCGCATCAGCACCAGGCTGTCATGCAAGTGCAGGAAGATGATTACGAAGACAATACGATCGTAGAGGTCCTTCAAAAGGGCTACAAATTGAAAGACCGTGTTGTACGTCCTGCAATGGTGAAAGTGAATTCAAAGTAATCAACACTTTTTAAGTAATAGTTATCAATGTAGTGTTCACGAGACTCTTGCGGGAAAGCGAGTCAGGCAAGAACTCACGGTACCACACACATCCTAGTGCAAGTGAGGAAGCTTACGAATCGCCCAAGGAAAGAGAATGTATTTCGCTTAGTGAACAAATTACACTTTTAGAATGAACTACAAACGCTACATATTAAATATAGGAGGAATTTTCATGAGCAAAGTAATTGGTATTGACTTAGGTACAACAAACTCTTGTGTTGCTGTAATGGAGGGTGGGGAAGCAACAGTTATCCCGAACCCAGAAGGAAACCGCACGACACCATCTGTCGTCGCATTCAAAGATGGGGAGCGTCTAGTCGGAGAAGTCGCAAAACGTCAAGCAGTTACAAATCCGAATACGATTATTTCTATCAAGCGTCACATGGGTACTGAATATAAAGTAGAAGCTGAAGGAAAAGAATACACACCACAGGAAGTCTCAGCAATCATCCTTCAAAAGCTTAAAGCTGACGCTGAGGCATACCTTGGTGAAAAAGTTACAAATGCTGTCATCACAGTGCCGGCTTACTTTAATGATTCTCAGCGCCAAGCAACGAAAGACGCTGGAAAAGTTGCAGGTTTGGAAGTTGAACGTATCATCAACGAACCTACAGCAGCTGCGCTAGCATATGGGCTTGAAAAAGAAAATGATCAAACAATTCTTGTATACGACCTAGGTGGAGGAACATTCGACGTGTCCTTGCTTGAACTAGGAGACGGGTTCTTCGAAGTTAAAGCAACATCTGGCGATAACGAACTAGGTGGAGATGATTTTGACCAAGCAATCATCGACTATCTCGTTAGTGAATTCAAAAAAGAGAATGGAATTGATCTTTCTCAGGATAAAATGGCTCTTCAACGTTTGAAGGATGCTGCAGAGAAAGCGAAGAAGGACCTTTCTGGTGTAACGCAAACGCAAATTTCGTTACCATTCATTACGGCTGATTCATCTGGTCCAAAACACTTGGAAGTGAACTTATCACGTGCCAAGTTCGATGAAATGACTTCTCAATTAGTTGAACGTACTATGGGGCCGACACGTCAAGCGATCAAGGATGCAGGGCTTACACCATCTGAGATTGACAAGGTCGTCCTTGTTGGCGGCTCAACTCGGATCCCTGCTGTTCAAGAAGCAATCAAGAAAGTCACTGGAAAAGACCCGCATAAAGGTGTCAACCCGGATGAAGTTGTTGCACTTGGTGCAGCAATCCAGGCAGGTGTCCTTACAGGGGACGTCAAAAATGTCGTCTTATTAGATGTAACACCACTTTCTCTTGGAATCGAAACAATGGGTGGCGTGAACACGAAGCTTATCGAGCGTAACACGACAATCCCTACGAGTAAGTCTCAGGTGTTCTCAACAGCAGCTGACAATCAACCGTCTGTCGATATCCACGTCCTCCAAGGGGAGCGTGAAATGGCTGCAGACAACAAGACTCTGGGCCGTTTCCAATTGACTGACATCCCACCAGCACCACGTGGGGTACCACAAATCGAAGTATCTTTTGATATCGATGCGAACGGTATTGTAAATGTTAAAGCGAAGGATCTTGGAACAAATAAAGAACAATCCATCACAATCACTTCTTCTTCAGGACTTTCAGAAGAAGATATCGAAAAGATGGTCAAAGACGCTGAAGAAAATGCAGAAGCTGATAAGAAGCGTCGTGAAGAGGTTGATCTTCGTAATGAAGCAGATCAGCTTGTATTCACAACTGAAAAGACTTTGAAAGATCTTGAAGGTAACGTCGACGAAGCTGATGTGACAAAAGCAAATGAAGCGAAAGATAAAGTGAAAAAAGCTCTAGAAGGTGACGACCTTGAAGAAATCCGTACAGCAAAAGAAGAGTTACAACAGATTGTTCAAGAGCTATCAACTAAACTTTACGAACAAGCTGCTCAACAGGCTCAAGCTGCACAAGAAGGCGGAGAAAATCAAAACGCACAAGATGATGATGTAGTGGATGCTGATTATGAGGAAGTAAACGACGATAACGAGAAGAAGTAACCACAATAAGGAAAAGTCAAAGTCAGTCTTCAAGGCTTTGACTTTTTCTATGCTGGGACAATTTAATGGCAACATGTTGCAGAATTGTAGATTATAATGATATGATAATCGTTATGTAAAAGAACCGGGAGTGAGAGTGTTGAGTAAGCGTGATTACTATGAAGTCCTAGGCGTTGACAAGAACGCTTCGACTGATGAAATAAAAAAAGCTTATCGAAAACTCGCTAGAAAATTTCATCCGGATGTTAATAAAGAATCGGATGCTGAGGAGAAATTCAAGGAAGTCAAGGAAGCATATGATGTTTTGAGTGATTCTCAGAAGAAAGCCCACTATGATCAGTTCGGACACTCAGATCCTAACCAGGGATTTGGTGCTGGTGGAGCAGACTTTGGAGGTTTCGGTGATATTTTCGATATGTTCTTTGGCGGCGGTGGCGGACGTAGAAATCCGAATGCTCCGCGTCAAGGTGCAGATTTGCAATATACGATGACTCTTAAATTCGAAGAAGCTGTTTTTGGTAAAGAGACAGATATTCAAATCCCTAAGGAAGAAGAATGTGATACATGCTTCGGATCTGGAGCGAAACCTGGAACAAAACCAGAAACATGTTCTCATTGCGGCGGCAGCGGTCAGTTGAATATTGAACAGAATACACCATTCGGCCGTGTTGTAAACCGCAGGGTATGCCACCACTGTAACGGAACTGGCAAATTCATCAAAGATAAGTGTCATACTTGTGCTGGAAAAGGCAAGGTGCGCAAGCAAAAGAAAATCCATGTGAAAATTCCAGCAGGTATCGATCACGGTCAACAGATCCGTGTAGCTGGAAAAGGAGAAGCTGGGGAGAATGCCGGACCTCCTGGAGATTTATATGTGGTAGTGCGTGTATCTCCACATGAGCTTTATAAGCGTGATGGAGATGATATATTCATCGATATGCCACTTACATTTTCTCAAGTTACACTAGGCGATGAGATTGAAGTTCCGACACTACATGGCAAAGTGAAGCTTAAAATCCCAGCGGGGACCCAATCAGGAACGAGCTTCCGTCTTCGCGGAAAAGGTGTTCAGAACGTTCGCGGGTACGGTCAAGGAGACCAGCATGTTAAAGTGAAAGTGGTTACACCGAAAAATCTGAACGAACGACAAAAACAACTTCTTCGTGAGTTTGCTGATATCAATGGAGAAACAGTAGATGAACAGCATGACAATTTGTTCAGTAAAGTAAAAAGAGCTTTTAAAGGCGAATAACAATGAAATAAAGTAACCGGACGATCCTGATGAATGAAAAATGAAAGGAAGATGGTAGATCTCATGAAATGGTCTGAAATCAGCATTCTTACAACACAGGAAGCAATTGAACCGATTTCGAATATCCTGCACGAATCTGGAGCTAGTGGAGTTGTAATTGAAGACCCGCAAGACTTGGTGAAAGTGTGGGATACCTCAATGGGAGAGATCTACCAGCTGAATCCGGACGATTACCCTGATGAAGGTGTGGTCGTAAAAGCTTATTTGCCAGTTAACAGCTTTTTAGGTGAGACGGTCGAAGAGATAAAAGAGGCCATCAATGGACTGCTGCTTCATAACATCGATCTTGGCCACAATAAAATCACGATCAGTGAAGTCCATGAGGAAGAATGGGCGACAGCTTGGAAAAAATATTATAAGCCTGTGAAAATTTCTGAACGAATCACGATCATACCAACATGGGAAGAGTATGAAAAAGTGAGTACGGATGAACTAATTGTAGAACTTGATCCAGGAATGGCTTTTGGTACAGGGACTCACCCTACGACCGTCATGTGTATCCAAGCAATCGAGAAAACGCTGAAACCTGAGGAAGAAGTGATTGATGTCGGAACAGGATCAGGCGTTCTAAGTATTGCTGCAGCGAAACTCGGAGCAAAGCATGTAACTGCATTGGATTTAGATGAAATCGCAGTGAAAAGTGCTCGATTGAACATCAAGTTAAATAAAACCCAGGATCAGATTACAGTACGTCAAAACAACCTCCTGGACAACGTCAGCGGCCAATATGACATGATTGTAGCGAACATATTAGCGGAAATCATCCTCCGTTTTGATGAGGATGCTTTCAAATTACTTAAACCTGATGGGAAGTTCATTGTTTCTGGGATCATTAAAGGAAAAAAGGATGAAGTAAAACGAGCACTTCTTGAACATGGTTTCATTATAGATGAAACGTTACTTATGGAAGACTGGGTCGCCTTCATTACGAGAAAACCTTCACAGAAAGAAATTCAGAGGACACGATAATGCAACGGTACTTTGTCCAGCCTGATCAGATGACTGATACGTTGGTTTCGATTAAAGGGGAAGATGTGAAGCATATCTCGAAAGTTATGCGCATGTCTCCTGGTAATCAAGTGATTTGCAGCGACAATCAAGGTCGTGTTGCCAGGTGTACGATTCTTGAATTGACAGATTCATCTGTGGAACTTTCGGTAGCCGAGTGGATAGAACACGAAACAGAACTGCCGATTTCTGTAACAATTGCGCAAGGTCTGCCAAAGCATGATAAACTAGAGATGATTGTCCAGAAAGGTACCGAACTTGGTGCTGAGCGATTCATTCCTTTTCAAGCAACTAGGTCGATTGTGAAATGGGATGCGAAAAAGTCTAAGAAGAAAACAGATCGACTACAAAAGATTATTAAAGAAGCCGCTGAACAATCGCATCGAAACAAAATGCCTGAATGTATCGAGCCGGTTTCCTTCAAGGAATTGATTTCTCAAAGTGAATCGTATACGATGAAAATCGTTGCATATGAAGAACAAGCGAAACAAAACGAGACGTCCCGACTGGCTAAGCTTCTTAGCAGAGCGGATATTGGAAATGAGAGTATCATCATTGTCATAGGGCCGGAAGGTGGTTTGACAGCAGAAGAAGTCGAACATCTTCATGATGCGGGGTTTATTGCCTGTGGTTTTGGACCGCGTATTCTGCGGACCGAGACTGCTTCATTATATGTGCTCGCTGCTATTTCCTATCAATTAGAATTATTGAGGTGACCATAAATGCCTTCTGTAGCGTTTCATACATTAGGATGTAAAGTAAATCATTACGAAACTGAAGCGATCTGGCAGTTATTCAAGAGTCAAGATTATGAGCGTACAGATTTCGAAAAGCGTGCGGATGTGTATGTCATCAACACTTGTACCGTAACGAATACTGGGGATAAAAAAAGTCGTCAGGTAATTCGCCGTGCCATCCGTAAAAATCCAGATGCCGTCATTTGTGTAACGGGATGTTACGCGCAGACCTCACCCGCCGAGGTCATGGCGATTCCTGGTGTTGACGTCGTCGTCGGCACGCAAGACAGAGTGAAGATGCTCGAATACATTGAACAATATAAACGTGAACGCCAGCCGATCAATGGAGTAGGGAACATTATGAAAGCACGGGTCTATGAAGAGCTTGAAGTACCCGCATTCACCGATCGTACACGTGCTTCATTAAAGATCCAAGAAGGTTGCAACAATTTCTGTACCTTCTGTATCATTCCTTGGGCGCGGGGGCTTTTACGCTCAAGAAAACCAGAGCATGTTATCGAACAAGCCCAGCAGCTTGTGGATGCAGGCTATCAAGAAATCGTCCTTACAGGAATCCATACAGCTGGCTATGGCGAGGACATGAAAGATTATAATTTCGCACAGCTTTTATCTGATATCGATGAACAGGTAAAAGGCTTGAAGCGTCTACGGATTTCTTCTATTGAGGCGAGCCAGGTAACCGATGAGGTGATCGACGTATTGGATCGTTCCGATATCGTTGTCCCTCATTTGCACATACCATTGCAATCTGGATCTGATGCGGTACTTAAACGTATGAGAAGAAAGTACAGTATGGAAATGTTTGCGGATCGATTGAACAAGCTGAAAAAAGCGTTACCAGGCCTTGCGATAACCTCAGATGTGATCGTTGGCTTCCCTGGGGAAACTGAAGAAGAGTTCATGGAAACGTATAATTTTATTAAAGATCACAAGTTTTCTGAACTTCATGTATTCCCGTTCAGCCGCAGAACAGGAACACCTGCAGCCAATATGGAAGATCAAGTTCCTGAGGATGTGAAAAATGACCGTGTCCATCGATTGATTGAACTTTCGAATCAATTAGCAAAGGAATATGCCTCTCAATATGAAGGAGAAGTCCTTGACATCATCCCGGAGGAACTTGATAAAGAGCATCCAGACGAGGATATGTACATCGGCTATACAGCGAATTATATGAAAGTCAGTATTCCTGCAACTGAAGACATGATTGGTAAACTCGTTCGTGTAAAGATTACGAAAGCGGGATACCCTGTGAACGAAGGACAATTTGTCAGAGTCATGGATTCAGAGCAGACAACAGCGTCGGCTTAAAAAACAACAAGATTTAAAAGTTAAGACATGTTGTTGAAAACAACACTCTAGACTAAAAACGGCAAAATTTAATGACTACAGAGGAGATGCGAGTATGAACATTGCAAAAATGATCGACCACACAGCATTAAAACCGGAGTTGAAAAAAGAAGACATTGTAAAACTTGCTGAAGAAGCAAAAGAATATTCATTTGCGTCAGTTTGTGTAAATCCAACATGGGTTGAAACAGCATATGAAATCCTGAAAGATACAGACGTGAAAGTATGTACAGTAATCGGTTTCCCATTAGGTGCATCGACTCCTGAAACAAAATCGTTCGAAACGAAAAATGCGATTGAAAATGGAGCGACAGAAGTGGATATGGTCATCAATATCGGTGCACTCAAAAGCAAAAACTACGATTTAGTGGAAAAAGATATCAAAGCAGTCGTAGATGCTGCGAAAGGGAAAGCCCTTACGAAAGTGATTATTGAAACATGCTTACTCACTGACGAGGAAAAGAAACAGGCATGTGAACTATCAGTGAAAGCTGGAGCGGATTTCGTAAAAACATCTACTGGTTTTTCAACAGGTGGAGCAACTCCGGAAGACGTGGCATTGATGCGTAAGGTCGTAGGACCAGAAATCGGTGTGAAAGCGAGCGGTGGAGTTAGAGGACCAGAATCCGCAAAAGAAATGATCGATGCTGGAGCAACACGAATCGGTGCAAGCTCAGGAATTGCTATCGTTAAAGGAGAAACTTCACAATTGGATTATTAATGAAAAAGGAGCTGTCCAAATGTGTCTGACACATTTCATAGGACAGCTTCTTGTTTAGATAAGATTTGTTAATCTGCTCTGTTGATTTCAAACGAAAATTTACAACACTCCTGCGGGAACGGAAGTCTTTATTGGATTGAACAGTTTTTCGTAAAGGTGGACGATCTGTTGAAATTAGAGGACAACTGTTCTGCTATTCGTGTAAAAATGGACTTTAAGTCAATGGTATTAGGCAAATAAGGTCTCTGATGTCCTCTAATTTTTGATGAAAAATGTAAACCTCTTGATTTTAGAACTTTATTGCTCTTTCTCCATGAAGCTTCGTAATTAATGCAGCAAGTAATCCCGCACATGGCAGCAGCAATAATGATGAAATGACATTGAACAACACACTTGCATGCGCAATTTGCACGTCTGGCAGATGGGTCAACAAAATGACGAACTCAGAAAAGAGTTTTAAAAACGGAAGAAAGAGGAACACGCCGATGATATTGATCCAAATGTGGGCAAAAGCGACGAGCTTCGCTTCACGTGTCGTTCCAATGGATGCAATCACTGCCGTAACACAAGTACCAACATTAGCACCTAGCATGATTGCAATACCTGATGTCAAGGAAAGGATGTTTTCGTGCATAAGTGACATGATGATGGCAGTAGTGGCTGTACTGGATTGGATGACTGCTGTCATGGTCGTTCCCAAACCTAATCCGAATAAAATATGTTCATTTGTCCTTTGAAGGAAATGCTGCACCCATGAGAGTTCAGTTATTGGACCTGCTAGGGCTTCAAAACCGTTCATTGCTACAAACATGCATCCTAAACCGAATAGGGCTGACCCGGAGCAAAACGACCATTTATTTGGATAAAGAATCATTATGAACCCGATGATCAGAAACGGTAGGATCATCTGATTAAGTTCAAGTGTTATGATTTCAGTAGATACGGTTGTCCCGATATTTGCTCCGAGTATGATACCGATCGATTGACGGAAGCTCATGAGGCCAGCCGCCACAAGACCGATGACGATCACCATGACAGCAGAACTGCTTTGTACGACAGCAGTAAGCACCGCACCTAATAAAAAGCCTTTCCAGGTCTTGTCTGTATAACGAAGAAGCAAGTCTTTGAATTTTTCTTGAGAAGCAGTATTCAATCCTAGACGCATCACAGTCATTCCGAAAATGAATATCGTCAAAAAAACTGCGAATAATGAGATTATCTGTGTCATCTGATCTTCACCACCTAGTCTATTTTATGGACGAGGTGTTTTGGACATGACGAAATAATTACACGAATAAAGGAAATAAAGTTGACGAAAAAAATAGGCATATATTATAATGTTTAAAGATATGGTTTTTCGCTCCTTTTTCTATTTTTTTGAAGGAGCTTGGAGGGAGGGAAATATATGTCTATTAGAACAAGTGTTCGTAAGAACGAATCTATAGAAGATGCACTTCGTCGTTTTAAGCGCAACGTTTCTAAAGAAGGAACATTGGCTGAGGTACGTAAGCGTAAGCATTACGAAAAGCCGAGCGTAAAGCGTAAGAAGAAGTCTGAAGCAGCTCGTAAGCGTAAGTACTAAGAGAGGGTGTTCTAATTGAGTCTTCTTGACCGTTTGAATCAAGATATGAAACAAGCGATGAAAAACAAAGAAAAACAACGACTGACGGTCATTCGTATGGTGAAGTCTTCTCTTCAGAACGAGTCGATCAAGTTAGGACACGAATTGAATGAAGAAGAGGAATTAACGGTTCTTTCTCGTGAAGTTAAACAACGGAAAGACTCCCTCCAGGAATTCAAGAAGGCTGGTCGTGAAGACTTAGTCGAAAATTTACGTCAAGAGATTGCAATACTCAACGAGTATCTCCCTGAACAATTATCCGAAGAAGAAGTCAACCAAATTGTGAAAGAAACGATTGAGCAAGTAGGAGCAACTTCCAAACAGGATATGGGAAAAGTGATGGGAGCCATCATGCCTAAAGTGAAAGGCAAGGCAGATGGTGGTCTTGTGAACCGTTTAGTACAACAGAACTTATCATAATAAATGAGCTGAAAACGTCTTGCATGTGCGAGGCGTTTTTTTACGCTTATTAGTGGGAGATGGTTTAGGATTTTCTAGACAAATCTCCGGACGATCTGGAAAACATTCACTCATATCCTCATTGTTTGATCTCACAAAAATATTTCCTTTCAAAAATGTGAAACCTAACTGTATTATTATACGTAGAAAGTGTAGATAGTAAAGGGGGTGGGTTTTATGAAACTGTTTAAAAGAAATATGAAAATCGCTTTCTATATGCTGTTGATCTTATTGCCGATGATTCTCGTACAAATAAATCCTTCACAAGCTGAAGACGGGAAAGCGGTCGTTTATGTTGCACCAGTTCAGGATGCGGTTGAAAGAGGTTTGGAATCATTTATAAAACGTTCTGTCAAAACCGCTGAAGAAAACAATGCTGATTACTTGGTGTTTGAGTTGGATACACCAGGTGGACTGGTCGATGCAGCTGGCAACATTGCAAAAATCATGAGGGAATCTGAGGTGCCGATCATAGCATATGTCACGAAACACGCTTTATCTGCAGGGGCGTACATTGCTTTGAATGCAGATCAGATCGTGATGAAACCCTCGACAACGATGGGAGCAGCTGGAGTCATCGATTCCCAGGGTAATGCAGCGGGAAAAAAAGCTGAATCAGCTTGGATCGCCACAATGGAGGCTTCCGCAGAGTTGAACGATCGTGACCCAATCTATGCTAAAGCGATGGCAGATCCTGATGTTGAGATTGAGGAATTGGGCGTAACTAAAGGTGAATTTCTGACATTGAATGCGACACAAGCGAAAAAAGTCGGTTATGCAGAAGCGATTGTCAATAATCGCAATGAACTTTTGAGCTATCTCGAAGTACCCGATGCTGAAATCAAAGAGATTGAAGTATCCTTCGCGGAAACAATCGCACGTTACGTGACACATCCAGTTGTCGTTCCTATTTTGCTATCGATAGGGAGTATCGGACTGGTGCTTGAACTTTATTCACCAGGCTTTGGTATTCCAGGAGCATTCGGTCTCGGTGCCCTACTTTTATTCTTCTTTGGCCATATGATCGCTGGACTCGCAGGCTGGGAATCTCTCATCTTGTTTGTATTAGGGATTGGCTTGATCATTGCTGAAGTGTTCGTGCCAGGTGGGATCCTAGGGGTTGGCGGAATCATCGCTGTCTTAGTGGGTATCGTTCTTGCTGGGGGATCTCTCGGAAATATCTTGCTGTCGATCCTGATTGCTTTAGTCGCTACTATCATTGTTTCAATCCTATTCTTAAAATATTTTGGATATAATGGTCCATTAAAGAAAATCATACTTTTTGACTCTACATCCAATGACAGAGGATACATTTCTAATGTTACAAAGAGTGAGTTGATCGGTTTGACCGGGACGACGATGACACCATTACGTCCATCAGGTACAGCAATCATCGGAGACGATCGTTATGATGTCGTCACCGAAGGCAGTTACATTGGAATAAATCGTCCAATAAAAATCATAAAAACGGAAGGTTCTCGGATCATCGTTAGAGAAATTAAAGAAGTAGAAAACCAAGGGGGTAACTAACTAAATGGATACAAATATTTTAACCATGGTCATTTTAATCGGGGCAGTCGTCATCGCTCTGGCTGTATTATTCACGTTCGTACCTGTAGCCCTGTGGATCTCCGCACTTGCTGCAGGCGTAAGAGTAAGTATTTTCACACTGATCGGAATGCGTTTGAGACGTGTCATTCCTTCCCGCGTCATCAATCCGTTGATCAAGGCCGTAAAAGCTGGCCTTGAACTCAGTACGAACCAGTTGGAAAGTCACTACTTAGCAGGTGGTAATGTAGACCGGGTCGTAAATGCACTGATCGCGGCTCACAGAGCAAACATTGAATTGAGCTTCGAACGCTGTGCTGCGATCGATCTTGCTGGACGTGACGTTTTAGAAGCTGTTCAAATGAGTGTCAATCCAAAAGTAATCGAGACACCTTTTATCGCTGGTGTGGCGATGGACGGTATCGAAGTGAAAGCGAAAGCTAGAATCACAGTACGCGCAAACATCGAGCGTCTTGTCGGTGGTGCAGGTGAAGACACTGTCATCGCCCGTGTAGGTGAAGGGATCGTATCAACGATCGGTTCATCGGATAATCATAAAAAAGTCCTTGAGAATCCAGATTTGATTTCTCAAACAGTACTTACAAAAGGTCTTGATGCTGGTACAGCGTTCGAAATCCTATCGATTGATATTGCCGACGTTGATATCGGTAAAAACATTGGGGCAGAATTACAAACCGAGCAAGCTGAAGCAGATAAGAATATCGCTCAAGCGAAAGCGGAAGAACGCCGTGCAATGGCAGTAGCACAAGAACAAGAAATGAAAGCGCGTGTTGAGGAAATGCGTGCGAAAGTTGTGGAAGCTGAAGCCGAAGTTCCGATGGCGATGGCTGAAGCATTACGTTCAGGAAATATCGGGGTCATGGATTACATGAACTATAATAACGTAAAAGCGGATACTGATATGAGAGGATCGATCGGTAAAGCGACTGACCCTAATAAAGATGAAGATGGCAATCCTAGAGGAGGCTCTAGATAGTGTTCGAAGCAATCCTTGAACTGCTGATGCAAAACATCTTCTTTGTGATTTTGGTCATTGGTGGTATTCTAAGCTTCTTCAAGCGTCAAATCGAAAAACAAAATGAACAGCAACAGCCTAAACGTAGACCACAACAAAAGCAACAACAACCTCATCCAGTTGAAACAAGACCTGCTCGTGTTGAGGAGCGGAGTAGATCAGAACGCCAGTGGAAAGAACGTGGTGAAAAGCTTTCTACAGATTTACAAGAGTTATATCAAACAAAGCGGGAAGAAATAGGGAAATCGGTTGAAGAACAATTAACCCGAGACTATACGCCGAGAGAATCGAGACTCCCTCGAGAAAAACCTAAGACAAGACCGAAGCTTACTCAAAATCAAGTTCTGCCCAACCCCGACAATGTTGCTCAGGGTGTCATTTGGTCAGAGGTACTTGGCCCGCCCCGTTCCAGAAAACCGCATTCTGTAACGGCTCGCTTAAGACAACGATAAAAACGATAAAACCATGTGCGCAATATGTGTACATGGTTTTTTTGATCTTTTATTCCATAAATTGACTTTTTACTAAATTCACTCCCTCCGCAGCGATCCGTAATCCTCTTCACTTGAACAGGATCTCAATGTAGAGAGAAATCATTTTTAGGTCCTGTCCTTGGTCGTTTTCCCCAGACCGAATCGGATGTAATCTTTCCTGAATGAATTAGAATATGAAAAATATAATGGTGAAAGTATGGATAACGGTGATAGTTATTGCTTTTCATTCATAAAAATGAGATGAGAGGGGGTTCGTTTATGGCGCGTTTGAAACAGAAAGTGAAAAAGTGGATGACCCGTTCTTTGGAATTACCAGCTGATGTCGTCATGGACCTGCCCAGGATCACGATGATCGGACATTTGCACATATATATTGAAAACCATAAGGGAGTTAAGAAATTCACTAATGAAGAACTCCGACTTAATCTTCAACAAGGGGAGGTCTTGATTACAGGTGAGGATTTTGTCTTGAAAACGATCCTTCCTGAGGAAATTTTAGTAGAGGGTAAAATTCTTGATGTGCGTTACATAAACATTTCTTAAAACCAATAGGGGGAGGATCCATGAAAAAATTTTGGACAAAGTACCTCAAAGGGACTGTTATCGTAAAAATTGAAGGAGAACAGGCAGAAACCTTCCTCAATTATTGTTTGAATCATAATATTCACCTTTGGGATATTAGACGGCGGAATGAATCACAGCTGGAGCTTCATATGTTTACAGACGATGCTCTTCACATAAGGAAAGCTTTAAGGGAAACCGGATGCAGATTTACAGTTGTTCGGAAACAGGGCGCACCATTCATCGTTAAATGGATGATATCGAGAGGCGGGTTCATTATAGGGCTGCTTTCCTTTTTCGTAATTGTCTTCCTGTTATCAAATATGGTTTGGAAAATCGAAGTGAGCGGTGCCGATCCCCAAACCGAACACCACCTCCGAAAAGTTGTTGATGAGCTAGGAATCAAGAAAGGAAAGCTTTTATTCCGATTACCGGACCCCCGTGAAGTCCAATATTTTGTTACCGAAAAAATGGACGAGGTTACGTGGGTTGGGGTCACATTGGACGGGACGACCTTCAAGTTTAAAGTCGTGCAAAAAGAATTGCCTGAAAAGGTGGAAGTGACTGGGCCACAAAACCTGGTCGCTAAAAAGAAAGCATTCATTACAGATATGTTCATCGAGCAAGGTCAACCGAAAGTGGAAAGAAATCAATTGGTCCAAAAAGGAGAATTATTAGTTTCAGGGTATATTGGAAAAGATAAAAACACACGCACCGTTGCTGCCAAAGGCAAAGTGTTCGGTGAGGTTTGGTATCGTGTAGATGTGATGCTGCCATTGGAGTCGAGCTTCGAAACCTACACAGGAAACAATATACACAAACATTACTTGAGTGTATTTGGTAAAAAGATTCCGATATGGGGATTCAGCGATATCACCTATGAGCATTATGAAGAATTGGAGGAAGAAAAGACGTTCCGAATGTTCATGTGGGAATTACCGATTTCATATCTAAGAAAAGATGTACAGGAATCAGAACATGTCGTTCGTAAATATACGGAGAAGGAAGCCATTGAAAAAGCGCAAGAAATGGCTGGTGAAGATCTGAAAAGCAAGTTGGATGATGAAGCAAAAATAAAAAGCGGAAAAATTTTGCACCATACAATCGACAATGGTAAAGTAAAAGTATCGATGTACTATAAAGTCATCGAAAATATTGTAAGTGAACAACCAATAATTGGAGGAGATTGAGCCATATTGTCAGAACACTTAAATATAAAGAGTTTACAAATAGACAATCCTTCAGAAGGCATTGCCTTATTCGGTCCGAATGATTCACACCTGAAAACACTTGAACAGACGTTGGACGTAGAAATCGTCACGCGTGGTGGCGGAGTTGCTGTAACTGGCGAGGAGGAAACAGCCCAACTGGTTGAAGACGTCCTTAACGCCCTTCTGTCATTAATCCGTAAAGGTGTCACTATCACCGACCGTGATGTCATCTATGCCGTACAGCTATCGAATGAAGGCATACTCGAAGAACTTGATCAATTATTTGAAGAAGAAATCACTACGAATATCAAAGGTAGACCGATTCGTTCAAAAACACTTGGTCAACGCCATTACATCAATGCGATCAAAAAGAATGATCTCGTCTTTGGAATCGGTCCAGCAGGTACCGGAAAGACATTTTTAGCTGTCGTCATGGCGGTTAAAGCTCTGAAAGAAGGTAAGGTTAAAAGAATCATCCTGACTCGTCCTGCAGTGGAAGCAGGAGAAAGTCTTGGATTTCTGCCGGGGGATTTGAAGGAAAAAGTTGATCCATACCTCAGACCTTTATATGATGCACTACATGATCTTTTCGGAGTGGAACATACGGAAAGACTTATTGAGCGTGGAACGATTGAAATTGCCCCTCTGGCATACATGAGAGGGCGTACGTTGGACGAGGCATTCGTCATACTTGATGAAGCCCAGAACACCACTCCAGAACAAATGAAAATGTTTTTGACGAGACTTGGTTTCGGATCCAAAATGATCATAACCGGGGACATTACCCAAATCGATTTGCCACGTGGAAAAGAATCAGGTCTTCGAAAAGCACAGAAAATATTCAAAGACATTCAAGGAATCAAGATTATGCATATGCAACATTCCGATGTAGTGCGGCATCCTCTTGTACAAAAAATCATAAATGCTTATGAAGTCGAAGATCATGATTAAGACCAATCCCGCTTCAAGTCAGAACCTCTCATTTTAAAAATCGAGTAACTGACTGGAAGGGTGGGATGGTCTTTTTTTCTTGGCTGAATTCGCAAACTTTATTGCTCTTGCACTTAAAGAAAGTATAAAATACTTTCTTCAGTATAAGGGCAACTAAGGCTCGACCTACAAAAGGCTTGGTCTCACCAAGTTTTCTTTAAAAGTCGTTGATTTCCGCTTCAGGATGCTCGCTTTCCGAGGGGGGCGGTGAGCCCACTCGTCGCCTAGCGGCCTCAGGAGTCTCCTTTTCAAGGAAGCATTTGTGCTCCTGTGTCTACAAGAAAGTCCTGTCGAAGCGAGCTTCCTCGTCGCATGCCTTGCGAGGAGATTATTCAGGTAGTAGGCACGCTGATCCCGCAGGACAAGGAAAGCTTCGACAGCGTTACATCGCACGAAGAAAATGCGATTTTCATTTTCGAGGAGTCTCGCACCTTGCTCTCCAATCAACTTGCACAAGGTGAGTTTTTTAAAATGAATCAAAAGCAACAATCTTTTAGAAAATTGCCTTTTTCTTTTTCGCTTTGTAAAAAAACTACTCCCTTACCGCGGGTGCTCAAATATGAAGTTGTTTTTGAAACTTTTTACATGCAAAAAAGGTATTTGAAGTATGTCTTCTTTTACAAAATTTTCTTAACCTTGTCCCTATGGGTCGAAATACGTGATAAAATAATAACATGAGAGAATGGTCCTTGTTAGTGCGTTGCTAATGAGCGGTTATCATTTGATATAGAAATTGATGAAATCCGGAAGCAGTGAAAATAATATGAGACTCCTGCGGAAAGCGAGTATATTTCCACACCATTCCAATAGAATTGCGAAAACCAACAACATTTACTAAAAGAACCTTTAATAAAGATATGATAAATTTTAATGGTGACATTAACAGGAGATTCATTGTAAGGAAATAAATAAACAATTTTATCTGACAAACCAGGGCGCCACCATAAAAGGAGTGGGATTGAATGTCTCCCAAGGTAATTAATGAACTGAAAACAAAATGGAATCAAATCGAAAATAGTAAAATAAGCCGATTCCTTCTATATTTGACGCTCGCTTTTGTGATGGTGGTTACGATGATAAGCAACGTCATTCCTGAAAAGCTGGATGTCAGTTTGAATTCGATTGCTGAAGATGATATTCAATCCCCTTACCGTATTCAAAACCAAAGGGAAACGAATGCTAAAGAAGCAGAAGCAGCTGCCTCTGTTCCAGATGAATATGTGGAGAAGGAAAATGTTGTCCTTGATCAAGTCGTTTATATTGAAAAATTGTTCACTCAGATCCAGGAGATTCAAGCAGAAGATTCTAATGAAAACGATAATTCAGATCCTAAAAAAGAGGAAGATACACCTGAAACAGATGTTGACAAAATCACTACAACCAAACAAAACATCAATTTAATTCGCAACAACCTTCCTGAATTCATTTCCAAAGACATTAAAGATGATTCATTGATCACTTTTCTGAATGCTTCTAAAGCTGAGGTTTCAATGGCTAAAGATGTTGCGATCTCGACGATAAAAACGATCATGAAGGATAAAATCACCGTTGAGCAGATCAATGAAAAGAAGAAGGAAGTTGAACCTTTTATTGAAAATGCGTTCGTATCTGACAGTGTTAAACCAGCTTTAAGCGAGATAACAGCAAGTGCGGTTACGTCTACTTATACGTTTGATGCAGAAGAGACCAAGCGATTGCGTGAAGAGGCGATAGCGAATGTAGAGCCAGTCTTCATCCGCGAAGGAGAGATCATAGTTAAAAAAGGAAGCCGTATAACCAGTGATGCTCTCTATAAGCTGGAGATTGTCGGCTTATTAAAAGAGGACTTTTCTCCATATCCATATATCGGCCTTGGATTATTGGTCCTCTTAATGACCGCCTTCTTGATCTATTACCTCCGTGATCTGATCGGTGAAAAGAAAAAAGAAAACATCAAATTGATCATTTATGTGTTATTGTTTTCGATCACGCTTATATTGATGAAAATTACCAGCTTGCTCAGTATCTATTATCCCAGTGTAGCATTCATCGTACCAGTCGCTTTTGGAACGATGATGATCAAAATGTTGATCGATGAACAGAGTGCGATCATTTCAAGTATCGTTTTCGCGATTTGTGGAAGTTTAATTTTTAACGAAAATACGGCAAGTCCATTCAATTTCACGATAGGAACCTATGTCCTTATCAGCTCACTTTCAGGTATCCTTTTCCTTGGAAAAAGGAACGTCAAATCTAAAATTCTGAAAGCCGGATTCTTTGTGTCTGTCATCAATTCGATTGTCGTATTGCTCATTTTAGCATTAACGAACGGCCAATTTGAACTGACCGATATCTCCTGGCAGGTTGGTTATGCCTTATTCTCGGGGTTCATATCCGCTGTTTTGACACTAGGGCTTTTGCCATTCTTTGAAGCAGGTTTCGGTATTTTGACTTCCATGAAGCTGATTGAACTTTCTAATCCGAACCATCCGTTACTTAGGAAATTGCTCATGGAAACACCAGGAACGTATCATCATAGTGTCGTTGTCGCCAATTTATCTGAGGCTGCATGTGAAGCGATCGGTGCAAATGGTCTTCTGGCAAGAGTGGGATCTTACTACCATGATCTTGGAAAGACGAAGCGTCCTCACTTCTTCATCGAGAACCAGATGAATATTGAAAATCCACACGATAAGATATCACCACAGCTCAGTAAAACAATTATCATCGCGCATCCGTACGATGGAGCAGAAATGCTGAGGGAATATAATCTCCCGACTGAGATTATTGATATCGCAGAGCAGCATCATGGAACCACATTATTGAAATATTTTCACCATAAAGCGATGCAGCAATCGGATAAACAGGTCACAGAATCCGACTTCCGTTATCCGGGGCCGAAACCGCAAACGAAAGAAATTGCAATCGTCTCGATCTCAGATTCGGTAGAGGCTGCTGTCCGCTCTATTGCAAAGCCTACACCGACTAAGATAGAATCATTAGTACGGAAAATCGTTGCCGAACGTTTGGAGGATGGACAGTTCAACGAATGTTCGATTACATTGAAGGAACTCGAAACCGTTACGATCAGCATTTGTGAAACGTTGAATGGTATGTTCCATTCCCGTATTGAATATCCTGAGGAAATTCATAAAAAGAAAGTGAGCCAAGCATAATGTTATCCATAGATTTATATGATGAAACCGAACAATTGGATGAATCCTTGATAAGTGAAGTAGAAACTCTGCTTCAGCATGCTGCTAAGGAAGAGTCGATCAAACAAGGAACAGAACTCTCTGTGACGTTTGTGACGAATGAACGTATCCAAGAGATCAATTCTGAGTATAGAGGGATCGACAGGCCAACTGATGTCATATCCTTTGCCCTAGAGGATGAAGTCGAGGGTGAAATGAAGATTCTTGAGGACGATCATCCGATCTTGCTTGGAGATATCATGATTTCAATTGAAAAAGCGACGGAACAAGCTGAAGAATATGGTCATTCCTTCATGCGTGAGGTTGGTTTTCTCGCAGTGCATGGATTCCTGCATTTATTAGGGTATGATCATATGGACGATGAAGATGAAAAGAAAATGTTAGCGAGACAAGACGACATACTCGATTCTTATGGATTGAAACGATCATGATTAAAGAGGTTGCGAGAAGTTTTCGCTTTGCATTTGAAGGAGTATTACAGGGCTGGCGAGAGGAACGTAATTTTCGCATCCATTGTGTTTTTGCTGTTTTTACCATTATTTTAGCTTTCTTGCTAGGTTTTTCAATTGTGAAATGGTCGATCCTCTTGCTTACGATTGGAATCGTGATGGGACTGGAATTGATGAATTCGTCAATTGAACGAGTCGTTGACCTGCTTACAGAGGAATATCATCCAGTCGCTAAAAAAGCTAAGGACTTTGCTGCTGGTTCAGTCTTTATTTTCAGTATCATTGCTGTTATAATAGGATTCCTTCTGTTTGCTGGACCAATAATTGAAATCGTTTTATAGAGGTGAATATACTTGACAAAAGATGAATTGATACAAGAAGCAATTGAAGCTAGGAAGTATGCATATACACCATATTCTAAATTCCAGGTCGGAGCAGCCTTGTTGACTGAGGATGGTAAGGTTTATCGTGGAGCTAACATTGAAAACGCTGCCTACAGTCTATGTAATTGTGCTGAACGGACAGCCTTGTTCAAGGCATACTCGGAAGGGGACAAGACGTTCCAGGCTCTGGCAGTCGTCGCAGATACCAAACGTCCAGTTCCACCTTGTGGAGCATGCAGACAAGTGATCTCAGAGCTATGTGCACCTACCATGCCTGTTTATCTGACTAATCTAAAAGGCGACACCCAAGAACTGAAAGTCAGTGAATTACTGCCCGGCGCTTTCTCACCGGAGGATTTAAATGAGTAGAGAAGGATTCAAATCAGGATTCGTTTCCATCATTGGACGTCCGAATGTTGGTAAATCGACGCTATTGAACCATGTACTTGGACAAAAAATCGCCATCATGAGTGACAAGCCTCAGACAACTCGAAACAAAATCCATGGTGTCTATACAACAAATGAAGAACAGGTGGTTTTCATCGATACACCTGGGATTCATAAACCGAAACATAAACTTGGGGACTTCATGACAAAAATTGCGCAAGAGACATTGAATGAAGTTGACATCATCTTGTTTTTGATCAATGCCGAAGAAGGTTATGGTCGTGGGGATCAGTTTATCCTTGATCGACTGCAAAATGTCAAAAGTCCTATTTTCTTAGTGATCAATAAGATTGATAAAGTGCATCCTGATGAGTTGTTGCCGATCATCGAGCAATATCGTGAAAAGCTGGATTTTGCGGAAATTGTACCTATTTCAGCCTTGAATGGCAACAATGTCAACACGTTGATGGAACAGATCACTAAATATCTTGAAGAAGGTCCGCAATATTATCCTGAGGATCAGGTGACAGATCATCCAGAACGTTTTGTTGTCGCTGAACTGATTCGTGAAAAAGTGTTGCATCTTACACACGAAGAAGTACCTCATTCCGTAGCGGTTGTTATTGATGAGATGATACCCCGGGAGAGTGGGAATATGGTCGATATCACTGCAACGATCGTTGTTGAACGCTCTTCACAAAAAGGGATATTGATTGGAAAACAAGGCGGTATGCTGAAGAAAATCGGTTCGCTTGCCCGTCAAGATATCGAGCACCTCTTAGGTTCAAAAGTTTATTTGGAACTGTGGGTGAAAGTACAGAAGGATTGGCGGAACCGTCCGTTCAATTTGAGAGATCTCGGATTCAGTGAGGACACATACTGATTAATCGGGACGTCTCCTGCAGATCGCCTGCGGGAGTAGATTCACGTTCATCACTAAATAAATTAGAGCCAAATGTGTAAAGTGAAATTGTCAAAAATTCCATAACATGAAATTTGTAATCAAGGTCACTCTAATGATAAGGATTGCTTATTTTCTTTCGAAAGGTGGAGATATTCCATGAGGGACTTTACCTGGAAACTGTTTTGCGAGACAGGTAATATCGATACGTATCTCTTGTTAAAAGAACTAGAGAGTGAAAACGAACGATCATCTGACCTGTTGGAAATTGAAGAAAGGAAAGGCGATTATTTAGATACAGAACTTTGATTGCATCACATTGATAGCAGGCGGTGATGGTGATGTTGATCAAATCAGAAGCAATCGTGATCCGGACGTCGGATTACGGAGAATCCAACAAAGTAGTAACCGTTTATACAAAGGATTTTGGCAAAATGGGGATGATGGCAAGAGGGGCGAAAAAGACGAAAAGTCGCCTCTCTTCTGTTTCCCAGTTATTCACTCACGCACACTTTCTTATACAAAAAGGAAGTGGACTAGGAAGCTTGAGCCAAGGAGAGACCATCAATACGTTCCGGGGGATTAAACAGGATATTTTTAAAACAGCGTATGCAGCCTATATGGTAGAACTTTTGGATAAAACGACTGAGGACAACGAAGCCTCACCCGCTTTGTTCGAGTTTTTGAAGCTATCTCTGACTTATTTGGATGAGGGTGTTGACCAGGATATTTTGAAAGCGATCTTCGAAATGAAAATGCTTCGGCTTTCGGGTGTAAGTCCCCAGGTCGATCGGTGTGTTCTTTGTGGTCGAAGAGAAGGAATCTTTTCTTTTTCGATTGGTGAAGGAGGGTTCCTTTGTAATCAGTGCAGGCATTCCGATCCAAATGCGCTTGTCCTGACACCGCAGACTGCAAAGCTTTTAAACCTTATTTACCATATTGATCTATCGAGGTTAGGAAATGTTTCTGTAAAAGAGGAAACGAAAAGGACATTGAACAAAGTGTTGACTACATACATCGATGAATATACAGGAGTCCGACTGAAATCAAAACGTTTTCTCGATCAATTACAAAAATTTGAATAAGATTTGACAAACTTATCAAAAACGATTATGATACTTTCAACAAAATTTAAATTGATGCGTTGAAGGAGAGGAGTACTTATTACTTCAATTCCAAGCGACTCTAGGATGGTGAAAGCTAGAGATTGAGAGGTAAGGAAGGGCGCTCTGGAGCATTTTAATAAAGCGGGGGCTGATGAATTATTCCGACACTTCACACTTGAATCATCCAGTAGATGATCGTAAGTATGAAGTCAGTCGGTTAGGGACTCAACCCCAAATAGGGTGGAACCGCGGGTATACTCTCGTCCCTATGTCGAACCAGACATAGGGATGAGAGTTTTTTCATTGTACTCTTTACCTGTGTCAGTTCGAAAAGAAAAAACAAAACATTGAACGTGGAGGTGCGTTATGAATTTACAAGATATGATTCTCACACTGCAGCGTTACTGGGCAGAACAGGGATGTTTCGTCATGCAAGCGTATGATGTGGAAAAAGGTGCAGGAACGATGAATCCGATGACATTTTTACGAAGCATTGGACCTGAGCCATGGAACGTGGCTTATGTTGAGCCATCAAGACGACCTGTCGACGGCCGCTATGGAGAAAACCCGAACCGTCTTTACCAACATCATCAATTTCAAGTAGTCATGAAGCCATCACCTGATAACATCCAGGAACTATATTTGGAAAGCCTTAAGGAAATCGGGATCGACCCAACAGAACATGACATCCGCTTTGTGGAAGATAACTGGGAAGCACCGACTTTGTCAGCCTCTGGATTAGGTTGGGAAGTGTGGCTTGATGGCATGGAAATTACACAATTCACTTATTTTCAGCAAGTAGGTGGTTTAGAAGCAAAACCTGTATCCGCTGAAATCACTTATGGGATCGAGCGTCTTGCTTCTTACATACAGGACAAAGAAAATGTATTCGATTTAGAGTGGCATTCAGGAATTACGTATCACGATCTTTATTATCAATCTGAATACGAACACTCAAAATATACGTTTGAAGTATCAGATACAGAGATGATGTTCAACCTTTTCAATGTCTATGAAAAAGAGGCGAAACGGGCAATTGAAGATCGGCTGGTATTCCCGGGCTATGATTATGTATTGAAATGTTCCCATGTCTTCAATCAACTTGACGCAAAAGGAGCGATTTCTGTTACGGAACGAACGGGATATATCGGACGTGTCAGAAATCTAGCAAGGAAATGTGCCAAAGCTTATTATGAGCAAAGAGAACAATTAGGGTTTCCGATGCTGAAGGGGGCGAAAGTCGATGAGTAAACAGGATCTCTTATTAGAAATCGGTTTAGAGGAAATGCCTGCACGGTTTGTAACAGATGCTATGTACCAGCTTTCTGATAAAGTTGCAGGTTGGCTTACGGAAAACCGGATTCCATTCGGAGAAGTACTGCCATACTCCACACCTAGGCGACTCGCTGTTAAAATAACTGATGTTGCAGAGAAGCAAGAGGACCAAGAAGAAGAACTTAGAGGTCCAGCGAAGAAAATCGCTCTTGATGAAAATGGAAACTGGTCGAAGGCTGCATTGGGCTTTGCTAGAGGACAGGGAGTAGATCCTGAGAACCTCTTCTTTAAGGAAGTGAAGAATACTGAATATGTATTTGCGAATAAGTACACAACTGGTATATCTACCATGGATCTATTACCTCAATTGGATAAAGTGATCCAAAACCTTCATTTTCCGAAAAATATGAGGTGGGGGGATCAAGAATTTAAATTCGTCCGCCCGATCAAATGGCTTCTGTTCTTATTCGGTAGTGAGATACCGAGATTAGAGGTTGCTGGGGTGCAAGCAGATCGTAAAACGTATGGTCATCGCTTCCTTGGTGAAGAGATTCAAATAGAGTCACCTGAACAATATCCTACTGATCTTCTAGGGCAATTTGTCATTGCTGATCCGAAAGAACGGAAAGAAGCAATCCAACATCAATTGGAAAACATCCAGGAGGAAGAAGGATGGAAGATTCCAATCGACGATGGATTGTTGGAGGAAGTGAACAATCTTGTCGAGTACCCGACTGCTTTACATGGGAAATTCGATGATGAGTTTCTGGAGCTTCCATCTGAAGTGCTGATTACTTCGATGAAGGAGCACCAACGTTATTTTCCTGTACAGAACAATGATGGAGAGCTTCAACCATATTTCGTAACGGTTCGAAATGGTGATCATAATCACCTTGCAAATGTCGTCAAAGGGAATGAAAAGGTCTTGCGTGCGCGCTTGAAGGATGCTCAATTCTTCCACAACGAAGATAAACGAAAGTCAATCGATCATTACCTGGCGAAACTTGAATCCATTGTGTTTCATGAAGAGTTAGGGACGATCGCGGATAAAGTTGAACGCATCAAGATCCACGCTTCTTCTACAAGCGGTTTGCTCCAGTTGGATAATGAGTCGGAAAAATTCATCCAGCGTGCTGCTTCTATCTGTAAATTTGATCTGGTCACCCAGATGGTTTATGAGTTTCCAGAACTGCAGGGCGTCATGGGGGAAAAATACGCAAAACTATTCGGAGAAGATGAGATTATCGCTGCAGCAGTGAACGAACATTATCAACCTCGATTTGCAGGAGATTCACTACCGGGAACGGTCGTTGGCTCCGTTTTGAGTATCTCAGATAAATTGGATACGATCGTCGGCTGTTTCGGTATCGGTATCATTCCGACGGGTTCTCAGGATCCTTATGCACTGAGAAGACAAGCGGCTGGTATATTGCAAATCATGATTCAGAAGGGATGGCCGGTTGAGCTTGAACAACTCTTGAATGCTGCTTTAGATGTAAATGAGGAAAAACAATTATTGAAAAATGATCGTCAAGTAGTTTTTAATCAGTTGATCGAATTTTTCAATATCCGCTTAAAAACGATTCTCCAGGATCAAGGTGTTCGATACGATGTAATCGATGCAGTCTTGACAGGTAGATTAGGTCGAGTAGATTTACTGATCAAAAGAGCAGAGATTCTAGGTGTAAATCTGAAACAGGAAACATTCAAAGATGCGAATGTCTCGTTAACTCGCGTACTCAATATCTCTAAAAATCTGGATGAATCATTGAGTAATATTGACTCAGCATTATTCGAAAATGAAGAAGAAAAGGCATTATATGACCTCTATATAAGTTGTAAAAAGCAAAGCGAGGATTTACAACAACCAGAGGATGTCGATGGATTTTATAATCGTTTGATGCAATTGCCTGAAGTTATCGATCGGTACTTTGATAATACGATGGTTAACGCAGATAATGAGGCGATCAGAGAAAACCGCCAAGCGCAAATGAAAAACTTATCAAAAGTGATTCTTTCATTTGCTGATTTCAATCAGTTAGTGCTTTAAGGATAGACTTTGATACAGAGTTTTACGCATATGGAAGAAGACCTTATGACCTTGGTCTTCTTTTTCCATTGGCTCTGTTAAAGGGTGTTGATTTAAAACCGCTTTTCTTTTGTCTAACTCGAGAAACCAGTATCTTTTCTTATTATGCTTTACTATTGATGTATTTAGGTTATCTTTATTCGGAAATACTTCCTATTTCCATTCTAAATAGGATATAATGTATCCAAAAGAGTATAGCATATACTGGGCAGTAAGGTGGTGTTACCAATCGAACTGAATGATAGACAAGAACGCATTGTAGAAATCGTAAAAGATTTAGGTCCGATAACAGGAGAACAAATTGCAGATAAATTAGATTTGACAAGAGCTACGCTTCGCCCGGATCTTGCCATTTTGACAATGTCAGGTTATTTGGACGCACGACCCCGTGTCGGTTATTTTTATACTGGAAAAACAAGTGCACAGCTATTAACCGAGAAGATTCGGCAAATCAAAGTAAAGGAGTACTTATCACTTCCAGTAGTCGTCCAGGAGTCAGCGAATGTGTATGATGCTATTTGTACCATGTTTTTAGAAGATGTAGGTACACTTTTCGTGGTCAATAAAGAGTCAAGATTAGCAGGAGTTTTATCTCGTAAAGATCTCTTGCGGGCAAGTATGGGGAATCAAGAATTGACCTCAATTCCTGTCAATATCATAATGACTCGAATGCCGAATATAACAATGTGTACAAAAGAAGATTTATTGATCGAAGTAGCGGAAAAATTGATCGATAAACAAATCGATGCTGTACCTGTTATTAAGGATACTTCAGGGGAAGATGCGTATGAAGTGATCGGGCGGATTACCAAAACGAACATAACGAAAGCATTAGTAGATTTCTCAAGTGATGCAATTTTATAAGAATTACATTAGTGTCGATAAAGGAGGTACCAATGTCAGACAAAATAGAACGACCAATCGTGTATGTCGTGTCAGATTCAGTAGGGGAAACCGCTGAATTAGTTGTCAAAGCAGCGGCGAGTCAGTTCAACTCGACCAATATTGAAATCAGACGCTTTCCATATGTTGAGGATGAACAAACTGTAAGAGAGGTTGTTGCATTAGCAAAAGATAATCAGGCAATCATCGGATTCACCCTCGTTGTGCCTGAAATTAAAGACTATTTAGTAGAACTCGCGGCTAGTGAAGGTGTAGCTGCAATCGATATTGTAGGGCCAATGATCAATCGGATGGCAACGGTTTTTCAAAAAAGCCCTCGTAATGAACCTGGACTTGTCCATAAGCTTGATGAAGAATATTTCAGAAAAGTCGAAGCAATCGAATTTGCGGTCAAGTATGATGATGGGAGAGATCCAAGAGGGATATTGAAGGCGGACATCGTTTTAGTTGGCGTATCGAGAACCTCTAAAACACCCCTTTCCCAATACTTAGCATTAAAACGATTCAAAGTCGCGAACGTACCGATTGTCCCAGAAGTAGAACCACCTGAAGAGTTATTCAAGGTATCGACTTCAAAATGCTATGGGCTTCGTATCAGTCCTGAAAAATTGAACGATATCCGCAGAGAACGTTTGAAAGCTCTCGGATTGGATGATCACGCAAATTACGCCAACATGAATCGCATTAAAGATGAACTGGAGTACTTTGATAAGGTCGTCGATCGGCTTGGCTGTAGAGTCGTGGAGGTTTCAAACAAAGCAGTAGAGGAAACGGCAAACTACATTCTTAATATCCATAAAAACAAGAACCGATAAGGAATAACTATAAAAGAAAAGGCTGTTTTCGCAAACTTTGTTGCTCTTGCACTTAAAGAAAGTATAAAATACTTTCTTCAGTATAAGGGCAACTAAGGCTCGACCTACAAAAGGCATGGTCTCGCCAAGTTTTCTTTAAAAGTTGTTGATTTCCGCTCCAGAATGCTCGCTTTCCGCGGGGCGTGCGGTGAGCCCACTCGTCGCCTTGCGACCTCAGGAGTCTCCTTTTCAAGGAAGCATTTGTGCTCCTGCGTCTACAAGAAGTCCTGTCGAAGCGAGCTTCCTCGTCGCATGCCTTGCGAGGGGATTATTCAGGTAGTAGGCACGCTGATCCCGCAGGACAAGGAAAGCTTCGGCAGCGTTACATCGCACGAAGAAAATGCGATTTTCATTTTCGAGGGGCCTCGCACCTTGCTCTCCAATCAACTTGCACAAGGTGAGTTTTAAAAATGATTCAAAAGCAACAATCTTTTAGAAAAGAGCCAAAGAATTTAAATAGATTGAAGGGGTTGACAAAAAGTAGTCTGTCAGCCCCTTCTTTTTTTAATTGGAAGACGAATGGTATTACGGTATTAGATAACACACGGAATATAGAATCAGATTTTCAGGAATAAGATGAAAGAATTTCGAAATAAAAAAGGGTATGTGCATTTTTTGTCGAAATGTAAGGATAAAGAAATCTTTATGATAGTCAACAAAAGGAAAATGCGTTATAATACTCTATTGTGTGGATTTTGCACAAGTTATGAAAAAACCATATTTTGGTTATACTATAAAAGCAGAATTCGACAATATTCTGAAATATAAAACATTGACCTGTTGGCAGGAATTCTTGAGAGGATGTAGAAATACAAGTACATGAAGAAAACTCGAAATGTGTTGGTTGATGCTGATGCTTGTCCGAATCAAATAAAGAAGGCAATCCTTGAAATCTCGAATTTCTATGAGTACAAGGTTTTTTTTATTGCCTCTTACAGTCATGCTACAGATCAACATCGCAGTGCCGAATGGATCATGGTAGATTCAGAACCAGAATCTGTGGACATGTATATCGTCAATCATTCTATAGAAGGGAATGTTGTCATCACACAGGACCATGGCCTTGCGAGTTTATTGGTTTCTAAAGGTGTTAATGTCATATCACCTCGCGGTAAACGTTTTACAGAGGATGAAATGCCCTCTTTATTACAATCTCGCTATTACTCAAGTAAACTGAGACGCTCGGGACACCGGACAAAGGGCCCGCCCCCATTTACAGAAGAAGATGCTCAAAGGTTCAGTAAGAACTTTACAAAAATCTTTTCTGAAGGTATTAAATGAAACACTTCTTGTTTTTCTTGTTTTAAACAAGGACAGAACAGTAAAGAATGGTGATAGCATGGGATCTCGGATTCCTGAAGAAACAATCGAACAAATACAAAAGTCGAATGACATCCTCGATGTTGTTGGTGAGTATGTTCAACTTAAAAAACAAGGACGCAACTACTTTGGTCTTTGTCCGTTCCATAACGAAAACACACCTTCATTTTCTGTCTCAGGCGATAAACAGATCTTCAGGTGCTTTGGCTGTGGTAAAGGAGGAAACGTCTTCTCATTTTTGATGGAGGTAGAAGGTTTCACTTTCATTGAAACTGTCAAAAACCTCGCAGACCGGGTTGGTATTGAATTACCGGAGTTATCTTCCTTCAATCAAAACGACAAAGTCAGCAAAGAAAAAGAAATCATGAAGGATGGTCACAGCTTAATTGCTCGTCTTTATCACCATTGTTTAACAAATACCGATTACGGGCAAAAAGCAAAAGAGTACTTGTATAATCGAGGCTTTACCGACGAAATGATCGAACACTTCCAAATTGGTTATGCCCCTGACTCCTGGGAATTCGTAAGCTCTTTCTTGCAGAAAAGGAATTACTCGCTTCCTATGATGCAGGAAGCAGGACTAGTAGGAAAGCGAGAATTCGATGGGAAATTTTTCGATCGGTTCAGAGACCGGATCATGTTCCCAATCTGGGATACCCAGGGGAAGAACATCGCTTTTGGGGGCAGGATACTCGGTGATGGAGAACCGAAATACTTGAACAGTCCAGAAACGAAAATCTTTAATAAAGGAAAGATTTTGTATGGGTATCATCTAGCTCGTCCAGCTATGCGGAAAGAGGATAAAGTGATTTTGTTCGAGGGCTATGTAGATGTCATTGCTGCATGGAAAGCTGATATTACCAATGGTGTGGCAACATTAGGAACATCCTTGACACAAGACCAGGCGAAATTGTTAAGTCGGAATGTCTCGACAGTCATCATCTGTTATGACTCTGACAATGCGGGGATAACAGCAGCATTCCGTGCTACAGAACTTCTGGAAAAAGAGAATTGCAATGTGAAGATTGCACAAATGCCTCAAGGTTTAGACCCTGATGACTATATCCAGAAACACGGTGGAGATCGTTTTAAACAGGATGTAATAGGGGCAAGTTTAACTGTAATGGCATTCAAAATGCAGTTCATGCGTAGAGGAAAAAATCTCCAAGATGAAGGAGAACGCATGAGGTATATCGAAGAGATACTACATGAAATTGCAAAACTTCCTAAAGCTGTTGAAAGAGATCACTATTTACGGCAAATTGCCGAAGAATTCAACCTTTCTTTAGACGCAGTGAAGCAACAACAGTATCAAGCATTTTTAAGTATTAAAAGGAAAAAGGATAATGATGGTCGAAATAGGGAGAATAACCATAAGAAATATATCGGGCAATCCTCACGACTATTACCTGCTTTCCATAATGCGGAAAGAATATTGTTGGCGCATATGCTGAAGGATGTAAGTCTTGCTGAGAAAGTTGAAGAACTACTGGGTGGCGCATTTAACATTGAGGAATATAGTGCAATTGCTGCTTATTTATACGCATTTTACGCAGAGGGTCACTCACCAGATATCGGCTTATTCTTAGAGAGAGTCGATGATCAACGCCTGAAGCAAGTCGTTACTGAATTGGCGATGCTTACAATTAATGAGGATATATCGGATCAGGAATTATATGATTATGTTAATCAAATTAAAAAATATCCTAAATTAATTCAGATACAAGAGAAAGAAAAAGACAAGAAACGTGCAGAACGTGAACAGAACATGGTTGAAGCTGCACAAATCGCGATGGAAATCGTCGAGCTGAAAAGAGCTTTGAAAGTCAATAACAGAAGTTAGAAGTATGGAAGGAGGGGATCGTATGGCTGAGAAACCTAATCGCCAAGAAGCGGAGGGTGAATTAACCATCGATCAAGTAAAGGAACAATTAGTTGAACTCGGTAAGAAAAGAGGCGTCCTCACTTACAATGAAGTAACCAATAAACTCGCCCCATTTGAGCAGGATTCAGACCAAATGGATGTTTTCTATGAGTATTTGGGTGATCAAGGTATTGAGATAGTGGATGAAGAGGACGGCGATGACCCAAATATTCAAGAGGTAGTGAAAAGCGGGGATGACGAGTTCGACTTGAATGATTTAAGCGTACCTCCTGGAGTGAAAATAAACGACCCGGTCAGGATGTATCTGAAAGAAATCGGTCGTGTGGATCTATTATCTGCAGATGATGAAATCAGTCTAGCGCAACGGATCGAACAAGGTGATGAAGAAGCGAAGCGCCGATTAGCAGAAGCGAACCTTCGACTCGTCGTAAGTATTGCAAAACGATATGTAGGACGAGGAATGTTGTTCTTGGACTTGATCCAAGAAGGGAACATGGGCTTGATCAAAGCCGTTGAAAAGTTCGACTATCGTAAAGGTTATAAATTCAGCACATATGCTACTTGGTGGATTCGTCAAGCGATTACCCGTGCTATTGCAGACCAGGCGCGTACTATCCGTATTCCTGTCCATATGGTCGAAACGATCAACAAGCTGATCCGGGTACAACGACAACTCTTACAGGACATCGGACGTGAGCCTACCCCAGAAGAAATCGGGAAAGAAATGGAGCTTACCCCTGATAAAGTCAGGGAAATCTTGAAAATTGCTCAAGAACCAGTATCACTTGAGACACCAATCGGTGAAGAAGATGACTCACACCTTGGTGATTTCATTGAAGACCAGGATGCTCTTGCTCCTTCGGATGCAGCTGCATACGAATTATTGAAAGAGCAGCTAGAAGACGTTTTAGATACCTTGACAGACCGGGAAGAAAACGTCTTGCGCCTCCGCTTCGGTTTAGATGATGGACGTACGAGAACACTTGAAGAAGTTGGTAAAGTATTTGGTGTTACACGTGAACGAATCCGTCAAATAGAAGCGAAAGCATTGCGTAAGCTTCGTCATCCTAGCAGAAGTAAACGATTGAAAGACTTTTTAGAATAAGACTTCGATAATGAACGGATCATCTCGCAAATGAGATGGTTCGTTTTTTTATTGATTTCTTTGTTTAGTGAATCTTTAAACGATATTCCCTGTCTCTCCTGTAGTTCGTCTGTGGAAAAGGAGTGAATTTCGCTATAATAAACAATTATCTCTTCTTTGTCCTTTATTTTACTTATTTTCAACTCCATTTGCAAACCTTGTTCGGAAATTTTTGGTATATACGTTTTCTATTTTACACTATTTTCGGACTTTTTTTAACTGTTGAAAAATTACTGTATTTATAAGTATAATTGATGTAAGCGTATACAAAGAGAATACAATCGAAACAGTCAGGAGTGGAGTAAATGAACTTCAATTTAACAGATGAACAGAAAATGATTTACAAAATGATCAGGGAATTTGCTGAGGAGGAAGTGGCACCTGGAGCAGAGCAGCGTGATAAAGAGAAAAGATTCCCTGTTGAGATCTTTAAAAAACTAGGAGACTTAGGTATGATGGGTCTTCCATTCCCTGAAGAATATGGCGGTGGTGGCGCTGATACTGTCAGTTTCGCTATTGTAGTCGAAGAATTGAGCAGGGCATGCGGCTCGGCAGGGATTACATATTCTGCCCATATTTCATTAGGTGGCGCGCCATTACACATGTTCGGTACTGAAGAACAGAAAAAGAAATACCTTACCCCAATATGTACTGGAGAATCCCTTGGTGCTTTTGGTCTCACTGAACCGAACGCCGGCTCAGATGCAGGCGGAACTGAAACGACTGCGGTTCAAGAAGGAGACGAGTGGGTCATCAACGGAAGCAAATGCTTCATTACAAATGCAAGCTATGCGAAAAATTTAGCATTGACAGCAATAACTGATCGCAAGGACGAGGAAAAGGAAATTACCGCTTTCATCGCTAGCACTGAATCACCTGGTTTCAAAGTCATCGATAATTATGAAAAGTTAGGTCTGAATTCTTCAAATACAACAGAATTGATCATGGAAGATATCCGTGTACCTGAAGAGAATATGCTAGGACAGAGAGGAAACGGATTCAGACAATTCCTGATGACACTTGATGGCGGAAGAATTGGAATTGGTGCTATGGGAGTGGGAATAGCCCAAGCTGCATATGAAAAAGCACTAGCTTATGCTCAAGAAAGAAAGCAATTCGGCAAGACATTGTCAAAATTCCAGGCTACTCAATTCAAGCTTGCTGATATGGCGATGAAAATTGAATTGGCAAGGACGATGGTCTATAAAGCTGCATGGTTGAAAGATCAAGGCCGTAAGTTCGCGAAAGAAGCTTCAATGGCAAAGCTTTACGCATCTGAGATCTGTATGGAAGTATGTACACAGGCAATCCAGATCCACGGCGGTTATGGATACATGAAAGATTATCATGTTGAAAGATTTTATCGCGATGGAAGACTTCTTGAAATCGGAGAAGGTACTTCTGAGGTTCAACGTATGGTCATAGCCAGAGAATTAGGCTGTTGATTCCTGCTTATATTATTTTAGGGTGACCCTTTTAAGATCAAGTGTTTCCAATCATGGGACTGAATCTTGAATGAGAGGGTCAGCCTTCCTTTTTAAAAGTCAGATAATTATGATTATTCACACTTTAAAAACATGGAGGTGCTGGGATGTATTTGAATCAGACGATTGGTCAATTATTGAAGGAAAAAGCAGAGCGGTTACCAGGGCATGATGCGGTGGTCTACAGTAAAGAGGGGATCCGACATACATATGAAGAATTCTATGAATTGACTGGACAAGTTGCGAAAGCCTTGATGGCATTAGGGGTCAATAAAGGGGATCATATTGCTGCATGGTCGACGAACCGTTTCGAGTGGTTATTGCTTCAATTCGGCTCAGCACGGATGGGGGCTGTACTTGTTACAGTCAATACCAATTACCAAAAGAGTGAATTGGAATATTTGTTGAAACAATCAGATACGACGACCCTATTCATGATGGACATGTTCCGAGACACATCTTATGTTGAAATTGTGCACTCAATTGTCGGTACGACAGGTAATAACGGAAGGGTTAAATCCAATGATCTCCCTAAGTTAAAACAACTTGTTTTCATGGAAGAGCAAGAAACAGACGGATTACTTTCCTGGAAAAGCTTTTTGAAAATGGCTGCTTCTACTTCGGATGAAGAATTGATGAAGCGCGAAAGTGAACTAGACCCGCATGATGTTATTAACATGCAGTATACAAGCGGTACTACAGGTTTTCCGAAGGGCGTCATGCTGACACACCATAACATTGTCAATAACGGCTACCAGGTAGCAAACGCAATGAATCTATCAGAAAAGGACAGACTATGTATCCCGGTGCCGTTTTTCCATTGTTTCGGCTGTGTACTCGGTGTCCTTGCCTGTGTATCCGTTGGCGCCACTATGGTTCCTATCGTACAATTTGATCCCGAACTTGTTTTACAGACTGTTGAAAAAGAAAAATGCACAGGGTTACACGGAGTACCAACAATGTTCATTGCAGAATTGAATTTTGATAGTTTTGATGACTATGATCTGTCAACGCTAAGAACTGGAATCATGGCAGGCTCTCCATGTCCAATAGAGGTTATGAAGAAAGTCATCAATCTGATGGGAATGGATGAAATCACAATCGCTTATGGTCAGACAGAATCTTCCCCTGTCATCACGCAAACACGGACAGATGATCCAATTGAAAGACGGGTCGAAACAGTCGGGAAGAAACATCCGATTGTAGAAGTCAAGATTGTTGATCCAGCTACGGGAGAACAAGTTCCGACTGGTAATCAAGGGGAGCTCTGTACAAGAGGATATCTTGTGATGAAAGGTTATTACAATATGCCTGAGGCGACAGCACAGGCCATTGATTCAGATGGATGGCTTCATACAGGAGACCTTGCTACGATGGATGAGGATGGTTATGTGAAGATCACAGGGAGATTGAAAGATATGATCATCCGTGGCGGAGAAAACATTTATCCACGTGAAATTGAGGAGTTTTTGTATACTAATCCTGCGATCATCGATGTCCAAGTGATCGGGATTCCGGATGAAAAGTATGGGGAAAAGGTTACGGCGTGTGTGAAAGTGAAAGAAGGAAAAGGCGTAACAGAAAAAGAGATCCGCTCTTATTGTGAAGGGAAAATCGCACACTATAAGATTCCTGAATATATCTTTTTCGTAGATGAATATCCGATGACCGCTTCAGGGAAAATACAAAAATATAAACTGCGAAAAATGGCAGAGGAATTAAGAGATAAATCTGTGAAAACCGTTTAATATTCATCAAGATCAGCAGTTATAGGCGGGTGAATCGTGTCCAAATCATGACAAATGTCTCGTCTCTCCAGTTAAGACTTTCCTTCCTATGAATTTTAAAGTAAAATAGTAAATGGCTTGTTTACTATTACATAGGTAGGAAACACTAACAACAGTATCAACCTGCATCAAAAGGAGGATAAGAGATGAAAAGAAATCCATTGATTCCATTCGCCATTACTGCTGTTTTCGGCATTGCTATTATGATTGTTTTATCTGCTGTAGGCGTCAACGAAGCGAAAGAAAAGGCAGCTGGCGGCGGAGAAGAAGTGAAACCAGAACAAATTGTACAACAAACCTGTACATCCTGCCATGGTCAAAATCTTGAAGGTGGTATGGGACCAGCTCTTACAGATGTCGGTTCTAAGTATAAACCAGAAGAGATCGCTGATATCATCCAGAATGGTAAAGGCCAAATGCCAGCTCAGTCTCTGAGTGCTGAAGAAGCCAAGGCAGTCGCTGAGTTCTTGGTCAATGGCGGCAAAGAAGGCGGAAAAGGCGAAGAGAAAAAAGAATAGTAAGATCATCTGTAAAGGTTGACTCTATGTGAATGTTTGGCGTACAAACATTAAGGGTCGCCTTTTTTATTAAGGTTGTTTTTAATAGTTTGTTGCTTATGAATTTAATAATTTGAAATAGAGGTCAAACCTGTAAGCAGTGGAAATATACGAGACTCCAGCGGGATCAGCGGGACAGGTGAGACCCTACGGGGAGGAGGCTTGCGGATCGCCCGCGGAAAGCGAGCACCTGAAGCGGAAATCAACGACTTTAAAGAGCAAGAAAGTTTGCGAAAACAGCTTTACTAAAAGAGCCCTTATTAATCGTATTTGATTGATACGAACAAAAAGGCTATAGTAGGACTGTATTTCAATAGAATAGGTGAAAATATATGATAACCATTTCAAACCGATTAGAAAAAGTGACAACATACATACCAAGGGGATCTATACTTGCTGATATCGGCTCTGATCATGCTTTCCTGCCTTGTTTTGCAGTGCAAAAAGGTATTATCAGCAAAGCAATCGCAGGAGAAGTGAACGAAGGACCATTCCGCTCAGCCTATAATCAAGTGAAGGCACTCGGTTTAGAGGGAAAAATCGAGGTAAGATTGGGTGATGGCTTAGAAGTGATTGACCCTCATGAGGTTTCAGCCGTAGTGATCGCTGGTATGGGCGGCCAATTGATCAGCAACATTTTAGAACGAGGAAAAGAACGGCTTCAGGGTGTTGAACGTCTTATTCTTCAACCGAATATGGGGGCTCGTTTCATACGTGACTGGTTCGAAAAAAATAATTGGAAGCTGGTTGAAGAATCGATTCTTGAAGAGGATGAAAAGATTTATGAAATCCTCGTAGCAGAACCGACCGACGTACCGATTACTTTTAATGATACGGAAAGATTGTTAGGTCCATTTTTAATGAATGAATGCAATAGTACGTTCGAAAAGAAGTGGAAACGGGAAAAGGAGAACTGGGAGAGAATACTTATTCAACTGGAAAAAGCTCTACCTACCGAAGAAATCCGTGAACGCAAAGAGCTTTTAAAACAGAAAATCAATGCAGTAACGGAGGCGATAAAGTGAGTAAAGAACATGCACACGCCCAAGAAATCATACAAAGGATTGACAAACTTGCACCTAAATGGATGGCAATGGAAGGTGATCCGATCGGCCTTCATGTCGGTTCCTTGCAAAAACGCGTGAAAAAAATCATGGTTACGCTGGATGTCATTGAACCTGTTATCGATGAAGCAATCCGTGAAAATGTTGATTTGATTATTGCTCATCATCCGCTCATCTTCAAGCCATTAAAGAGGATCGATCCTGATACTTCATACGGGCGCACGATTCAAAAGCTGATGAAGCATGACATAACTGTTTATGCCGCTCATACCAATCTTGATGTGGCAAAGGGTGGTGTCAATGATTTGCTTGCGGATGCAATTGGTATGACAGATACTGAGGTACTAGTGGAGACGCTGGAAGATAAGCTGAAAAAGCTAGTCGTATTTGTACCAGAAACGAATTTAGATAACGTGAGAGACGCATTAGGTAAGGCAGGAGCAGGTTTTATCGGAAACTACAGCCACTGTACATTTAATACACCAGGGAAGGGGACCTTTTTACCGCAAGAGGGAACCAATCCACATATCGGTGAACAAGGCAAAATGGAATTCGTAGATGAGGTAAAAATCGAGACACTCTACCCAGCAAGTATTGAAAAGGAAGTATTGGCAGCATTACGAAAATCCCATCCATATGAAGAAGTGGCATATGACCTTCTTCCACTTGAGAACCAGGGTGAATCACTCGGGATTGGACGAATTGGAAAGCCGAAAGATTCCCTGACAGTTGGAGAACTTGCCGAAAAGCTTAAAGAAATATTCAATTTGGACGGTGTACGTGTAGTCGGGGATCTTCAAAAGCAAGTGAACAAAATTGCTGTATCCGGTGGAGAAGGCAATGACTTTATAAGCAATGCGATGTTTAAAGGTGCTGATGTATTCATCACCGGGGACATCAAGTATCATTATGCACACGATGCATGGATGGAGGGCATGGCGATCATCGACCCCGGACACAATATCGAAAAAGTGATGATTGACGGGGTGGCCGACATTTTGGACCGCTGGCTGGCCGAAAAGAATCTTGGAACCGAAGTCTATCGAAGCAAAGAACATACCGATCCATTCAAGTTTATCTAGCGCCAGCGTAATTTTCTTGAGCAGATAATTTTGTTGCGTTGAAACCAAATTGTAGAAATAATTAGCTAATTAAGCGCAAAAATTAAGATTTTTTTACCGTTTTGGAGCGGCAAAACCTCCCGAAAAATCCCAGGTTAAAGACTAATCCATAGAATAGTCATTGAACCGTTGTTTTTGAGCCCATGTATGTCTAAAAATCTTAATGTATGTCTAAAGAATTGGTAATAAGTCTAGAATTTCAGGTGTAAGTCTAAAAACTCCGATATAAGTCTAAAAACCTCTCAACAAAGACTAAAAGCATACAAAAGTAGGGGCTGTCCCAAAACATTCGTGGGACAGCCCTGATGTGTTATTTTTTTGCTGCTTTCACCTTCGGCAGGATTTTGCTGGATTTTACTTTCCGTTCTCTATTCCAGGTAGACTCATCCTCAGGGTCATATTGATCAAGAAACATGATGACTTCTTTCGTGATAGGCGTCGGTGTAGAAGCTCCTGCTGTAACAGCAACCGTTTCGACGTTTTCCAACCACTCGAGCTTAATTTCTGTGACATCTGCAATCCTGTGTGAAGGAGTGCCTGCAATTTCCCATGAAACCTGGGCGAGGCGATTTGAGTTGTTACTGCGCGGGTCTCCAACGACAAGTAACAGATCAGCCTCAACTGCTTGAACAGCAACGGCTTCTTGACGCACCTGGGTCGCCTTGCAAATTTCTTCATGCACTTCGGCTTGTGGATATTTTTTCTGGATCTGTTCAATAAGATGTTGGACATCCCATTGACTCATGGTGGTCTGATTCGTAATTAATATTTTATCTGCTTTGGTATCGAGATTTACAACATCGTCTTCATTTTCGATCAAATGGACGATATCAGGTGCGATTCCCATAGCTCCTTCGGGTTCAGGATGCCCTTTTTTCCCGATATAAGCGACATGATAGCCTTCTTCTTTCTTTTCTTTAATCAGATCGTGAGTGACTGTCACATCCGGGCAAGTCGCATCTATTGTATGAAGACCTTTTTCACGCGCAATCCTTCGGACCTCAGGTGAGACACCATGAGCTGTGAAAATAACAGTCCCTTCATTTACTTGTTTCAGTATTTCAAGACGGTTTGGACCATCCAAAGTAATGATGCCTTCTTCTTCAAAAGCATCGGTGACATGTTTATTATGAACAATCATACCCAGGATATAGATTGGTCTAGGTATTTCAGGGTCACTTGCAGCTTGTCTGGCGATGACCATTGCATCGACAACTCCATAACAATATCCGCGAGGTGAGACTTTGATTACCTTCATATAAAAAGGTCCTCCTTTAATAACAAGCACTTCTCGCTTTATTATAAAGGAGGACCGATACCGTTGACAAATATATATCGTCTAAATATACAGTTTTGGAACCGAATCGCGTTTAAGTGCTTGAGGCGCTGGCTTAACATGCTTCACATTCGGAATGGATTTTTTCTTCAGTGGCTTCGTCGGAGCTTTCTTTCCACTACTTTCTGACGTTTTCTTTTTTCCACTGCTTGTTGACGTTTTCTTTTTACCCGTGCTTGCAGCTTTCTTTTTACCAGTAGTGGTAGATGTTTTTTTCTTACTAGCGGACGATTTTTTATTTTTGTCATCGGCATTTTTCATTTTATCTTTTTTATCTTCTTTCTCTTCTTCTGTTGAGTCAGAATTGGAAGAATAACTTTGGTATTCTTTCAATAGCTCCAGCATAGATGGTATGTTCTTCACCATTGGACCATACTGCTGTATGAATGGTCTGACAGTATCAGCCATTTTCATTACTTTTTGTGCGTTTTCAACCATACTTACGAGATTGAGTCCACCGCCTGGATTGGGTGAAAGAAACCGAGTCAAAAACCCGGCTGATCGTGCAGCGGGAAATCCCCCTCTGAATGGCATCATTTGTCCGAATGGCGACATTGGCCCAATCCCATAGGGTCCAAATCCGGGAGGCATACGGTACATTAAGATGCTCCTTTCTCCTACTCTCGATAACTTTACAGAAAAGTGGTTATTCTGATAAACAAGATATGCGAAAAATGAATGATTGGTGTCCATCCAACAAAAGAATGGGTATATCCCCAAAAACATGGAGATTTTTCTCTGTATCCTCTATAATACTTAAAGTGGGAAATACATCTGAAGGTGATAAACGATATGAAAAATAATGTGTTTGAACAACGATTCAAATTAAAACCGTTTTTATTTGAGGCACTTAGTAAACAGAACTTCGAACGTCCGACTGAGATACAGGAACGGCTTATTCCAAGCATTATCAAAGGGAATGATGTAATCGGTCAGTCACAGACTGGCTCTGGAAAGACACTTGCCTTTTTGCTGCCTATCTTGGAAAAAATCAATCCTGAGGTTCAAAAGGTCCAAGCCGTGATTACAGCCCCAACAAGAGAACTAGCGAGACAAGTATATAATGAAGCAGTGACACTAGTTGAAGATTCATCCATTGTTGTAAAAACTGTGGTGGGTGGAACAGACCGGAAGCGTATGGTTGATCAATTGAAAAATGAACCACATGTGATTGTAGGTACACCTGGACGTATAAAAGATCTCGTTGTCGAAGAAGGGATATCCATTTTCAATGCGGATATGCTCGTCGTAGATGAAGCTGATCAAATGCTTGATATGGGATTCATTGAAGACGTCGATCAGATTGCTTCACGTATGGCGCATGAGTTGCAGATGATGGTATTTTCAGCAACAATCCCTGAAAATCTGAATCCATTATTACGTAAATATATGAACAACCCGAAGCATGTTCATGTAAAGCCCGAGGAAACGTCTCCGGCAGAAATTGAACATATTGCAGTCCCTGTAAGACATCGTGATCGTATTCAACTGACAATTGAGATTGCGAAAAAATTCAATCCTTATTTAGCGATCGTGTTTGCGAATACGAAAAAAGATGCTGATGAAGTGGCAGATGCAATGATACAAGAAGGTTTGAATGTAGATAGGCTACACGGAGACCTTCCTCCACGGACACGTAAGCATGTTATGAAACGCGTTGCGAATGCGGAGTGTCAGTATTTGGTCGCAACTGATTTAGCGGCTAGAGGAATCGATGTAAAGGGAGTTAGCCATATTATCCATCATCAAATCCCGACCGATCTCGACTATTACATCCATCGATCTGGACGTACGGGTCGTGCAGGTATGAGCGGTATAGCTGCTGTTTTATATGAACGAGATGAAATCGAAAAACTCGAGAAGCTCGAGAAAAAAGGTATTACCTTCGAACACAAGGATCTTAAGGACGAGGATTGGGTAACAGTGAACGTACAGCGTTCCCGGCCAAAAAAGAAATCTAAAGATCCAAACGAATTCTTAATGCCCAAGCCTAAGAAGGTCAAACCAGGTTATAAAAAGAAATTTCAAGAAAAAAAGAAGCAATTCAACCGAAAAAGAAAGAAATAGAGGGGGAGCAATGCATGCTTAAATTAGGATCACATGTTTCAATGAGCGGGAAGAAAATGTTGTTGGGTGCAAGTGAAGAGGCTATCTCCTATGGTGGGAACACATTCATGATTTATACTGGAGCACCTCAAAACACACGTCGTAAAGCAATTGAAGAACTGAATATCGAGAATGGCGTTGCACATATGAAGGAAAACGGAATAGAGGAAATCGTCGTACACGCCCCTTATATCATCAATATCGGGAATACGACGAAACCACAAACCTTTCAGCTGGGAGTAGATTTCTTGCGATCCGAAATTGAACGGACAGAAGCGATTGGTGCTAAACAGATTGTATTGCACCCTGGGGCGCATGTCGGTGCAGGCACGGAAGCAGGTATTCAAAAAATCATCGAAGGGTTGAACGAAGTCATATCTCCTGAACAGAATGTCCAGATCGCATTAGAAACGATGGCAGGAAAGGGCTCTGAATGTGGGAGAACGTTTGAAGAATTGGCAGCGATCATTGATGGCGTAACTCACAACGACAAGCTCTCAGTGTGTTTTGATACATGCCATACCCATGATGCAGGGTACGATCTCATAAATGATTTTGATGGTGTATTGAATGAGTTTGATAAAATTATCGGACTTGATCGAATCAAAGTCCTTCACATCAATGATAGTAAAAACGAGTGCGGGGCAGGTAAAGACCGTCATGAAAATATAGGCTTTGGAAAGATCGGATTCGATACATTGAATTACGTTATACACCATCCTCAGCTTGAGGAAATTCCGAAGATCCTTGAAACACCTTATGTACCTGTCAATGGAGACAAGAAAAACAAGAAACCTCCATATAAGTTCGAAATCGAGATGCTGCGCGGGAAAAAGTATGATACACAATTACTTGAAAAAATCGTCCAAGCATAAAGGTGAATTTCTTTTACTGAATTGACTTTGTTAAATAATACTGTTGATTTCTGACTAGGTTTGATTGAAGCGAAATTTACGACACTCCTGCAGGAAAAGCGAGCCAAGCGAAACCCCACAGCGAATTAAGGATCTGCGAGTATAATAATGAACTTCGACTAAATACCACCACGTCCTATGGTGAACGTCGAAGTCAGTACATCCTGTACAAGTGAGGAGGCTTGCAAAAGTAGGTCAAGACATAGAAGTGATGTCCAGCTCAACGACCTGTGAAAATCAACAATAAAGTATTACAAAGTCATTGAATTAAAATAGAGAAATAAAATAAAAGCTGACTCTGAAGAGTGTATCTGTTAAACCTAACCTATATAAGGTCGGAATTTGTCAGAGACAAAGGAGTCAGCTTTTTCTTGCATTTTCATCGGACGATCGATTGAAACATAACCTTTACGGTCTGAGCAGTATGTGGACCAACGACAGCCTCTATTTGTCTGATGATTCGATCCCTTTGCTGAAGATCTGCCACATCAATCTTCTCTTTTCTCAGAATACGGATGATCTGGACTGCTTGTGTGTCAGTCAATTGGATGTTGTATTGTGATGCTAATGCAGTCAATTCCTCAGCAGACAGATTGTTCAGTTTATGGTTGATCATTTGTTGTAGAAAAGGATTCATCCCCCGTTCCCCTCCTCTTTGCATAATGTATGAGGTGGGCAGAAGTTGTGTGCTTGTATGTAGGGGTGAATATTCAATGTGAAAATGTTGATTTTTGCCGATATATGTCTAGGGATTTATTGGTTGTTGCACTAGGTATTGGAAGGTATCTTTAGTATAATAAATATACTATGTCAATTATAATCGGGGGCGTGCTATGCAATATTGTCATTCTGACAACACTTTTGCAGCCTTTCAACATATTATGAATGATCTTACGGACGATATATACTTACTAATCAAGCCCAATGGTTCGATTATTGAATCGAACAGCATTGCTCAAGAGTCTATTCTGAGCGATACACATACAAATTTCTATGACCTGTTCCTGAAAGAAGATCAGCCTGCTGTTTTCAAGTTTATTGAAAAGCTCACCTCCAAGAATGCCTCTGAAGGGGTTTTTGATCATTATTTAGATGAGGAGAAGATGAAAATCAAGTATCTTGGAAAAATGGTCGATGATGAAATTGTACTTCTCGGCAGGTTTCTTGATAATCCTGGCACAACGGAAAAGCACCATGAAATGGATTACAAAGAAATGTACGAAAAAGAACACGAGTTCCGTAAATTCATGTTCCGCGAGCTCGAAATTGGAATTTTGACCATCACTGCTACAAATGAAATTGATTGCTGTAACGAACGGATGAAATTATTCGTTGATTTAGATTCAGTCAATCAGCTGATCGGAAAAAATCTGTTCCAACTGGATCAAAAGCATCCTCTTTTATCTCAAATGCTCCAGATGACCAGGGAAATAAGGAGTACAAAGATCGTCAATGAACGCTTCTATTATGAAGACGATTGTCTTTATCAAGTAAAAGGGATGTATTTTGATTCCGATGAGAGCATCCGGTTCGTTCTATATGATCGTTCACATCAACAGCGGTTTGAAAATCTTCTGATGTACAAAAAACAGATGGAATCTGTATCCCACCTGGCAGCAGGCGTGGCTCATGAATTGCGCAATCCATTGTCTGTTATACAAGGATTCATACAATTATCGGCTGTGACAAAGGATTTCACCAAATACTATGATACAGTATTGTCGGAACTATCCCGAATGAACGAAATTATCGAGGATTTTCTGTCTGTCTCAAGACGTAAGATGCAGAAGCAAAAGCAAAGACCAGATCTAATAATCAAATCTTTGATCCACATCATCCAATCAGAATGCTTATTACATAATCTTGTTTTTGAATGGGATGTGGAAGAGGTTGATGGATATATAATGGTTAATGAATCAATGATCAAGCAGGTTGTTTTAAACCTGCTTCGAAATTCGATCGAAGCTTATACCAACCAACAAAACAATCGACTGATCCAGCTCTATGGAAAAGGAAGAAATAATCATTATGAAATCACATTCAAAGATCAAGGACCCGGCATGGAGCAAGCTGTGTTGGAACAACTCGGAAAACCGTTCTTTACGACAAAAGAAAAAGGAAATGGAATAGGGATCCCTTTGTGTAAAAAGATCATCGAAGATCACGGCGGGACCTTCCATATTGACAGTAAACTTGGGGAAGGGACGATGATAACTTTCCATCTGCCTTTCTTATCTGAAAAAAACAGCTGATTCCATTCAACTTCAAAAAAGCTAGCCGTAAAATCAAAACCGCAAGTGATTCCAGTCTCGGAAGGTGGTTACCCCTAAAAGTTAGAGTTTTTATTATGCAGCTGATTGGATGGATTGAGTTCGGTATTCGACTGGACTCAGTCCATCCAATTTTTCTTTTGAACGTTCATGATTGTACCAGTGGATATATTCTTCAACTCGGCTTTCTAATTCCTCATAGCTTACTAAAG
>NZ_JBQQCL010000004.1:0-296073 GCF_052246725.1 Pseudalkalibacillus sp. R45 | reverse complement strand
ATGCATTTGGTTTCCACCGTTATGATAGGTTACGCTTACGGATCTTATTACATCATCAAAATAAAGAATTGGATTTTCAAGTAGGTTAAGGGATAGGAGCAAGAACTCCTACCCCAACATTTGACGTAGAACCAAGAAAGTATAAAATACTTTCTTCAATATAAGGGCAACTTAGGCTCAGCCTGCGCTAAGGCTTGCCTTTGCCAAGTTTTCTTTAGATGAATTATCCTTTTAGAGATTTATCAAATGTTATCGTGTATGCGAATTCTGCAAAATCACCAAAAAGAGAGCTGATCCAAATCACCTATACCCATACGATGATTGGAGTCAGCTCTTTCAAATATCTATACATTCATACCGTCAGTCTTTCCGTAACGCAATCATTACCAGATAACTGAGTGTAGCAAACAATAGGGAAACAAACAGGCCGTGCATTAAGCCGATGAAGAGATTCAATTTGGTGAAAATAATCAATGCTCCAGTAATGACCTGCAAGGATACGAGAATCAACAGCAATAAAAATGAATTGTATAAAACTTTCATGTTTTTATAATAGGCTCTGATTTGAATAAAGCTTAATAAGATCCAGATAAACAATAGACCTGCCATGAAGCGATGAGTATAGTGGATCAGTTCTAATTCATTGGTCGGAGGCAATAGCTGTCCATTACATAACGGCCAACCTGAGCATGCCAGACTTGCTTTTGTGTGTCTTACTAATGCTCCCGTGTATACAAGAGTGTAAAGATAGATGAATAGAAGATAAATATTCAATTTGAAATTTTTATTGATCTTTAGGGTTGCTCGATCGTTTCCGTTCTCAAAAATGACAACGGACAATAACACAACACTCGCAAAGGATATTAAGGAAAAACCGAAGTGAAGTGCCAGTACAAAGGATGATTGTCCCCAAATTACAGCAGCAGCACCTAATAAACCTTGAAAAACGATGAAAAATACAGATAAAAATGCAAGCCATTTTACTTCTCGGTTTTGCTTGAATTTCATCCATGACCAAACTGCCAATATGACAACCATCAAACCGAGAGTTGCAGAAACAATTCTGTGACTATATTCAATCATCGTTTCTACTTTAGGTTGGGAAGGGAGCACTTCACCATAACATAAGGGCCATGAGTTTCCGCACCCTTCACCAGATCCTGTAGTGGTTACGATGGCACCCATCAATAAGACTAAGAGCATACCTAGACTAGTTAGGATCGCATAAAATTTTAAATATCGATTCATTCTGACACCTTCTCTATAATAATTAAGAAAAAGTAACTATTTGTTCTATAATAATTACAAGTTTGGTGAACCTTACCATTAAGAATAAGTCTAAAGCAATCGACCACCCTTACACAAATCGAAATGAAAGAGTCAATCTGAATCACCTGAAACAAGGACTACGTATGTCGATTGAACACTAGAGCAAGTATACAAAACAACTGAATTCGTTTATAATGTTAAAGGACAATTTCAATCGACAATATCGTATCATATGTGTCGGGAAGAAATCATTGTAATTGTGAACAAGCATAGACAATTTGCAAAAAGTTATTTTCATAAACCCGTTTTACTGATAAATTAGAAGAGGTGTTTTACTCACACTTATGTTTTAATGGAAGAGTTGGGGTAAAGAGCATTTAGAAGGAGGTGGAAGCATGAGCAAAATGAATACGACAACATATGAAGCATCAAGCAGAGTTATGGAGCCTGGACCATTGTCTGAATCAAAACCTACAGGTACTTGGAAAGATTTCTTGACACTTGCTAAGATGGGGATCGTAATGTCCAACCTCATTACGACGTTCGCAGGTTTTTGGATCGCATTGAAAGTTACAGATGCTAGTTTTCTTGCGAATATTCCTACGGCATTGCTGACTCTTTTAGGTGCAGCACTAGTCATAGCAGGAGGATGCTCTCTAAACAATTATATCGATCGTGATATCGACCATTTGATGGAAAGAACCTATGAAAGACCTACAGTTACAGGGAAAATTGATGCAAACCAAGTACTCTGGGTTGGAATCATACTTTCTGCTCTCGGTACACTGTTGTTGATGTTTGCCTCCTTGATGGCAGCACTTCTAGGTGTGATTGGACTTTTTGTCTATGTCATTGTCTATACGATGTGGTTGAAACGGACCCATTCAATCAACACTGTAGTTGGTGGGATTTCAGGTGCGATACCTCCACTCATCGGTTGGGCAGCTGTCGATCCTGATTTGCATATGACAGCATGGCACTTGTTCTTGATTATGTTTTTATGGCAGCCGCCTCACTTTTTGGCTTTAGCTATGAAACGATGTGAAGAATACCGAAAAGCAGGAATTCCAATGCTTCCTGTTGTTTCAGGTTTCAATATGACAAAACGACAGATGGTAGTTTATGTTGCCGCGTTGCTTCCGGTAAGTTTGTACCTTTATCATTTTGGAATGGTATACTTTACTGTTGCGGCTGTACTTGGTTTAGGATGGCTGGCACTTGGCATAGCCGGATTCTTCATGAAAAACGACATTAAATGGGCAAGAATGATGTTCGTTTACTCATTGAATTATTTGACCATCATGTTCGTTGTAATGATCATCGTCAATCGCTAAAGGGATTTCGAAATTTCCCTTAAGCGGTTACATATTAAAAAATCTTTTTAGTACAACAGAGAAAGCGGGGTTTGATGCAGTAATGAAACGATGGCTACGACTCGGGCGTCTTGTTCCATTATTTGGGATTATGATGCTTGGTTTAATTGGATGCGGTAATGAACAAATATCCGCACTTCAACCACAAGGTAAAGGTGCTAGCGCTCTTTTCGACCTGATGGTCTTAAGCCTTGCAATTATGGTTGTCGTACTTGTAGTTGTTTTTATTCTTTTTGGTTATGTATTAGTGAAATTCCGACATCGTAAAGGGGACGATTCAATCCCTGAACAAGTTGAAGGGAACCATATGTTAGAGGTTCTTTGGACTGCGATTCCGATCGTGCTCCTATTGGTGCTAGCGGTGCCGACAGTAATGACCACTTTCGACCTTGCAGTCAGCGAAAAGAGTGCTGAAGCAACTGAAGATGGTGAAGAGGAAGAAAAGAAAGGTCCGATGACGATTAAAGTCACTGGACACCAGTATTGGTGGGAGTTTGAGTATCCTGATCAAGAAGTTGTCACTGCACAAGAACTTTATCTTCCTGTAGATGAAAGAGTGAACATCGAGTTAAGCTCTGCTGATGTTATCCATTCATTCTGGATTCCTAGTATTGCAGGAAAAATGGATACGAACCCTGGAGATAAATTGACAAATAAAATGTGGCTTCATCCTGAGAAAACTGGAACTTACCAAGGTGCATGTGCTGAACTTTGTGGTGATTCCCATGCCTTGATGTATTTTAAAGTGAAAGTTGTCGAGCGTGATGAGTTTGACGCGTGGATCGAAAGTATGAAAAATACAAAATTCGATGATGCTCCTTCAGAAGTAGCGCAAGGACAAAAGATTTTTGAACAGAACTGTCTCCAATGTCATGCTGTCGGAGATAAGGGTGGTAATGTAGGTCCTGCGTTAACTGGATTTGCCGACAATGAGAAGGTAGCAGGTATTGCAGATCATAATAAAGAGAACATCAAGAAATGGATCAATGATCCACAAGAAATGAAACCTGGTAACAATATGCCGGATTTCAATTTCAATGAAGAACAATTAGATGCACTAGCAGACTACTTAATGGAACTTGAAACCGCTGAATAAGCAAAGTTTCAATCGCTTTAATAAGGAGGTACTATCGTGAGTAACGCACATGCAGCGAAAAAAAGCGTGCTATGGGATTGGCTGACTACAGTCGATCATAAGAAAATTGGAATTCTATACCTCGTTTCCGGCGGGTTCTTCTTCTTGGTCGGGGGTTTAGAAGCAGTATTAATCCGTATTCAATTAATGAGTCCTGAAATGGCATTTTTAACAGGAAATCTATATAACCAAGTACTTACCATGCATGGTACAACAATGATTTTTCTGGCAGCCATGCCGATCATATTCGGGTTTATGAACGCGGTCGTACCATTACAGATAGGAGCCCGTGACGTAGCCTTTCCTTTTGTGAACTCATTAGGATTTTGGTTATTCTTCTTCGGAGGAGTCTTACTGAACCTCAGTTGGTTCTTAGGAGGAGCTCCAGATGCTGGGTGGACAGCTTACGCACCACTTTCGACCACATCAAGTGGACACGGCGTCGATTTTTATGTATTAGGTTTACAGATTGCCGGTGCGGGTACGTTGATGGGGGGAATCAACTTCCTCGTTACAATCATCAATATGAGAGCGCCAGGAATGACATTCATGCGTATGCCGTTGTTCACATGGACAGCATTCGTAACATCGGGACTTATCCTTTTTGCTTTCCCTGCGTTGACAATCGGATTCTTCCTACTCATGTTCGACCGGGTATTTGAAGCTAATTTCTTTGATGCGAATATGGGTGGAAACGCAATCATCTGGGAACATATTTTCTGGATTTTCGGACACCCTGAAGTATATATTCTGATCTTACCAGCATTCGGTATCATTTCAGAAGTAGTAGCAACATTCTCGAAAAAACGCCTATTTGGATACAGTGCGATGGTATTCGCCACTGTATTGATCGGATTCCTGGGCTTCATGGTTTGGGCCCACCACATGTTCACAGTTGGACTAGGACCAGTAGCAAACTCGATTTTTGCTGTCGCTACAATGGCAATCGCCATCCCGACTGGGGTAAAGATCTTCAACTGGGTCTTTACAATGTGGGGCGGAAAAATCACCTTTACCACAGCAAACCTTTTTGCAGTTGGATTCATTCCAACGTTCGTAATGGGTGGGGTAACAGGTGTCATGCTTGCTGCAGCACCTGCCGATTATCAATACCATGACAGTTATTTCGTTGTAGCCCACTTCCACTATGTTATTGTCGGTGGATTGATTCTTGGACTATTTGCTGGATTATACTACTGGTATCCACGAATGTTCGGATTGATGTTGAATGAAGCTCTTGGTAAGTGGAATTTCTGGACTTTCTTTATTGGATTCCATTTGACATTCTTCCCTCAACATTTCCTAGGACTGATGGGTATGCCTCGTCGTTACTTTACGTACCCTGAAGAATTCGGACTTGGTTCGATGAACTTTATCAGTACAATCGGTGCGTTTTTGATGGCAGTAGGAACAATCGTTTTCATTATTAATGTAATTGCTACACATGCTAAAGGTAAGAAAGTCAGCGGGGATCCTTGGGATGGACGTACACTTGAATGGGCGATTCCAAACCCGACACCGCATTATAACTTCTTGCAAACACCTTTAGTTCGTGGGTTGGATGCACTTTGGATTGAGAAGATGGCAGGGAACAAGAAGATGACACCTGCAGAGCCTGTTGGGGATATCCATATGCCTAACAACTCTATTCTTCCATTAGTCATGTCACTAGGATTCTTCATCGCAGGATTTGGATTCATTTATTTCAATTCTGCTGGAACGCCAGCATTGATTGCAATCATCGCTGGACTTGGAATCGGATTGGCATGTATGTTCTTAAGATCTTGGATTGATGATCACGGACATCATCTCCATAAAGAGGATTTACTGAAAGAGGATAAGGGGGTTGACGTATAATGGATGTAGGTGAACGCTTAACCGATCAAAACTTCCCTGAATCCCCTGAAAAAGCTACGCTGGAAGGTAAAAACAAGTTTTTAGGATTCTGGTTGTTTTTAGGTGGAGAAACAGTATTATTCGCAACATTATTCGGAACATATCTCGGATTACGTAATTCTTTTGGAAAAGGACCTGAAGCATCAGAGATTTTCCAACTGCCGATGGTTTTTGCAGCAACCATCATCCTACTTACAAGTAGTTTGACGAGTGTGTACGCTGTATTGGCGTTAAAAGACAACAAGGTCAAACAGATGCGCCGATGGTTATTCATCACCTTACTGCTTGGATTATCATTCTTAGGTCTAGAGATTTATGAGTTCATACATTATGTACATGAAGGGCATACCTTCACATCCGGAGCATTTGGATCTGCATTCTATACGCTTGTCGGATTCCACGGAGGCCACGTTTTATTCGGTTGTCTATGGATTGCAGTTTTACTTATTCGTAATAGTGGTCGCGGCTTGACATTGTACAATGCTCCTAAATATTATCTGTTTGCCCTATACTGGCACTTTGTTGATGTAGTGTGGGTATTCATCTTTACAGTAGTTTATCTTATGGGAAAGGTGGGGTAATCGATGGCTAGTAATGAACAACAAAACTCAGTCCATCACCACTCATCCTTACAAAAGAAGATCAAATTAAAGCAAGAACGTCGCCAGCATAATGTTTCATTCGTTATGATGATTTTATTGACCATCGTGGCGTTTGCAGCAATTGCAAGTGACGCAGTATCTAATTCCCTGGCAATTCTTTTCATCATTGTTCTAGCATGTGTCCAGGTCTTTTTCCAGCTATACATTTGGATGCACCTTGGACATAAGGGACATGAATTTCCTATGTGGGGAATTGCAAGCGGGTTATTAATTGCTGTAATTACAGTAGGTACTCTTGTAGGATTGATTTGGTAATTTGAATATGGGGGCTGACTCAGTATGAGTCGGTCCTTTTTAAATAGCTTGGTTTTGCTGATTTTTCCTTATACTGACACAAAATTGTTCTACTCCAACACGAAAGCAGTATTATTTTTTGATATGATAGGAAGAGAGTACTGAGCAAGGAGTGATTGAGATGCACGGCGAACACCAGAATTCATTAAGCGAAATAAATTGGACAGCTTTATGGAGTCCATTTGTTTTATTGATTTGTATTGCTGTGATTGGTATCTATTTTTACTATACAAAAAATGGTCCTTTAAAGGGGACTGTCACCAGAGGACAAAAGGTATGGTTCACGATAGCGGTCATCGGTTTTTACATTGCGAAGGGCACACCATTGAGTGCCATTGGACATCATTACTCGTTTTCAGCACATATGCTGCAGATGAGTCTACTTTATTTCATTGTTCCGCCGCTTTTACTGATCGGACTGCCAAAGGTGCTTTATAGGAAAATCCTTGGCGTTGGCATCATAGGACGGTTATTCCGATTTTTCACAAAACCTTTGATCGCCTTGATTTTATTTAACATTCTGATCTCGCTGTATCACTTGCCGATCATCTTTGATACAGTGATGGGAAATCTTCTTTTGCATGAAGTTACACATATCATCTTACTGACGAGTTCATTTATGATGTGGTGGCCAGTAATCGGTCCTTTACCGGAACAAGATACGTTATCGGACCTTCAAAAGGTGGGATATATTTTTGCAGATGGCGTCTTATTGACACCAGCATGTGCTTTGATCATTTTTGCTGATGATCTGATTTATCAAACATATATGAATGCCCCACAGATATTTGCATTCCTTCAACCGCTCGATGATCAACAAGCAGGCGGGGTCATCATGAAGATCGCACAGGAAATTATCTATGGTGGTATACTATTGTACATCTTGATCCGTTGGGTTCGAAAAGAACGTACACAAGATAAAGAAGAGGAATTAAAGATCATAAATGAAGCAAAGGCGAGATTATCGTTAAATGAACAGTAATTTCCTTCAAGGTCGACTCAGTTGGTAGAGTCGATCTTTCTTTAATATCAGCGTATATGCGCAACATGAAAAAGCAATTGCAATTAAAGGATTTCAAGTGGTTAATCCTGTATACTTATAAAGCAATCACAGTATAGAGGGGGATACATATATGGAATTAAGGACGATCAAAGCAAATGAGTTCGATGAATTTCTCAAAATGGGCGAATTCGCATTTCAATATGAACTTTCAGAAGAAGATAAAAGAAAAAGACGAGATATGACAGAGCTGGAAAACTGCTGGGCTATATTTGATAATGGGATTATGGCTTCAAAATTATTGATCCACCCGATGGAAATTTGGTTGGGTGGCAAAGTCATGTCGATGGGTGGCATAGCTGGAGTCGCAAGTTGGCCGGAATATCGCCGTAAAGGTCATATCAAAGCATTAATGAAAAAATCTTTGGAAGTGATGAAAGACAATGGTCAATCTGTTTCAATGCTGCATCCTTTTTCTGTGTCCTTCTATCGGAAGTATGGGTGGGAACTGACACACACGATCAAAAAGTATGAAATAAAACCAGAACAATTAGCAACAAGGTATGCCCATACAAAAGGAAACGTGATCCGAATTGAACATGATGTTGAAAGATTAGATCGGATTTATGATAAGTACGCGCAGAAATACGCAGGGATGTTGAAGAGGACAGAAAAGTGGTGGCGGAATTCTGTTCTCCATAACCCTCGTGATATAGTCGCTGTCTATTTGGACGAAAATGGAAATGACGAAGGATATCTCGTCTATCGTGTCAAAAAGAATGTGATGGAAATTGAAGAATGGGTTTCTTTGAATGAGGAAGCAAAAATGGTTATGTTGCAGTTTGTAAGAAACCACAACTCTATGGTCGATTCTATTCAACTGCATCCAGCAATTGATGAAAACTTTGAATTTCTGATGTTCGATCCAAAGATAAAACAGGAAATCAGTTCTTATTTCATGAGTAGAATTGTTGACTTTAAACAATTCATAAAAGTGTATCCGTTTCAGGTGTTTTTGGAAAAACCTTTGATTATCCATTTGGATGATCCTTTGGCAGAATGGAATAGAGGGACATTTATCATTAGGATGAATCGAGAGGAAGAAATTCAAGTTGATCATTTTCATCCAAAAGAAGGCGTGGGTTGCACACATCCTCCTGAAAAAGGGATCCAATGTGACGTCAACACACTCAGTGCAATGTTTTTCAATTATCAAACTCCAGGTCAGTTAGCAGCACAAGGCAGATTAGTTGGAAAGCCTGAAGAAATTGAAGTGCTGAAAAAGGTGATTAATAAGCAAATTCCATTCTTATACGACTTTTTTTAATCAAACAATACGAAAGGCTGTCCTAGTAGAATCGGGGACAGCCTTACCTTTGTTCTCTTGAATTTTGGCTGTTTTGGCAAACCTTTGTTGCTCTTGAACTTAAAGAAAGTATAAAATACTTTCTTCAGTATAAGGGCAACTAAGGCTCGACCTACAAAAGGCTTGGTCTCGCCAAGTTTTCTTTAAAAGTTGTTGATATCCGCTCCAGGATGCTCGCTTTCCGCGGGGCTTGCGGTGAGCCCACTCGTCGCCTTGCGACCTCAGGAGTCTCCTTTTCAAGGAAGCATTTGTGCTCCTGCGTCTACAAGAAAGTCCTGTCGATGCGAGCTTCCTCGTCGCATGCCTTGCGAGGAGATTATTCAGGTAGTAGGCACGCTGATCCCGCAGGACAAGGAAAGCTTCGGCATCGTTACATCGCACGAAGAAAATGCGATTTTCATTTTCGAGGAGTCTCGCACCTTGCTCTCCATTCAAGTTCCACAAGGTGATTTTTTTAAAATGACTCAAAACTAAATTTTAAAGTTGGTCTTTACAATCCCTGCTTCCCGAGCAGAATTAAAAATGATTAGAATAAGCGGACCGGCTATGAAGCCTATCATGCCCAATAACTTCAGACCAAGGTACATTGCAATCAGTGTGGATAGTGCTGATAAACCGATATGGTAGCCCATCACTTTTGGTTCGACTGTACGTCGGATAATCAACAGAATGACTGCTAATACTGCTAGCTTTGTTCCTAATACAACCTTACCGATAAGCAGATAATACAGTGCCCAAGGTCCAAGAATGACGATCGAACCGATGATCGGAATGAAATCGATCACCCAAATGATGAACGCCATTAATAGAGCAACCTTAGGAACAATCATGTATAGACCGATCAATGCTGCGATGAATATGACAATGCTGACTAAAAATTGCGCTTTCATAAAGCCGAATATAACATAAGATAATCTTGTGCTCATGAAATGCACTTTCTCAGCAGTTTTTTCAGTCATATGTGAATAGACACCTTTTTTCAATCTGGGGATATCTAAGAGAAATAAGAATAATGTAAGAAGGAAAACAATAATACTTACCAGAAAGCTTGGGATGAAAGAAACCAGAGAAGTAAGCGATTCAATATAGTTCTTCTCAAGCAGTTTCGTCCGAATCGACTCTAAAAATTGATCAACTTGGCTATTGATTTCAATGACGATTTCTTCCGGCAGATCTTGTGCTGCTTTTTCAAAATTTTTCTCTATATCATCCCATACAATATTCACTTCTGAAATATAGGTTGGGGAATTTTCCACGAAATTAATAGCAGAAGTGACTACTTTAGTTACCAGGAAATAGCTCCCGATCCCCATCAAAACGACGAAAAGTGAAAACACGATGAATACGGATAAGTTACGTTTGAAGGAGAATTTCCCTTGAAACATTTTAACAGCCGGTTCTAATAGCAGAGCGGTAAACAGTGCAAAAACGATGGGAAGTGCGATCGGCAGAACCCATACAAATGATGCAATGACAATGAGTGCGATCAATGTATAAATAATCCAACGTTTACGTGCTGAAAATTGGTTCAACCTGGTCCTCCTTTCCCGCTAAAATTGATATGTATCAGGCTTGGACAATGAATAATCAAAATAACGTTTTTTAGTCCTTACTTTATATTATATTGGTTTTGTGAAATTATGAACAGAGCTCCTAATAGAAATATGATCATTGTTAAAGAAAGTTCAAATAAATAAATCTGAAAAATAGCTGTACAAAAAAAGGGGCGACTTTTAAGTCAGCCCCTTTTACGCTGTATGATGCTTATCAATTTCTTCTTTAAGTTTATTCAACATCTTCTTACAGGTTGTAACCACATTCTTCGGAAAATCTTCATCGTATTCAACCCCATGAGGGTAGTAATGCTTCCCAAGGTACGGTTCCATAATTTTGATCAATGCATGTGCGGATTCAACTTCACCTTCGACTGCATAGCAAGGAATTCTTAAGTAGAATACCTCACCAGTATCCATGCTTTCAAACTTATAATCATATGTAATTCGTTCGTAATCCCATTGGCCAGCACGGACCAATCCGACATCATGCATTAAATGTTCGAGTATTTCAAAATTAATGACTTTACCTGCTAGTCCGATTTCTTCAAATTTCATGTGTCATCCTCCACATCCTTCGATATGTTCTTCCTTCATAATAATAGTACGAAATAGATTAAGATGCAATCTTTCAGTTATGATTCCTTACAATTATATATGATTTTTGAAAAGAAATCGAAAATTTGGCAAGACTAGACAATATGGACAGAATGTAAGCGAGCAATGGTAACGGTAACACGCACCAACAACACACAAAATTCTATTCGAAGGAAGGTTGATGTTTATGAAAAAATTAAGGGAAATAATGACCGAAAACGTGGACTTTTGTACAACACTTGATAACGTGTATGAAGCTGCTGTCAAAATGAAGGAAGATCATGTAGGCGCAATTCCAGTATGCGAAGATGACAAGCTGGTTGGCATGATTACTGATCGTGATATTGTGATCCGAGGTGTAGCTGAAAAAAAGCCAAATGCGTCAAAGATTACTGATGTTATGAGTAATGAAATAATAACCGGGACACCTGATATGGAAATAGAGGAAGCTGTAAAACTCATGTCCAAACATGAGATAAGGAGGTTACCAATTGTAGAGCAGAGTAAACTAGTTGGTATTGTGTCCTTAGGAGATCTAGCTATCCATTATGAAAGTGATCAACAAGCAGGGATGGCATTGACTGAAATTTCAGAAGCAGAGCCGGATCAACAAATGCATTGAATCGAAAAGTTGACCTCCAAATAAGGTCAACTTTTTGCATTTAAAAGCCGTTCCTCAGGATATGGGCAACTGAGGTCAGCCTGCGCTAAGGCATGGTTTTACCCAAGTTCTATTTATGCTTTAGTGAGGTATGGCCAAGTGATAACTTGAATAAGATGTTAATTAATAGATTGTATTCTATGGATAGACAAGTATAAAGCTATACGGTAATGTGAAAGTAAGATTCGACATACTTTTTAAGAAAAATAAGGGGGAGGGTGCATGAGAAGTATTGGATTGATCATCATTATCGCAATCATATTTTATGGATTCAGCATATTCTACGATGATTTAACCGAACTCCCGGATTATTCAGACCCTCCTATTGAACAAACTGAATCGGATTCTTCTGATAAGTCAAGGAGCGATCTTGATTTACCTGAAGAAGGTATCAGCAAATTTTTCCAAATGAACCAGGAAGAATTGATTACCAAAATTGGTGAACCTGATCGGATTGATCCTACACCTTACGGGTACCAATGGTGGATTTACGACCAGGATCCAGACCAGTATATCCAGTTTGGTTTGGATAAAGGAAGAGTGGTCACTATGTTTGTCATTGGGAAGAATGTAGATGTTTCTCCTTTGAAAATCGGACAAAAACGATCTGAGATTGAAAAGCATCTTAAGATGGATAATAAAGCGAAGCTCAAGGTTGACGGAAATGAATATCAATTTGAATTGACACAAGAAGAGATGCAAACCAGACCACTTGTAAAAATCAATGGGATATGGGTGCAACTTTATATGGATAAATTCAAAGATACCCTGGTCGGCATTCGCTACGTGACGCCGGAGGTACTGATCATGCAGCGTCCTTATTCACTTGAATATCGGGGCAAGTTGATCGATCAACCAGAATTGGATCAGAAGAATTGGGAAGAAGTTCAAAATGCTGAAGAGCTTCAAATATTCACATTGACGAATGTCATCCGTGAACAATACAATGTCCCGGCACTCCAATGGCATGAAGAAACCTCACAGGTTGCTTTTGGGCATAGCAAGGAAATGAATGAAGAAAATTACTTTTCTCACGAATCACCGAACACAGGAAATTTATCAAATCGCTTGGACAGAAAAGATATCAAATACATCCAAGCTGGAGAAAATATAGCCGCGAATTATATTGATGGCATCGAAGCAGTGGTCGGTTGGTTGAATAGCGAAGGTCACCGTAAAGCGATGTTGAATAAGGAATTCACACACCTAGGTGTGGGCGTATATCAAAGATATTATACTCAGAACTTCATCGTACCGTGGTGACAATGATATATACGTATAGAAAAAGAGGAGACTTTCGGAAAGAGTCTCCTTCTTTATTGTTCTGTTCATCTTAATTGTATTTTTGCGAAATCAACTTCTTAGCCTTGATACGTAAACCTTTCATCTAGGCTTTTCTTGGAATCAAATAGAAGCTTCCGGTTGATACTGCAACAAGGGTACCGTTTTCATTGTAAATTTTTGCTTCTGTCACGGAAGTCTTCGTCCCGAGGTGGAGGATTTCTGCTCTGCATTCAAGGAATTCTCCAACTCCCGGTGCGGTGTAGTTCATTTTTATTTCGGATGTGACGGCCACTTTATCATCTGGTATCTTCCGGTTGACGAAAGTACCCATTGCTGTATCAGCGAGTGTAGCTGTAAAGCCCCCATGTACGATATCCACAGAATTCGCCAAAAACGGGGTGATTGGGATCGACATGACAAGCTGCTCGCCATTATCTTCGATTTCAGTCTCCATGAACGCTGTTATATATGTATTGTACTTTCCGGTCATCTTACCATCTATACCATCCAACACTTGCTGTAACACGTTTATATCATCAATTGAGCCGTTTTCGATTATATATTTTACTTTCTCAAGCAGTTGATCCATTGATTCCATTTGATGTCCTCTTTTCGTATTTAGTTATTCAAGTGTACCAATGAAAAAATAACACTTGCAACAATAAAATAGGCGAACATAATCAACTCCTGCGTTGTACTATATACTGTAGGCTTGAGTTGAACGTATGGGAGGCATTATAGTGAGTAAGCAAGCGAAAAATAATGAAAAGGTCGAACAATTCAAGATGTTTGTACGCTCACACCCTGGATTAATCGATCATGTAAAGAACGGAAACCAGACCTGGCAAGATGTGTTTACAGAGTGGAATTTACTCGGAGAAGATCATGAACAATGGGGTAACTATATAGAGCGGAAGATTGGAGTTTCATCAACAGCAACAGGGAAGACGAAGAAAAAAGGGAAAAACGTCAATGATATCTCTGTCGGGGAAATCCTTACGATGTTCAAGAACATGGATATGGATGAAGTGCGCCAATATGCTTCACAGCTTAGTTCCGCAATGTCTGGTATCCAAGATATGTTACAACAATTTCAATCTAAAGGTCCAAGAAGACCACCATATCAAAACAATCCGTTTAACCAATTTTTCAAAGATTAATAAAGGGAGTATGTAGGATGCGTAAAGAAATCATTGATTACTTAGATCAAAGACCAGACCTGAAATTCATTGTCCGTGAACATCCTGATTGGTATCGTAAGTTATCACGTAACCCGGCTGCAATTCAAGAGCTGGAAAATGAAGCGAAGTTCTTTTATGGTCAGACATTCGGACAGAAAATCGACCGATTACATGGACAGATCGACACACTCTCTAGATTATTTCAATTATTTGTAAAACAATAATGAAGGTTGACTCGCAACAGAGTGTGTATAACCTCTAAATTCCGGTGTATGGGAGGTTAGCACAACTTATGAGTCAACCTTTTATTTGGAATTAGGGACCATTTATATGGGCAAGGGATATTTTACAGGACACCTGCAAATCCTATCGGATGAGGAGGTGTATCCGGTGTGGTTATTTTTCGTGTAATCGCTTGTGCAATGCTTATCAGTATCATATCAGGTTGTCAGATTAGTGGTCCGGGAAAGGTACAAAAGGTAACGATTGAAAAAGATCCGTCCGCCTTTCAGGTTGTTGAAGTTACAAGCCCTGTTAGCACCTTATCATTGACAGTAAGGCATATGGTGTCAAATGATGATGTGTTTGTGGAATGTTATGTGCCAGGATTTCAATTTACCGATAATACCACTTCAAATACAAGCAAAGAAGGGCATCTGAAGATCTCGGTCGATCATCAAAAGCCCTATTCTGTATATAAAGCAGCTTTCATTATAAAAAACTTGGAAAAAGGGACACATGACATTGCGGTGACCCTTGTAGATAGTCAAGGTAAGACGATTGAGGGGCTGAATAAGCAATTTATAGTGACCATCCCATGAGGATCAAGAAGGAACTTTCACGGTTGTTCCGATCGAGTTTGGTGGAAGCAGAGGCCTGAACTGCATTAAAAGATATTGAAAAATCTTTTCTTCAAGATTGATTTTCCTTGCTCGGAGCGCCTCATTTCCAAATAACGTATTGAACTCCAAAAAGTAGAACCTTCCATCAACTACCGCAAGATCAAATCCCGCATGATTGATGTTCAATTCTCTTGCTACCTCGATCGTAAGCTTGAGAGCATCCTCGGGGATATCATGAAACGAAATGCTTCCACCTTTTGCAACATTATTATGAAATTGATTTTCACCTGACCGCCAGTATGCCGCGATAACTTCTTCCCCGACAACACACACTCTTAAATCCCGATCCATTTCCAAGAATTCCTGGACATAAAGAGTGGAGTTGTTTTCTGCGTACTCTATGAATTCCTCTTCTGAATGAATTAGAAAAACGCCACGTCCCATCGAATTACGGGACTCTTTCGCCACGAATGGAAAAGGAAATGTTTCCAGAATATAATCGATATTCCTTTTAGAATTTCCTAGAATTTCGGTATAAGGAACGTGTTCAGGGCTGACTGTCCATAGAGCTCTTGTCATTTCTACTTTATCGTGACCTAAATGGATCGATTCTACACTTGGGAATATGGGTTTCTTGAGTCCATATACAAGTGAATTGACCTGCCAATGCTCTGGAAATAAAATCACATCCGCATTCTTGATTGACGCCTGTTCCCGGAACATAAGTTCAGGTTTGATATACTGAATCCCAGGAATGCCGATTGTACGGAATGGATTAAATGTTACAATTTTCATTATACTATCCCCTAAAATATACTAAACGAGAAAATTATATAGCCGGAATGAAAAACTGTCAATAAAATTTTTTAGTATAATAATGTATGATGAACTATTGGAGATGAAATATCTTAGAATGAAAGATTGGAAATAAGGGGACAATTTGTGGCATACTATACATAACCCAGAAATGCAGGGTGGAGGTGTTATTATATGTTAGCAACAGTTGAGAGTATTGAAATACTGGACGGGGCCGATGAACTTGCGTCAGTCATCTTCAATTCAGATATAGGACAAGAATATAAAGAAGCTAAGAAGAAGCTTCAAAAAGATAAAGAGGCTCAGAAATTGATTCATGAGTTTTCTAAAATGAAGGAAAGGTACGAAGAGGTTCAACGATTTGGTAAATATCATCCGGATTATAAGACCGTGTCCACGGACATCCGTGTCTTGAAGCGTGAGATCGATCTTAACAAGACTGTGGCATCATTCAAAAAAGCTGAAAAAGACCTTGAAACGCTTTTGAATGAAATATGTGGTATATTGGCAGGTCAAGTTTCTAAAAATATCAAGGTACCAACAGGTAACCCATTCTTCGATAACATGTCGTGTGGAGGAGGATGCGGATCCGGAGGAGCATGTGGCTGCGGTTAATAGCATAGTTTTGGGAGAGGGTAATCTTCAGAGGTTATCCTCTCTTTCTTATGTTTTTATTGATTTTGCAAGATTACTCCATTTCCACGGGCAGACGAACAGCGGAGGCGACCCGATTAGTCACGTAGGTCACTGGAGAACTGCCGAGGAGGCTCGGACCAAACAAACTTGGGGCTGAGTGGCTCACTCATAAGGATGTCAATCAATCTGTCGATCGCGTATGAAGGCTCCATACGACCATTTGAGGAGCAAAATCAGGTTGGTTTGTCCGTATGAAAGCTTCATCAACGAAAACGAATACAATCATGACAAAGGTTTCCACAACAGAACATCTTTTGTTGCGGGACATAAAAACGACATCTATAAACGATCAACTGTTGTTCAGAGCGCACATAAATGGATTCGAAGTGCAGACGATTCCCTTTCATTGCTGATACAGCAGCCCTTTCGATGATCTGTTCCACTTCTTTCCTCTTAATAGAGGAATCTGACGTTAAATAAAGGAACGGTATGCCTGCCCTTTTTGTAATTGACACTTCTGTAAATTTTGAAGTGCTCAGCAGGTTTTTCACAAACATATCCCAAACCGTTTCAAGATCCATGGACTACCACCTCAGGTAAAGTCATATAAGTGATTGCGCGCGGTTTATCTTCATGCTAGACTGAATTAAAACTGGTTAAAAGGAGTTCCGCTCATGCTAACGAATCGAACTGGATTGGCCATCTGGCTTCATTCATTAAAATACATTAAACAACTTCGTAAATTTGGCAACATTCATTATGTTTCGAAACGGATGAAATATGCAGTATTGTATTGCGATACCGACCAGAAAGATCGCATCATCGAGAAAATTGAAAAACTTCATTTTGTAAAGAAAGTAGAACCTTCTCATAAAGCTTATATCAAGACAGAGTATCAAAATGCACGTCCGGATAAAGCGAAAGAATATGATTATAAAATAGGGCTCTAATCGCTGTTAAGCATTATCATTGCCAGGCAGGAATGATATGCTGCATCCTCAGGATTCCTGTGAGATAGTGATAATAAAGCTCTTTTTCACTAAATTCGGTAGAAGGTTTTACCTCCAGGATTGTCAGTTCTTTATTATGAGTTGAAGCGCGATCTTGGAACAAGTTCCAACGTTTCGAATGTTCAGGTACGCCTTCACGGCAAATATAGATGGGTTGGAAGTTTGATTCACCTGCAGCTTGTAAGACGATCGCCAGGGAACAAACTTCCTTTTCATTTACCTTCGTTTTTAAAGCAATGAACTTTGTAAGACGGTGTGTATTTGTTTCAGCAATTTCAATAAGTTCATATAAATCTGAATAACCTTCACCAAGTTCTATAAAACGTTGAATCATAGTTTTGACCTCCTTTTTTAAAGGCTGTTTTCGCAAACTTTGTTGCTCTTGCACTTAAAGAAAGTATAAAATGCTTTCTTCAGTATAAGGGCAGCTAAGGCTCGACCTACAAAAGGCTTGGTCTCGCCAAGTTTTCTTTAAAAGTCGTTGATTTCCACTTCAGGTGCTGGCTTTCCGCGGGGTGTGCGGTTAGCCCACTTGTCGCTTTGCGACCTCAGGAGTCTCCTTATCAATGAAGCATTTGTGCTCCTGCGTCTACAAGAAAGTCCTGTCGAAGCGAGCTTCCTCGTCGCATGCCTTGCGAGGAGATTATTCAGGTAGTAGGCACGCTGATCCCGCAGGACAAGGAAAGCTTCGGCAGCGTTACATCGCACGAAGAAAATACGATTTTCATTTTCGAGGAGTCTCGCACCTTACTCTCCAATCAACTTGCAGAAGGTGATTCATTACCAAAATGACCCAAAAGCTCTTTAAAAAAGAGTTTTTTTAAAAGAGCTTATTCTATTGATAACTTTAGCATGAATGAAGGAGAAGTTCTATTGTAGATTTATGTAGGATACTTCTTGAGTGAAATCTATGACACTCCAGCGGGAAAGGCGAGCCAGGCATACGGTTCGCCGACTGAAAAGGAGTAAATTCCACAAAAATGATCTATTCAATAAGACCATATTTACGATTAAAAAAAGACCCGCAGGTAGTTACCTGCGGGCTGTTCTATACCCTTACATGCCTAGAAACATTACGGAAATGTTCATTTGCCGTAGGGACAGAACAATGGGAGAGGAGAAACCGGAGTATAGCCTATGGGGAAATTAAGCTTACTCCGTGGTTCAACTTACAACACCTGATTGAGGTGTTGTAATCCTATTATTGTACAGTTATAAAGCTTCTATACGCTCTATTTAAGAATTAGCTGCTTTTGTGGTAGGATAGTGAAGGTAAATAATTCTACGGTGAGGTTATACGTGATGAGAATAATATCAGGAGAGTTTAAAGGCCGTAAGTTAAAGGCTGTACCGGGTTCAGGTACACGACCGACATCTGACAAAATACGTGAATCGATCTTCAATATCATTGGTCCATATTTTGAGGGAGGCACCTCTTTAGATCTGTATGGTGGAAGTGGTGCTCTTACCATTGAAGGTATGAGCAGGGGTATTGCTAGAGCAATCATAATCGATGTCGATCCAAAAGCTGTGGAAACGATAAAAGAAAATTTGCACACCCTTGACTTGAATGAACGAGTAGAGGTTTTCAGGAATGATTCATACCGCGCATTGAAAGCGCTTCGAAAAAGGACTGTTAAATTCAGTTACGTGTACCTGGACCCACCATATAAAAAGCAAAAGATCAAAAAAGAAATCGAATTTTTAAAGGAAAATGAATTGTTAGAACTGAATGCGGTGATTGTCACCGAACATGATGCAATGCTGAAGCTTCCAGAACAAATCGCTGGTTGCGTTTGCCTCAAGCATGAGCAATATAATAGCACAACAGCGGTTACAATATATACAAATGAAACCGAGGGGGAAGAACAACATGAATAGGAAACTGGCTATCTGCCCAGGCAGCTTCGATCCGATCACATACGGCCATCTTGACATCATCTCCAGGGGCGCAAGTGTTTTTGACGAAGTGATTGTAGTCGTTGCGCACAATCAAAGTAAACAGTCACTTTTCACAGTCGAAGAGCGTATGGATCTTATAAAAGAAACTACTAAAGATATTGCGAACATCAAAGTCGATTGGTGTGATGGTTTGCTGATGGATTATGTCCGAACGACCGGTGCAAAAGTGATTTTGAGAGGATTAAGAGCGGTTTCTGACTTTGAATACGAAATGCAGATCACCTCCATCAACCGGAAGCTCGATGAATCGGTAGAGACATTTTTCATGATGACGAATAATCAATATTCATTCCTAAGTTCAAGTATTGTAAAAGAAGTTGCAAAATATCATTCTCCAGTTACTGATCTTGTTCCTAAAGTGGTGGAGGAGGCCTTGAAGGAGAAGTTTGCAAAATAATCCGTTCCACACTTTTACATAATCTTGTAGTGTTTGATGGATTTTAAATGTATCAAAATAAAAATGATCAAGCTGATGAAGGTGATCATCGCTCCAATAGTCAATAGGGAATGCCATGCATCATAAATCCATGAAATTGATGGGTGAGATGCATACGTCTCCACCACTCTTCCCTGTGACGTTTGCTTTACATACAGTGGCTCCCATAGAAGGATGGTCAAAATAGCAGCGATAAATCCATGCATGATCCTTGCGATAAGGAACGGTTTGAAACGTATATCCGTCTCAGCTAAGATACTTGCTACCTGAGCTTGAACGGAAAAGCCATTAAAGGCAAGGACGAAACTAACCAGCACAGCTTGTTCCAAAAGCACAGAACCACTGGTTTCGCTGATTAATTTGCTCCCGAGTGTAATTTCGAACATCCCTGAAAGAAATGGTGGGATCAGAGCTTGAGCAAAGCCTATCAAAGCCATAAATGTGGACAAGATAGAAGCCATAAACATAGTAATATGGAATTCTGTGAGCATCCTATTCAATACAGAAAAAAGTAGGATGAATCCACCAATCATCATTAGGGTCTGGATAGAGTGTTTGACAGCATCTCCCAGTTGTTGCCCGAATGGACGCGGATCGCTTCTCCTGACTTGATACATCCGATCAAGTGCAAGGCTCAACCTATTGTCTGGCCTAGGTGAATAATTTCGTCTTGGGCGGAAGTCATCCGAACCGTAAAAGCGCATGATGAAGCCTACAATGATATTACCGATATAATGCGCTGCAGCAAGAAGCACACCTAACTCTGCATTATGGAAAAAGCCGACTGCTACAGCCCCTAGTATGAATAACGGATTGGAACAATTGGTGAATGAAACGAGACGTTCTGCTTCGATCCGAGAGATTTCCTTCTCCTGTCTAAGTCTTGCAGTCAGTTTCGCACCTGCAGGAAATCCAGAGGAGATCCCCATAGCCCACACAAATCCTCCTGAACCAGGTACTTTGAAAAGTGGGCGCATGATCGGTTCCATCATTACACCAACAAAACGGACAACACCGAAGCAGATTAACAGTTCACTTATGATGAAAAATGGGAGTAATGAGGGGAAAACGATTTCCCACCACATTTTCAATCCGATCAATGATGATTCAAATGCTGCTTTTGGGTATACCATTAAAGATAAAGCAAATAGTGAAGCGACTATTGCAAAAAGTGAATTTTTTATTCGAGAATGGTACAATCCAAAGCCTCCTTATGAATACGATGAAATAAGGATGGACGTTTGATAAGTTGTCCTCATTCATTTATACGTGAATATACTGAGTTTAGACCTTGATGCAGTGTTCTTAGATGAAAAGAGGAGGTCATCCTGTGGATCAACCAAAGATTGGTTTAGCTCTAGGATCTGGAGGAGCTAGAGGGTTTGCGCATATAGGCGTTTTGAAAGCGTTGGTCGAAGCGGAAATTCCTATCCATATGATTGCAGGAAGCAGTATGGGTGCTCTTGTAGGTGCATTTTATTGTACCGGGCATAAGCCTGAAACAATGGTGAAGATGGCAAGGATGTTCCGAAGAAGATATTATATAGATTATACAGTTCCGAAAATGGGATTTGTAGCGGGTGAAAAAGTGAAGCAATTGATCCATGCTTTGACGAAAGGAAGAAATATTGAAGATTTAGATCTACCTTTTTCCATCATAGCAACAGATCTTTATAAGGGTGAAAAGGTCGTCATCACCAAAGGCGCTATATCTGAAGCTGTAAGAGCAAGTATTGCTGTTCCAGGTATTTTTGTGCCATATGAAAAAGATGGCAGACTCTTAATTGATGGAGGGGTGATCGATCGGGTACCTGTCTCTGTAGTGAAAGAGATGGGAGCGGATCTTGTTATTGCGGTTGATATCTCACATATAAAAAAAGACCCGGAAATCAATACAATCTTTGATGTTATCATGCAAAGCATCGATATCATGCAGCGAGAACTTGTAAAAGCGAACCATATTTCTACAGATGTGCTGATCAGACCTCTGGTGGAAAATTACAGTTCAGCTACGTTCAAGGAAATAGATGAGATCATTGCAATTGGTGAAGAGGAAACCAACAATCGCATTAAAGATATTAAAGCTGCGATACGCGACTGGAGGAAGAACAATGAAAAGAATTAGAGCCCAATGGCCCTGGGTTGTCATTTTAATAGCCATTTTGATCGCTTTCTTACCACTTCCTTTTTATTTCACACAACCAGGTGATGCAAAGGTACTGACTCCGATCATCGAGGTTGAAGAGAGGAATCAAGCAAAAGGTTCATTTATGCTTACCACCGTTTTGGTGGGGAAGGCAAATGCGGCAGAATACTTATGGGCGAAAGTCAGTGATTATCGAGAAGTGATTCCCGAAGATCAAATACGCGGGTCTGACGAAACAGAAGAAGAATATGAATCCCGACAGCTCCAGTTGATGCAAAGCTCGCAGCATGCAGCCACGATTGTCGCATATAAGGAAGCAGATAAATCGATTGAAATCCTCAATAAAGGTGTATTCATAACGGGTATCATTTCAGGTATGCCCGCTGCAGATAAACTAAAAGTGGGGGATCTGATCACCGAATTGAATGGGAAAGAAATCAAAACGGCTGAAGAACTTGTCAACCGGTTGAAAAAGTTTGATGCGAACGAAAAGGTTCAACTTACAGTTAACAGAGAATCAAAAGAAAAAGAGATAACGCTTTCGTTGAAGCCTTTTCCGAAAGACATTGTCCAAAACAGTGAAGAAGAACGCGCTGGAATCGGGATCACATATCCGGTTACATATTCAGAAATAAAGACTGACCCCGAATTAAAAATCGACACGAATAAAATTGGTGGTCCATCAGCTGGCCTGATGTTCACGCTTGAAATATACAATCAATTGACGAAAGAGGATTGGACGAAAGGTTACCAGATTGCGGGAACAGGGACGATGAATGAAAAGGGAGAGGTTGGTCCGATCGGAGGGATCAAACAAAAAATTGTAGCTGCAGACAATGCAGGTGCAGAAGTCTTCTTTGCCCCGGTTAAAGCAGATAATTATAAACATGCAAAAGAAGCTGCAGAAGACATTAACACTGAAATGGAAATCGTCCCAGTTGAAAAATTCACCGATGCACTGGATTATTTAAAAGACTTAAAGGAAAAGTAATACGTGCATAAGAGGCTGGGACAACTGAATTTTGTCCAAAAGAAAGAGGCTGACCCATAAGTGTCTGAGTCTCTCCGAACTTAACAACATTTTTAGGAAAAGCGTGTTTTGATACAAAATGTTGTGTTGGAGGTGTCTGACACTTGTCTTTTGGGTCAGCCCCTTTCTTTAGTGAGCAATAAATGAAGTCACTGCTTCGTCAACATCCTTCGCTTTTCGGTTTTCATTTTATCAATAGGCTGTTTTGGCAAACTTTGTTGTTCTTGCACTTAAAGAAAGTATAAAATACTTTCTTCAGTATAAGGGCAACTAAGGCTCGACCTACAAAAGGCTTGGTCTCGCCAAGTTTTCTTTAAAAGTCGTTGATTTCCGCTCCAGGATGCTCGCTTTCCGCGGGGCGTGCGGTGAACCCACTCGTCGCCTTGCAACCTCAGGAGTCTCCTTATCAAGGAAGCATTTGTGCTCCTGCGTCTACAAGAAAGTCCTGTCGAAGCGAGTTTCCTCGTCGCATGCCTTGCGAGGAGATTATTCAGGTAGTAGGCACGCTGACCCCGCAGGACAAGGAAAGCTTCGGCAGCGTTACATCGCACGAAGAAAATGCGATTTTCATGTTCGAGGAGTCTCGCACCTTGCTCTCCAATCAACTTGCACAAGGTGAGTTTTTAAAAATAACTCAAAAGCAACAATCTTTTAGAAAAGAGCCGCTTTGCCAAGTTTTCTTCAAGCGAAATTTCAGATACTCCACGGGGCAAAACCGAATATATTTTCAAATTCAATAACAACGATCTACACAACAACAGCTTTAATCAAATACGTATCGGAGGATTAGCGTATTCCTGTTTCCAAAGTGTTGTATGGAATCTGGATGGGAAACCAAGAATATATGTATTCGTTGCTTTGATATCCATCTCCATAAAGTCATCACTGTATTTGGAAAGGGTACTTACAATCGGAAGTTCCACCTTCTTTTTGATCGTATTTAAATGCTTTTGGCCATTTTCCGACATCCCAAGCAGTCGAATGGAAGTGGGCTGCTCACGTAAAGCTTTATTCATCACTTCTTTATTTGCATTGGTCAGAATATGTGTGCAAAGTCTTTGCAGACGGGTCCATGTGTATCGTTTCGTTTTGACGGATTCCAGAAAACTTTGAAATGATTCTGAACGCAAAATTTGATCCTTAAGTCGATGTTGAATGCCCTCCACACACTCATATACTTCTGATAGTTCATCTGCAGAAAAAGTGATCAATCGATGTTTTAAAAATTCAAAATAACCTTCCCAGTTGAGGAATTGACCGAACTCATGTTGGTGCTTTATTAGCCCCTTATATGTAGTCGGTGGAACAAGCTCCTCTATTTCTGATAATTTTCCATTGCCTTCAAATAGGGTTTTCCTGATTCCAGTCGCACTTGCGATTTTATCAGTTCCATGACCGACTTCATGATAACCAGCACCAGTGCGTTGTACAGTATCTATATGCATTTTAGAATCATTTTCTCTGATCGAATTCACATAATGGTACCCTAAAATGTTATTAGGTTTCGCTAGATCGACAGCTTCGTCAGGACGATTTGGAATTGTAGCGAAAGCTTTGGATGCGGCCGCAGGGTAACTGATACCTGTTTTGACATGCCTTTGTATCCACTCATTATATTCCTTTTCATTTTCTCGAAGAAAATCGACAGTCTTTAAAAAGGGTTCAATCTTCCCGGATTCACTACCAAAAATGATTTCATCACATTTCATTTCATCCAGTATGGAAACAGCTCCAAACGCAAAACGATCTGCCCGCTGGGTTGCAAAGGCATAGGGAAGTTCAACGACTAAATCGACTCCTGCTTCAAGTGCCATCTTTGCCCGTGTCCATTTTGAAACAAGGGCAGGCTCTCCTCTTTGCAGAAAATTACCGCTCATCACAGCAATGACTACATCAGCTTGTGATTGTTTCTTAGCTTGTTGCAAATGATATAAATGTCCATTATGAAAAGGGTTATACTCAACAATCAATCCTAAAGATTTCATCATTCTGCTCCTTCTGATTTGGTAGTGATAGAGGATATGCGTTAAAATTGAATCATCTTGACCTTATAGGAGAAAATCAGGTGAAACTGGAATACCAGTGACTTCATTATTGTACCAAATTGTGGAGAAAGAATAAAAACGACTGTAAAGAAAAAATGTTGACAATTTTTTTGTTGAAAGCTATAATTACTACTGTTGCCTTGAGGTGATGACAAATGAAATGGTCCATACAACAACTGAGAAGTTTTCAACGTAAAGGACTAGAACTTGATGAAACGATCGAGTTGGACTCGATCCGTGATTTTGATTCTGAGATCCGCGAAATAACACCAGTCCATGTAAAGGGTTATGCTGAAATCAATCAAAATCGAGCTGTATTTCATTTGACGATTACTGGACAAATGACACTGCCTTGTGCAGTGACTCTTGAAGATGTACCTTTTCCTTTTAATATCCGATCGACCGAGATTTTCCTCTTCGAGCCGGATTACGGGATGGATGCAGAAGAAGAGGATATCCATGTTGTCGAAGAGAATACGGTTGACCTGATACCTTATATTCGGGAAAACATATTGTTGGAAAAGCCGTTGAAGGTCATCAGCTCTGAACCAACTGATAACCCTCCTGCTCCTCCATCAGGTAAAGGATGGGATGTAGTTGAGGAAGAAGAGGATCGACAAGACAAGGTCGATCCACGGATGGCCGACTTGGCCAAATTTTTTAATGATAGCGATAAAAAGTGAAGAAACGTCAAAGCATTTGACATTCTCTAGCTGAACAATTCCTTCAAGGAGGTGGAAAACCATGGCAGTACCTTTTAGAAGAACCTCTACAACTCGCAAAAACAAGCGTCGTACTCACTATAAGTTGAAAGTACCTGGAATGGTGAAATGCCCAGAATGTGGCGAATACAAGCTTTCTCACCGCGTATGTCCAGAATGTGGAACATACAAAGGAAAAGAAGTAGTTGAGAAGTAAGTTTGATCAAAAGTGCCTGTAAGGATTAATATCCTTCCAGGCACTTTTTTTATGGTTCCTTTCAGCTATAATATAGGAAAACACACATAAGCAAGGTGATCATATGGAGAAAGTGAAAGTCGAAGTCGAAAATGGGATCGGCTGGGTGATTTTGAATCAGCCTGAGCGTTACAATGCCATCGATCATGACATGATTGGATTGATAGGCAAAGCGTTGAAAAATTTGAAAGATGATGATGGCGTTAAAATATTGGTGATGACAGGTGCAGGAGAGAAATCATTTTGTTCCGGAGGAGATTTATCCGTCTTCCATCAATTACATACAGAAAACGAAGCCTATGAAATGCTTTCCAAGATGGGAGAGGTTTTGTTCAAGATTTTCAGCTTTCCTAAGCCCACGATCGCTCTTTTGAATGGTGTAGCGGTTGGAGGAGGTTGTGAAATTGCTTCCGCATGTGATTTGCGGGTTGCATATTCAAATGTGAAGTTCGGTTTCATACAAGGCACACTTGGAATCACCACAGGCTGGGGTGGATCTACTTTTGTCATGGAAAGAATGAATCCTGACTCAGCGTTTGAGATATTGACCAGTGCTATTAAATATTCCGCACAGGAAGGATATGAAAAAGGGTTTATCCAGAAAGTGTTGGGTACAGAGGATCCGCTGAATGATTTTAACGAATGGATCGAACCTTTTACAACGAAAAATTCAGCAGTTCAACAAGCATATAAACAACGACGTCTCGACCGATATAAGCTTTCTGAAATCAAACAACGAGTTGAAAAAGAGATAAGTGATTGCGCGCGTTTGTGGGCTACAGATGACCATCATCAGGCTGTCAAAACCTTTTTAAACCGAAAATGAGCAGTTCCAGTTTCCTCCAAGACATAAAGGGATCGAATCTTTCACTAGCATTTAAAGAAAGTATAAATACTTTCTTCAATATAAGGGTAACTAAGATTCAGCCTACGCTAAGGCTTGGCAAAGCCCAAGTTTTCCTTAAACAAAAGTCTATCTTTTCTACCATCTGCATATGTTGTAAATAAAGTAGAAATGTTTGGAGGGATGCAGATGGGCTCAACACGCCAGGATGCTTGGAGTCATGATGAAGATCTATTACTAGCCGAAGTCGTTCTGCGACAAATACGTGAGGGTGGTACTCAACTAGCAGCGTTTGAAGAAGTTGGGAAAAAATTATCCCGAACCTCAGCGGCATGTGGTTTCAGATGGAATTCATTGATCCGCAAAAAATATGATGCTGCCATAGCCATTGCAAAGAAACAACGAAAACAGATGATGAAAGAGAAGTCATCGAAAACACATTCTAGTAATCCTGTTCCACAACAGGCAACGACCCAACAAGAAGAAATAAGAGTAATGAACAGAACCCCGGAAGTTAATTCAGATTTATGTATGGCGGATATAATCGACTACTTGCGAAATATCCAAAATTCAGAACAAGATGTGTTTACTCTTCAAGCAGAAAAAGATCGACTGAAGGAAAACCTTTTGAAAATCGAGAAGGAAAATGAAGTGTTGAACCACAAACTTCAAAAATTGCAGAATGATTATGATCATGTGTATGAAGACTATAAAATCATGTTGAACTTCATGGAGCGGGCAAGGAAAATGGCAGTGACGGATGAAGATGAGGATTCGCAAGTGAAATTCCAAATGGATTATAACGGAAATCTTGAAAAAGTGGAGAAGTAAGTAAAACAAAGCTGACGAAAAAGTGCCAGGAACCTAAAAATAAGGTCCTGACACTTGATACAAGTCAGCTTTTACTGTTTTAAACGTACAACGTATTTCTCTACAAGTCAGATGACGATACATCCGTTTCTTTGATCGGACCATCCTCTTTTTCCACAGGTTCTTGCTCAGCAACACCTGCTGGATACCATACATAAGGATTTTCCCCGCGGTCACGGCTTGGATTATAGGTTACGGATGAGAAGCCCATCTTTTCCCAAAACTCACTAGAACGCTGTCGTGCGTTTGTCTTGATTGGAAGATTGTAGGTTTTTGCATAATTGACGAGCGCACTACCGAAACCTTTCCCGTGATATGCAGGTAAGACTTCCAATTTCCATAGTTCAAGGTAATCCTGAGGCGGATCGAAATAGCGGTCGTAGTTCCCATCGATTCGATAAAGGCTCATTCTAGCAACCAGTTTGTCACCATAATAAATCCCGTAAAATGGAGACTCACTATCGTTATCAATGATATTTTCCTGTAAATCTTCCAACATCGATAATTCCTGGATTCCATATTCCTTGAACTTTTTAAATTCTTCCAACGTTTTATAATTAACGAGAAGCTTTTGTACTTTATACATTATTGGCGTCCCCCTTCATTTTTTCTCCCTTTCTATCTTGTATTATTATATAATAAAGTTACGAAAATTTCTGCAAATGTGAAAAAATTCTGCAGAAATCTACAGGAATCAGCCAGATTGTTGTTGAAAGTAGTAGATTGTAGCCTAGAGAAATAGGAGGAGATGGTTTGAAAAAGATACTGATCGCAAACAGAGGAGAAATTGCAGCTAGAATTGTAAAAACTTGCGAGAAATTAGGGATCGAACCTGTAATTGTTTATTCACAGGCAGATAAAGATCTTCCCTATGTGAAAAATGCAAAGATAGCTCATGAAATCGGTGAGCCTCCAGTCGTGAAGTCATATTTGAATAGCGACCGTGTGTTGGAGGTTGCACTTTCTGAAAAAGTTGATGCAATCCATCCTGGTTATGGATTTCTATCTGAAAATGCTGATTTTGTGCGGAAAGTTGAAAACGCTAACATTACATTCATCGGTCCTTCTGCAGATGTTGTAGAAGCGATGGGGGACAAGGTAAAAGCAAGAAAAACCATGCAAGTTGCTGGTGTCCCAGTCGTACCTGGAAGTGATGGTCCGATCAGTGATGTCGACGCAGCTGTCCAGCTTGCTGATAAAATCGGATATCCAGTCATGATCAAGGCAAGTGCTGGCGGAGGAGGCATCGGAATGCAGCGGTGTGATGATGAGAAAACTTTACGCACTGCTTTTGTATCTAGTCAGAACCGAGCGAAAGCTTATTTCGGCAATGATGAAATGTTCATGGAAAAATTCATTTCCAACAGCCGTCATATTGAAGTGCAAATCTTCGGTGATAAAGATGGGAATGTCGTGCATTTATATGAAAGGGACTGCTCGATCCAGCGCAGACATCAGAAGGTCATTGAGGAGTCACCATCACCATTCTTGAGTGAAGAAGTCCGCCAACAAATTTGTGAAGCAGCAGTACAGGCAGGTACACATGTCAGTTATACAAATGCTGGTACAGTTGAATTCATCGTTGACGAAAACGAAAATTTCTATTTCCTCGAGATGAATACACGTCTACAAGTTGAACATCCGGTCACGGAGATGATCACTGGTTTGGACCTTGTGGAATGGCAGATTGACGTTGCACAATCGAAACCAATCCCTTATTCACAAGCAGAACTTGTGAAATCGGGACATAGTATTGAATATAGGATTTATGCGGAAGATCCGAATACATTCTTACCTTCTCCTGGAAAAATCGAAACGTTCGAGTATCCAGAATCGGAAGGGCTCCGTGTAGATACTGGCTTCAGTTCTGAGACACAAGTCACACCATTTTATGATCCGATGATTGCAAAAGTCATCATTCATGCAGATGACCGTGAGAAGGCGTTAGAGAAGTCCAGGCATTTCTTTGCTGAGTGGACTTTGAGTGGGATCAAACATAATGGCCCGTTATTCGAGCACGTGTTAAATGAAGAATCGTTCCAAAAGGGACAATATACAACCCAATATTTAAATGAAGTAATCAAAAAAGTTGAAAATTAGGAGTGGTACAACATGAAAGAGATTACAGCATCAATGGCAGGTACAGTATTGAACGTATTGGTATCAGAAGGAGAAACAATCACAACAGGACAAGCAGTACTTACATTGGAATCAATGAAAATGGAAATTCCGATTGAAGCAGCAACTGAAGGTGAAGTAGCTTCTGTAAACGTAAATGTCGGTGATTTCGTCAATGAAGGTGACGTCCTTGTTGTCATGAAATAAAAGTGAATGAGCGCTCGTTCTTTTCTACAGCAATGAAGGAGGAATAATATGTTGAAAACAATTAATGAAACATTGAATGAGACGAAAGCAAGGATTGAAGCGGGTGGTGCTGAAAAGTATCATGAGAAGCTGAAAACACAAAATAAATTGTTCGTCCGTAAACGTCTCGATTTATTGTTCGATGATGATTCTTATAAGATTGAAGATGGAAAATTCGCAAATAACCAAGCAGAAGGGTTGCCTGCTGACGGTGTCATAACGGCAATCGGGAAAGTGAACGGTCAAAAAGTATGTGTAATGGCCAATGATTCTACTGTAAAAGCTGGTTCATGGGGAGCAAGAACAGTAGAAAAGATCATCCGTATCCAGGAAACGGCTATGAGGCTCAAGTTGCCACTCTTTTATCTAGTTGATTCAGCTGGTGCCAGAATCACGGACCAGATTGATATGTTCCCGAACCGACGTGGTGCAGGTAGAATCTTTTATAATCAAGTGAAAATGTCTGGAATGGTGCCACAGATCTGTATCCTGTTCGGACCATCAGCTGCGGGCGGGGCATATATCCCTGCGTTTTGTGACACGGTCATCATGGTAGATCAGAACGCCTCTATGTACCTGGGCTCACCGAGGATGGCGGAAAAGGTGATCGGAGAAAAGGTCACACTTGAAGAAATGGGCGGTGCTAGAATGCATTGCAGCATCAGTGGATGCGGTGATGTGCTTGCATCATCAGAAGAAGAAGCGATCGAATCAGCCCGCAACTATTTTTCATATTTTCCTGCCAACTATAAAGAAAGACCTCTGAAACTAGAGGGGAAACATCCTGTTCAAGGCAGAAGCTTATCCGAAATTGTACCGGAAAATCAGAACGTACCTTTCGATATGTATGAGTTCATTGACGGACTTGTCGATGAAGGCTCATTTTATGAAATGAAAAAGTTGTTTGCGCCAGAAATGGTGACGGGGTTTGCACGTATTGATGGAAAAACCGTTGGAATCGTGGCGAATCAGCCGAAAGTCAAGGGCGGGGTGTTGTTTGTCGACTCTGCCGACAAAGCAGCGAAGTTCATTACCCTTTGTGACGCGTTCTCGATTCCTTTGTTGTTCCTTGCTGATGTACCAGGATTCATGATCGGTACGAAAGTAGAAAGAGCAGGAATCATCCGCCATGGAGCGAAGTTGATTGCAGCAATGAGTGATGTGACTGTTCCGAAAATATCGGTTGTTGTCCGTAAAGCATACGGTGCAGGATTATATGCTATGGCAGGTCCTGCTTTCGAACCCGATTGCTGCATCGCACTGCCAACGGCACAGATTGCAGTCATGGGACCTGAAGCAGCGGTCAACGCGGTTTATTCCAATAAGATCAATGAAATCGAAGACCCGAAAGAACGAATGAAATATGTGCAGGAAAAGCATCAAGAATACAAAGAACATATTGATATCTATAAGTTGGCTTCTGAAATGATTGTCGATCAAATTGTTTCTGCTGATGACCTGCGGGAAGAGTTGATTGATCGATTCGAAGCTTACGAGTCTAAAGAAATTATTTTCAGTGAACGTAAACACCCAGTGTATCCAGTATAGGTAATCGTTGATTTATTAAATTGATCCATAGACCATCGATAGATGGCTCTATGGATCTTTTTTGCATTAGCTGTTTGCGCAAACTTTGATGCTCTTGCACTTAAAGAAAGTATAAAATACTTTCTTCAGTATAAGGGCAAGTAAGGCTCGACCTACAAAAGGCTTGGTCTCGCCAAGTTTTCTTTAAAAGTCGTTGATTTCCGCTCCAGGATGCTCGCTTTCCGCGGGGCGTGCGGTGATCCCGCAGGACAAGGAAAGCTTCGGCAGCGTTACATCGCACGAAGAAAATGCGATTTTCATTTTCGAGGAGTCTCGCACCTTGCTCTTCAATCAACTTGTACAAGATTTTTTAAAAATGACTCAAAAGCAAAAATCTTTTAGAAATGAGCCTTTGTATTTAAAGAAAGTATATATAGACTATTCACTTTTTAGACTTCATTATAATGGAAAGATTTATCAGCCTTCATAATTGTGCTACTATAATCTTACAAATCTCGTTGAAAGTTGGGGTTATCATGAAAATCGGGGTTATCGGCGGTGGTTCAATAGGATTATTATTTACAGCTTATTTAGCGGAAAGTGCTCATGAAGTCACACTTTTTGTCAGAAGAGAAGCACAGCAACAAGCGATTCATACGATGGGATTGACTGTAAAAGCGGGGAGTTCAGCATACACGTGCCAACCAAAGGTTTGTTTATTATCAGAAACTGGTAGAAATGACATTGATGTGCTGATCGTTGCAGTCAAATCCTATGATGTCGAACATATAATGCCTGAAATAATAGAAAAGTTCAAAAATACACGTTCCATTCTATTTGTTCAAAATGGAATGCAGCACCTTCGATTTTTGCCGCATTTTAAAATGCATTCGATTTACATGGGCGTGGTTGAACATGGTGCCATGAAAGAGTCCGATCATTTAATCAATCATACAGGTGTCGGACGGACTAAAATCGCCCCCTATCTTGATGGCCATTCAGGAATCAATTGGGAAAAGCTCTCGAAAGAAAAATTCCCATTTTTCTACCAAAATGATTGGTATGCAATGTTAAGTGAAAAGTTGCATATTAACGCTGTCATCAATCCTCTCACTGCAATTTTGAGGGTCCCCAATGGAGCTCTTCTGACGAATCCGCATTGGCTCGACTTGATGGAACAACTCAGTGAAGAAGCATGCAAGGTTTTGAACATCAAATATCATGAAGCATGGAAGGATTTAGTGGCTGTCTGCGAGAATACTTCTTTAAACAAATCTTCCATGTTAAGGGATATCGAGAATAAGCGGAGAACCGAGATCGAAGCGATAAACGGCTTCATCTTGAATTCAGCTAAAGGAAAAAATATTGAGGTTCCAAATAATCGATTTGTCTATCAAATCATTAAAGGGATGGAAGAGTAAAGAAAGTAGGGGGAACGATGATTGATTTTTTATTGGGTTCCTTGGCTATATTGGTTACAGTACCATTGCTTGCTTGGATCATGGTTTACTGGATCACAAGGAAGATCACCAGGCAAAAAAAGCGGTCGTTCATGGTTGCAACAGATGTGACAACTTTTTTCCTGATCATCTCTGTCATGGTCATTCTATATACGATATGGGGAAATACATTTTTATGGCCTATTGTCATTTTGATTTTGCTCATTGTTATTTGTATTACCATCTTGTATTGGAAGAGAGATGAGGATATCGGACTTTCTAAAATCATGAAAACAGCTTGGCGCTTGAATTTTTTATTATTTTCTTCGGGTTATTTGGTGCTTTGTTTGTATGGGTTGGTCATCCGTGTGATTGCTCTTAAATAGGAGGTTTAAAAATAGGACGACTGATAAACTTCGAATTTCTGCGTTACTTGGTTTTACCGGGTTAAAGATAAATCATATGTACCTGCGTCTACAAGTACACCTTAGAATGTTAGCTTCCTCGGTACAACTCGTAGCGATTCATGCAAGTATCGCTCGTCATTCTGGTCCTCAAAACCATCGTGCCTTGAACTTCTCGTTTTAAAGTAGCCATTTTTAAACTTATAATGAATAAACTTCGCAATGTGGAAATGTGGCTAACTCCAAGTCTTTCCGCGGGCAAACGAAAAGCGGAAGCCACCCGTGTCGAACTCCCACAGGAAGTTTGGAGTAATCCAAGTAACTGTCCGCTGAACTGGATAATACTTCCTGCAATAACTTACTTCCGAACTCCATCCTCGCTGAAACTGAGTTGTACTAACCCGTTAACGGACACAGGAGACCTTATTTGGTCAATATAATGGAAATTTACAAACTTAACGGACATCAGGGACCTTATTTCGCAAATATCATAGGAAATCAGCTGCTTTGTTCACAAATAACGGCTGTGGTGTCCGTTAAAGTTTCAGAAACAGCGGTTTTGTCACAAATAACGGCTCTGATGTCCGTTAACTTTAATCATGGCTTCTTGTTTCTCGATTGGCTCGCTTATCCCCGCTGGAGTGTCGCGAATTTCGTTTACACTTAAAGAAAAATACTTTCTTCAGTATAAGCGCAACTAAGGCTCAGCCTACGTCAAGGCTTTTCTTTGCCAAGTTTTTTAAAAAGATCGGGAAAGCTAAACTTTAACAAAGATTCATTACGATGTCCTCCTAGTTGCACCTTAGGCAGAATTGTTGGGTGAGTAGTAATTAATTTGCTATACTCATATTCGCAAAGTGTCTGTCGTGTTTACAAGAAAGGAAGAAATGTATGAAAGTGCTAGAGCTACCTTTTCGAAATAACGAAAATCTTTATTCTGCCTATTTGATGGGGAATTCTGATGTTGGTTCCTTATTTGACTATAATGCGTTTGAGGAACAAAGCTATATTGATCGATGGAAGGATCTTCAAGAAACGAGATTTCCAAGGTTGGCTCTTGTTGATCATCTGCTCACCTATCATCAATCATTTCCGACTAAGCCACCAACATACGAAAATATTGAAAAATTAAAGGATTCAAAATCCACGGTGGTTGTAACTGGCCAGCAAGCTGGTTTGTTGACTGGTCCTTTATACACTATACATAAATGTCTATCTACCATCCTGTTTGCACAAGAAAAGGAACGTCAACTTGGCACGCCAGTCATCCCGGTTTTTTGGATAGCTGGGGAGGATCACGATTTTGATGAGATCAATCATATCCACGTCCCTGATGGCGATCACTTAAAAAAACACAAGTTGAATTTATATGAAGGGATGAGGTCTGTTTCTCACATCAAATGTGAAAACGATTGTTTGCTTCAATGGGCTGAAGATGTGATCCGCTCATTCGGAGAAACAGAACATACCCAACAAGTGAAAGATCTGGTCCATAATGCTATAAATGAAAGTGATACGTTGACTGATTTTTTCGCTTATCTGATGATTACCTTATTCAGTGAATTCGGTCTTGTCATTCTTGACTCCCACCATCCTGACTTGCGGAAGATTGAAAGCCCCTTTTTTGAAAACATGATTGACAACAATGATGAAATCGATGTTTCATTTCAGCAAGGCTTGGCAGCTGTACAGAGACTAGGGTATGAATCGCCAATTGAGTCTGAAACGAACAATGCCCATCTCTTTATCGAAGAACGTGATGCTAGAGTATTGTTAATCCGTGAAAATGGTTCTTTCCGTGGGAAGAACAATGAATGCATTTATTATGAAAATGAATTATCAGAGATTGCTCGTTCAACACCATCAAGATTGAGTAATAATGTTATCACGAGGCCCCTAATGCAGGAATTTCTTTTACCTACACTTGCATTCGTAGCGGGACCTGGGGAAATTAATTACTGGAGCGCATTGAAGCCGGTCTTCCATAGCTTCGATAGGAAAATGCCGCCGATCCTACCGAGGTTGTCACTTGTTTTATTGGACCACTATACGCAAAAGACTATTGAAGAAAAGGCACTGGATCCACAGCGTATCGTTTTTGACGGGGTGGAAAAAGAAAAGAAACAATGGCTGGATGACAATACAGACCACGAACTGGATCAAGAAATCGAACACGCTTTGAAAGTGATGAAGAAGCAACACAGGCAGCTAAGAAATACTGCTTTTGAAATTGATAAAGGACTGGATCGTTTAACCGAAAAGAACTGGATGATCATTGAAGATCAAATCCTATATATGAAAAAAAGGATGGAAAAATCCATCTTACAAAAACATGAAGTCGATCTGAAAAAATTCGATCATATCCAAATGCATCTTCTTCCGGAGAACCAACCTCAAGAGAGAGTATTGAATATTTTTTACTACATTAATCATTTTGGATTTGGATTCATTTCGGAATTGGCAAGACAGAATTATTTATGGAACGGAAATCCGAAAGCGATAAAACTCTAATCTACAGAGAGATGGTTTTATCATGCAGGCGAGAAAACCCCATCCTCAAGGAATGGAAAGGGCATAGCCCAATGAGTAGGGTGGGGATGAATCGCCTTCGGACAAGGGATGGATCTTACCATCTCAATTGTCCGACTCATGATTTGTCTCATTTTTTTTGGAATCGTTCTTTTTTTCATCCCTAAAATGAAACTTTATGATATAATAGGAACGAATGTTCGTTTTCTGGAAGTGGAATCCATGTTGGTTCATAGAGCCTATAAATTTCGACTCTATCCAACCAAAGAACAAGAAATTCGAATCGCGAAGACAATCGGCTGCAGTCGTTTTGTATTTAATCACTTTTTGGCACGATGGAGTACCACCTACCAGGAAAAAGGGAAAGGATTGACCTATCCGACTTGTTCGAAGCAATTAACGCAACTGAAAAAGGAATTACGGTGGCTCAACGACGTAGACAGTGTTGCCCTTCAATCATCATTAAGGAACCTTGCGGATTCCTTTTCACGATTCTTCAAGAAACAAAACAACCCTCCCCGATTCAAGTCTAAAAAGAATAAGGTCCAATCCTATACCACCAAATATACAAACGGAAATATTGCGATTGTTGGAAACAAAATCAAATTGCCCAAACTGGGACTCGTCAAATTGGCAAAGAGTCGTGAGGTTAAAGGACGGATCCTCAATGCCACAATCAGACGAAACCGAAGTGGTAACTATTTTGTGTCCATTCTGGTTGAAACAGAAGTAGGTGATGGGTCTAAAACCAACTCGTCAGTGGGGATTGATGTCGGACTAAAGGACTTTGCCATATTGTCAGACGGAACGGTGTATAAGAACCCTGCGTTTTTTCGAACCTTAGAAAAGAAACTGGTGAAAGCCCAACAAGTCCTGTCCAGACGTCAAAAAGGGTCTTCTAATTGGCATAAGCAACGGATTAAAATTGCCCGAATGCACGAGAAAATTGCAAATGCACGAAACGATTACTTGCATAAAATCTCTACCCATATTGTCAAAAACCACGACCTTATTGGTATGGAAGATTTGCAGGTGTCCCATATGCTTAAGAACCACAACCTCGCAAAGCCATAAGTGAAGTGAGTTGGTCAACCTTCCGTTCCATGCTTGAATACAAAGCAAAGTGGTACGGCAAGCAGATCGTGGTGGTATCCAAGACGTTTCCTTCCAGTCAACTTTGTTCCCATTGTGGCTACCGTCATAAAGACGTTAAGAATCTTGCATTACGTGAGTGGGACTGCCCCAAATGCACGACGCATCATGATCGAGATCTTAACGCAAGTATGAACCTTCGTAAGGAAGCCTTACGATTAACCGCAGGAACTGCGGGGATCGCCTAATCCATAACCGGCGGTTACGCTGGTGTTCTTAGGAATCCCCCACTTCAAGCCACTCGCAAGAGTGCTACGTGGCGGGTAGTTCAATCGCCGAAAATCCACAGCATTAACAAAAAAACAGACGGAATTAAGAGAAAACTCTCCTTTTATATTGTCGTAAATAAGCTGACTTTACTGTAAAAATATATCGATGAAAACTTCTGAAAATCCTGCATTTAAAAGCAGGATTTTTTTTTGTTCAAAAGAATATTTAAACAAGTGGTGCAAAGTGGGGAGTTGTGGTAGACTTAGGGAAGAAAGTGGGGAGGGGGACCCGTATATGTTTATGGGAGAGCATTTACATACCATTGACGATAAGGGAAGAATGATAATCCCCTCTAAGTTCCGGGATGAATTAGGAACCACTTTCGTACTTACAAGAGGACTAGATCAATGTGTTTTTGGTTACCCTCTTGAAGAATGGAAGCAGCTTGAAGAAAAGCTGAAAGCACTCCCATTCACTAAAAAAGATGCACGTGCCTTTACGCGGTTTTTCTTTTCTGGAGCCGCAGAATGTCAGCTTGATAAACAGGGGCGTGCAAACATCGCATCTACACTACGTCAATATGCAAAGTTGGAAAAGGACTGTGTCGTCATCGGGGTAAGTAATCGAATCGAGATCTGGAACAAGGAGATTTGGGAAGATTACTTCAACAAATCAGAAGACTCATTTGGTGAAATTGCAGAAAGTCTGATGGATTTTGACCTCTAGAACACAATCGTAGTTAGAGCAGGAAATTGAGGGACAATTATGTTTGAGCATGAAACAGTATTGAAACAGGAAGCAATCGATGGACTTAACATTAAAGAAGATGGCATCTACGTGGATTGTACCCTTGGTGGAGCGGGTCATACAGAAGAAATTTTGAAAAGGCTCACTTCAGGACATGTTTATGCATTTGATCAGGATCTTCACGCAATCAACCATGCTAAAGAAAGATTGGCAGAGTACGAAGGTAAGTTCAGTATTATCAGATCTAATTTCAGAAATCTCAAGGATGAACTCATTGAAAAAGGGATTAGTGGTGTTGACGGTATTTTATTTGACCTTGGTGTTTCATCTCCGCAACTTGACGAGGCAGATCGAGGTTTCAGCTATCATCAAGACGCCCCATTGGACATGAGGATGGATCAGACTAGCGAACTAACCGCGTTCCATGTAGTGAATGAATGGTCTTATGAACAAATTGTCTCGATATTGTTCAAATATGGAGAAGAAAAATTCGCGAAATCAATCGCACGAAAAATTGAAGCCCACCGGGCACGAGAGACAATTCAAACAACCGGTGAATTAGTAGAAATCATTAAAGAGGCAATCCCGGCTAGGGCACGCCGAAAAGGTGGACACCCTGCCAAAAGAACCTTCCAAGCCATTCGTATAGCCGTAAATGATGAACTTAATGCATTTGAAGAGGCTTTACGAGATGGGATTGAAATGTTGAACGTGGCAGGTAGAATCTGTGTCATTACGTTCCATTCTCTTGAAGACCGTTTATGTAAGAAAGTTTTCAAGGAAGTGAGCAGTGAACCCGATTTACCACCAGGAATGCCAGTCGTTCCAGAGGAATACCAACCGGACATGAAATTGATCACCCGGAAACCGATTACTCCAGATAGTGGAGAACAAGAGAAAAATAGAAGAGCGAGATCGTCCAAATTACGGATCGCCGAGAAGAGAAAATAGAAAGGGGAACTGGGAGTATGAGCAATCTTGCCCATCAAGTAGAAAGAAAAACCAATCATGTTCAAAATCCACAACCGCAACCGAATGTGGTTAGAAGAAAAAGATCAAAAATCACAAAAGGGGAGAAGGTTCTCTGGACAATCGCTGCAATGATGTTAGCTGCAGCTTCGATCTTCATGATTTCAAATTATGCCGAAATGTATACCGTGAACAAAGAAATTCAGGTTATGGAACAAAATATTGATAAGCAAAGCAAGCAAGTGGATGATCTAACACTTAAAAAGTCAGAGCTAAGCGAGCCTTTGCGTATTATTAACTTCGCAGAACAAAAATTAGGAATGAAGTTCGACGATAAAAATATTAAAGTAGTAAACAATTAGTTTAGGTGTGGTTTGAATGATAGAGAAAAAGAATTCGAATATTAATAAAGGAGCAGTGATTTTATCTTTGATATTTGTCCTGCTCTTTTTCTTATTGATTGGACGTTATTTTTATTTAGGTTGGACGGGTCAAGCTGAAGGTGTCAATCTAGAAGAAATGGCTGAGAAACAATGGACACGGGAAGCGGCCCTTGATGCAGACCGCGGAACAATTTTCGACCGTAACGGAAAAGCGATTGCTGAAGATATCCCTTCGTACAACGTAATTGCAATTCTCGATAAAGATTATGCGAATCACATCAAGGATCCTGCTGAGGCAGCTAGTAAACTTGCACCATTACTGGGCATGTCTGAATCGAGATTGACAGAATTGATGAGCAAGGAAGGTCCTTTTCAAGTGGAACTGGGACCAGGCGGGAAAAAGATCAGCCATTCAAAAATGGAAGAAATAAAAGCGTTGGATATCAGCGGAATTGATTTCAAGCGGCTTACAAAACGATACTATCCGAACCAGGACTTTGCTTCTCACATTCTAGGATTCACTACGAATAATGATGAAGGTGTGAGAGCTGGGGCGATGGGACTTGAAAAAGCACTAGATGAATATCTACAAGAAGAAGACGGATCCCTGAAGTATCAAAGCGACCGTTATGGCTATAAGTTACCTGACCCTAAAGAAGTCATCAAAGAACCGAAACATGGCGCAAGTGTCCATTTGACACTAGATGAAAAGATCCAATTATTCCTCGAACAAGCGATGAATAATGTGGAAGAAGAGTATGAACCGAAGCGGATGATGGGGATCGTCGCAGATCCGAAGACCGGAAAGATCCTGGCGATGTCAAATCGTCCAAGCTTCAACCCGAATGTAAGGGACATCACGAATTATAATAATTTTGCTATCGGCTCAGCCTTCGAACCGGGTTCCACGATGAAGATTTTCACCCTTGCGGCAGCCATTGAAGAAGGGGTCTATAATGGGAACGCCCAATATCAATCAGGGGTTTACAAAACGAAGCATAGCAGAGTAAGCGACCATAATAACGGAAGAGGATGGGGTAAGATCACCTATGATGAGGGTGTGCAACATTCTTCCAACGTAGCATTTTCAAAAATCGCCAAAGAACAACTTGGTTTCGAAAAGCTCCATGAATACCTGACTGAACGTTGGGAATTTGATGAAAAAACGGGTATCAATATTCCTGGTGAAGCAGAATCCAAAATTCAATTCGACTGGGAAATTGAAAAGCTGGCAACTGCTTTTGGACAAGGAACTTCAATTACTCCGATCCAGCAGATTCAAGCGGCTACAGCAATTGCAAATGGCGGAAAAATGATGAAACCGTATGTTATCGATAAGATCGTTGATAAGAACAATGATGATGTAATAAAGAGTTATAAACCTAAAGTGGTTGGAGAACCAATTTCTTCAGATACATCCAAGCAAGTCCGTAAATTACTAAGATCAGTTGTAACCGATGGAACAGGGAAAAATTATAATATTGAAGGTTATGATGTTGCTGGTAAGACGGGTACTGCACAATTGTATGGCATGGATGGAAAAATAATGAAAGGTCATGACAACTATATTTTTTCATTCTTAGGAATGGCTCCTGCAGACGATCCGAAGTTATTGGTCTACGTGGCGATTGATCGTCCTGACCTTGACGACGAGGCCTATGAATCAGGTTCAGTTCCTGTATCGAAAGTATTCAATCCCGTCATGCAGGGAGGCTTGCAATACTTGAATATCACACCAGATGAAGCCAGTGAAGAAAATTCGGAAGAGAGGTCTTCAAGCGGAGTCATCCTAGAAGATTATGAGGGCGAATCATCGATTTCAGTGAAAAAGCAATTAGAGGAAAAAGGATTGAAGGTCAAAGTCTTTGGTGAAGGTGATCGAATCGTCAATCAAGCCCCTTATGCTGATACCAATGTGCTTCAAGGCGAAGAGGTCTTCCTTAGAACGGAAGGGAATGTGAAAATGCCTGATCTGACTGGGATGTCACGTTCAGAAGTTCTTAGACTTTCACAAGTTCTAGGATTGAAGACGCCAGAATTTACAGGAAGTGGATTCGTTTCATTGCAAAGTATCAAGAAAGGATCGGTCGTGAAGGCGAATTCACCCCTTGTCGTAGAGTTGAAGACACCACAAGAAGCGTTGCAGCAACAAGAGGATGAACAAGAGAATGAGCAAGAGACTAATAGAGAAGAATAACTGATTTGTTCTAGCTGTTTCTGTACAGGCATATAAATGAAACGAGCTCATCTGCCGAGGAGGTTGGACAAGTGCGGGTTTCTAATGTGACTGTACGGAGGCGGCTTGTTTTTGTGTTTGTTGCCGGACTCTTATTTTTAGTAGTGATTATGGGGCGGTTAGGTTATGTCCAGTTTGTGAAAGGGGAATGGTTGACAGGTCTCGCTCTTGATTCATGGAGTCGAAATGTGCCCTTTGAACCGAAGCGTGGAGAGATCCTCGACCGCAATGGGGTGCCGATAGCAAAGAATATCAGTGCGCCCACCGTGTACGTCGTACCTAAGCAAGTGAGGGATCCTGCCGGGACTGCGCAAAAACTGGCGGCAGCGTTGAATATCAGTGAAAAAGAAGTCTATAAGACGATCACTAAGAAGGAATCGATTGTCAATATTTACCCGGGAGGCAGGAAAATCAGTAATGAGAAAGCGAATGAAATCCGAGCTTATGATCTTCCCGGGGTATTTATAGCGGAGGACAGCAAACGTCATTATCCGTTTGGAAACTACTTATCACACGTCTTAGGGTTCGTCGGAATTGACAACCAGGGTTTAACTGGATTGGAGCTTCAGTATGATGAACATTTGAGTGGAGATGAGGGACATGTATCCTTTTATACAGATGTCCGTGGAAATCGAATGCCATCATTGTCAGATGAATATGAACCTCCAACTGATGGTCTTGATCTGAAACTTACGATTGATTCCAAGGTACAATCGATCATCGAACGTGAGCTGGATATAGCAGAAGCAACCTATAATCCTGATGGAGTGGTCGCAATCGCTATGGATCCAAAAACGGGTGAAATTCTTGGTATGTCAAGCAGGCCAGATTATAATCCATCCAATTACCGGGAAGTTCCTCAAGAGATATATAATCGTAATAAACCGGTGTGGAGCACGTATGAGCCTGGTTCAACATTCAAAATCATTACGTTAGCTGCTGCACTTGAAGAAAACAAGGTTGATCTTCAAAGAGACTCGATCCATGATCCAGGTTCGATAGAAGTGGCGGGGCGAAAATTAAGATGTTGGAAAAAAGGCGGCCATGGGAGTGAAACTTTTTTAGAAGTCGTACAAAATTCATGTAACCCAGGGTTTGTCGTACTAGGACAGCGGTTAGGTAAAGAGAAGCTGTTTTCATATATTAAGGACTTTGGTTTCGGTGAAAAGACTGGAATTGACCTTCAAGGAGAAAGTACGGGAATCCTTTTCAATCTTGATCGAGTTGGTCCGCTTGAACTAGCAACGACAGCATTTGGACAGGGGGTATCTGTAACACCAATCCAGCAGGTTTCAGCAGTTGCTGCCGCTGTGAATGGAGGTTACCTGTACACGCCATACGTAGCGAAAGAATGGTTGAATCCTGAAACAGGAGAAACCGTCAGTAGAACAACTCCTGATATGAAGCGACGTGTCATTTCAGAGGATACGTCCAAACAAGTCAGAGAAACACTTGAAACAGTCGTCGCCCAAGGGACTGGTAAAGGAGCTTTCGTAGATGGCTATCGAGTGGGCGGAAAGACAGGAACCGCTCAGAAAGCCGTGAACGGTCAATATTTGAAAGACAATCATATCGTATCCTTCATTGGATTCGCTCCTGCTGATGACCCTCAAATTGTGGTTTATGTAGCTGTGGATAATCCGAAAGGAACGTTGCAATTCGGAGGAATTGTAGCAGCCCCGATAGTTGGGAATATCATTGAGGATAGTCTGCCGGCAATGGGTGTACCGAAACGGAAGAATCAAGTAGAAAAGGAATTGACTTGGCTAGATCAGCCTTTGATTGAAATTCCAGATCTTAAAGGTAAAACAAGACAGGATATCCATAAAGCCTTCTATGAATTGAAAATCGAAACTGTTGGTTCAGGAGACGTTGTCATTGACCAGGCACCTGATCCTGGCCTTAAAATGACAGTAGGGTCGACGATTCGTCTTTATATGGGTGACAAAACATCCTCAGAGGATTAGAATGGAAGCAAGAGTACTACTTCTGGAACAAGCATATGGAGTCAAGGATTTAAAATGGTGTCAGACATTCTCTTGTTCAATCAACAGACCTGAGTAGAGTGCTCTTAAAGAGACTGTTGATCATCGAGAGTGTTTGGCACTTTGTTTTGAATGTATAGTAATATAGAGATGGACGATAAGCATAAAGGATGGAATGTCAGAAATGAAGAAATTAAATGAATTACTCGATAAGCTTTTTGTGTATCAATTGAAGAACGAAGGGAATCCGGAAATCACGGGGATTGAGATGGATTCTCGTAATGTAGAAAGCGGTAACCTCTTTGTTTGTATTAAAGGGGCAAATTTTGATGGACATGAATATGTCGACGATGTAGTCCGAAAAGGAGCTACTGCGATTGTAGCTGAAGAAATGGTTGAAACAACTGTACCTGTTATTCTCGTTAGAGACAGCCGTCACGCCCTCGCTGTACTTTCAGACCAATTCTATGACCACCCTACGCATCAACTACAGTTGATCGGTGTAACAGGGACGAATGGGAAGACCACAATTACACACATCCTGGATAAAATGTTCCAAGATCAGGGTAATCGGACTGGGGTAATCGGTACGATTGAGATGAGAATCAACAATCAAAAGTATCCTGTAGCCAATACGACACCAGAGTCACCATTCCTTCAGAAAGCTTTTGCAAAGATGGTCGATGAAAATGTGGATGGTGCGTTCATGGAGGTATCTTCCCATGCACTGGAGATGGGTAGGGTACGTGGCTGTGATTTCGATATTGCCATATTTACGAATCTCTCACAGGACCATCTAGATTATCATAAAACAATGGATCAGTACCTCCAGGCAAAAGGGCTTCTTTTTTCCCAACTTGGAAATACATATGGTAACAGGAAGGAAAAACTCGCCGTCTTGAATGAAGATGATCCAGCAACAGCAAAATACAAGAAAGTTACTGCAGTTCAGATCATGACATATGGAATTGAAAACGATAGCGATGTCATGGCGAAAGATATATCAATCACAGGAAAAGGGACAACGTTTCAATTGCATACATTGAGGGGTATTTATAAGGTTCAGATGAAGCTGATTGGTAAATTCAGTGTATACAATGTCCTGGCTGCTGTAACAGCTGGAATAGCTGCAGGTCTTGATGAACAAAAAATGGTGGAATCTGTCGAAAGACTAGAAGGGGTTCCAGGTCGTTTTGAAGTTGTAGATGGAGGACAACCATACACTGTCATCGTTGATTATGCCCATACACCAGACAGTTTGGAAAATGTGTTGACCACAATCAGAGAGTTTGTTGAAGGGAAGATATCCGTCATCGTCGGTTGTGGAGGAGACCGTGATCGGACAAAAAGACCATTGATGGCTAAGATAGCTGTCGATCACTCGGATCTTGCTATCTTCACTTCAGACAATCCTCGTACAGAGGATCCTCTGCAAATCCTGAAGGATATGGAAGAAGGAGTCGAGGCTGGTTCATATACTTCCATCATCGATCGGAAAGCCGCTATTGAATATGCCATCGATATTGCAGGAGAAAATGATGTGATCTTGATTGCTGGAAAAGGACATGAAACCTATCAGATCATCGGAAACAATACGATAGATTTCGATGACAGGGAAATTGCACGTGAAGCAATACAAAAGCACAACATCCAGGATCCATCAAAATAAATACAGTAATCAATACCGAAATACATTAATACTGGGAGGGGTTTAAAGAATGGATATAGCATTAATTGTTACCCTTCTGGCTTCATTTTTTGTAGCTGTCGTCCTTTCGCCGATTTTCATACCATTTTTAAAGCGTTTAAAATTCGGCCAAAGCATACGTGAAGAAGGGCCCAAATCACATCAAAAGAAATCCGGGACACCCACTATGGGTGGTATTGTCATCATCGTTTCATTAATTATAACGACTTTAGTTATTTCCTGGTATTCTGGTTTACTTACATTAGAAACGATGATTTTGTTGTTTGTCACGTTAGGGTATGGAATCATTGGATTCATTGACGACTTCATCAAAGTGGTGATGAAGCGGAATCTGGGCCTAACTTCTAAACAGAAGCTGCTGGGACAACTCGTAATTGCAATCATTTTCTATTTTGGTATGAAAGCAGCTGATATTTCGACAGCATTGGCTATACCTGGTACTGGGTGGTCGATTGAATTAGGTTGGTTTTATTTCATTCTTATCATCGTAATGCTTGTCGGTGCATCCAACGCGGTAAATCTGACAGATGGCCTTGATGGCCTTTTGGCTGGAACTGCTGCAATTGCATTCGGAGCATTTGCTGTGGTTGCTACAAGTAAATTTGAACTTAGTATTGCTTTATTTTGTCTAGCTGTCGTTGGGTCTCTTCTTGGCTTTCTGGTCTTCAATGCACACCCTGCGAAAGTATTCATGGGGGATACCGGTTCTCTTGCCTTAGGAGGCGCGATTGCTGCTGTAGCGATTCTAATAAAAATGGAACTGCTGCTTGTCCTCATTGGCGGGGTATTCGTCATGGAAACTTTATCAGTCATGATTCAAGTCGTATCATTCAAAACTACAGGAAAGCGTATATTCAAAATGAGTCCATTACATCATCATTATGAACTGAGTGGTTGGAGTGAATGGCGGATTGTTGTAACATTCTGGGCTGCAGGATTGTTGCTGGCTGCAATTGGTGTTTATATCGAGGTGTTGATCTAAAGTGGAGCGCAAACATGAACTCAACAATAAGAAAGTGCTGGTAGTTGGACTTGCGAAAAGCGGTTTTGCTGCAGCCAAAGTGTTAGTCAAGTATGGTGCGAATGTTATTGTTAACGATATGAAAGAACTTGAAAAGAATCAGGAAGCAAAAGAACTGATCAACCAGGGGGTTGAAGTCCACTGCGGGAGCCATCCGTTATCATTGTTGGACAAGCCGATCGATTTCATAGTGAAAAACCCAGGTATCCCGTATACTAACCCATTGATTGATGCAGCACTGGAAAAGGAAATTCCGGTATTTACTGAAGTAGAACTCGTTTCCTATTTGACCGATGCTGAAATCATTGGAATTACGGGTTCCAACGGAAAAACCACGACTACCACATTAGTAGGGCTAATGATGGAGAACAATCCGAAAAAACCAATAGTCGCAGGAAATATCGGTACAGTCCTATGTGAGGTAGCTGATCAGACGGATGTGGATGATATCCTTGTTGCGGAACTTTCAAGTTTCCAATTGATGGGTGTTCAATCTTTCAAACCTCACATTGGTGTACTTTTGAATATCTTTGATGCCCACCTGGATTATCATGGGACCCGTGAAGCATATGGAAAAGCGAAAGCACGATTATTCATGAATCAAACTGAAGAAGACTTTTGTATCTTCAATGCCGACGATCAAGAAGTCATTGCGTTGGTTGAAAATATGAAGAGCAAAAAGGTGCCATTCAGTACAAAGCAGACGTTACCAAAAGGTGCTTGTCTGAATGAGGGTTTTGTGACATTCAATGATGAAAGGATCATTGCAATAGATGAAATCGTCCTTCCAGGTGAACATAGCCTTGAAAACATCTTGGCTGCTACTGCTGCTGCCAAAATAGCAGGAGCAGATACCAATCAAATTATCAATGTTTTGAAAACCTTCAGCGGTGTGGAGCATCGACTGCAATATGTCGATACTGTCGAAGGCGTGAAATTTTATAATGATTCGAAGGCAACCAATATCCTCGCTACGCAAAAAGCGATTTCTGCCTTTAACCAACCATTGATTCTGCTTGCTGGTGGATTGGACCGTGGCAACGATTTTGATGACTTGATCCCTTATCTAATCAATACAAAAGCATTGATTACATTCGGAGAAACTGCACCGAAACTAATAAAAACCGCAAAAGAAGCAGGAATAAAGGTGATTGAACATGTTGATAATGTTGAAAAAGCCGTTCCTGTTGCTTATGAGTGCTCCGTTTCAGGTGATGTCGTATTATTATCTCCGGCATGTGCCAGCTGGGACCAGTATCCTTCTTTTGAACAAAGAGGGGACATGTTTATCGAAGCGGTGCATAAACTTAGGTAATAGAGGTTGTTCGAAAGCGATAGCTCACTCCTGATACTGGTGAATGGGACTGTCTTCTTTCTGGACACGATCTTAACAGGACGTTTTAAACCTATGGATTAGGGGTGTCTTGATTGCCTAAGGCTAAAAAAACACCAGATTTCGTTTTGGTTATTGTGACGATGACATTGCTTGCGATTGGAATCATAACTGTATATAGTGCCAGTGCTCAATGGGCAGAGATTCGTTTTGAAGATTCCTTTTTCTTCGCTAAGCGCCAATTGTTGTTTGCTGGGTTAGGTATTATTGCGATGTTCCTGATCATGCAAGTGGATTATTGGAGCTGGTCGAATTGGTCGAAACTACTCCTCATTGCATGCTTTGTGCTTCTTGTCGCTGTTTTGATCCCTGGTATAGGGATGGTACGTGGCGGTGCCAGGAGCTGGATCGGTGTAGGCGCCTTCTCCATCCAACCTTCTGAATTTACGAAGCTTGCGATGATTGCTTTTCTGGCAAGGTACCTATCTTTGAATCAAAAGAAAATCACTTCTTTTAAAAAAGGGCTGGTTCCTTCGCTCGGGGTTGTGCTGTTTGCCTTTGGCATGATCATGCTTCAGCCAGACTTGGGGACGGGTGCTGTATTAGTAGGGACATGTATCGTGATGATCTATGTAGCTGGAGCGAGGGTAAGCCACTTCGTCGGGCTGGGATTCATCGGTCTTTTTGGGTTTGTTGCCCTGATTATTTCAGCGCCATACCGGATTAAAAGAATTACATCGTTTCTGGATCCATGGAGTGACCCTCTTGGCAGCGGGTTTCAAATCATCCAGTCCCTCTATGCAATCGGACCAGGTGGATTGCTGGGATTGGGTCTTGGGCAAAGCCGACAGAAGTTCGGGTATCTGCCAGAGCCTCAAACCGATTTCATCTTTGCAATACTTGCAGAAGAGCTGGGTTTTATCGGTGGTTCATTAGTGCTGTTGTTGTTTGGTCTCCTCCTTTGGAGAGGCGTGCGTATCGCACTAGGTGCACCTGATTTGTTCGGAAGCCTTCTTGCAATCGGTATTATCGGCATGATCGCGATCCAGGTCATGATCAATATAGGAGTCGTGACTGGTTTGATGCCTGTTACGGGGATCACCCTCCCATTTTTAAGCTATGGCGGATCTTCTTTAACCCTGATGCTGATGGCGCTCGGTGTTTTATTGAACATAAGCCGATATGCACGGTATTAATGCTAGACAATCTACCCGCGTTCTATTAGACTTTAAAATGAGGAATCATTCATTTTATGGGCAAGGACGGATCAGCTTGGCAGATGCCAAGTTTCTTTTTTTGTGGCTTAAGAAAGTTTAAATTTAAGCCATTTTGAAAACCATGGTTGCTGAGTTGGGTGACATGTTTAGCTATGTACATGTTTAGTGCATATCATAATATAGAGATATTTAAGGTGGTGTAAGTGAAGTGGATAATATTATTGAACAATTAGAACAAGCTGAAGTAGGAAAAATATTAAGAGATGAACCACTTTCCAAACATACAACGATTAAAATCGGAGGCCCAGCCGATGTCTTTGTGGAACCTGATTCTGTTGAAGCATTGAAGAAAGTCATTGATATCGTCAAAAACAACGATGTCCCATGGACAACGATTGGACGCGGATCGAATTTATTGGTTTCTGATGAGGGGATTGAGGGAGTCGTCATCAAGCTAGGGAAGGGTACAGACCATCTAGAAGAAAATGGTGAAGAAATACTCGTAGGTGGGGGCTATTCCTTAGTGAAACTTTCAACGATCATGAGTCGAAAAGGCATGGCTGGATTAGAATTCGCAAGTGGAATTCCTGGATCGCTTGGTGGAGCGGTTTATATGAATGCAGGAGCTCACGGTTCAGATATGTCGAAAATATTGAAGAAAGCCCATATTCTTTTTGAGGATGGATCGATAGAATGGTTGTCTGCTGATGAAATGGCGTTTTCATACCGTACCTCGATTCTACAGAAAAAACCTGGGATTTGCATAGAAGCTGTCTTACAATTGAAACAAGGCGATCGAGAAAGCATTACGGATGTCATGCAAAAAAATAAAGATTATCGAAAAGAAACCCAGCCATGGAATCATCCTTGTTGCGGGAGTGTCTTCCGTAATCCATTACCGAACTATGCTGGTCAATTGATTGAAAGCTCAGGATTAAAAGGAAAGACGATCGGCGGTGCCCAGATTTCTGAAATGCACGCCAACTTCATCGTCAATACTGGAGATGCGAAAGCAAAGGATGTCCTAGAGTTAATTGATTTGGTGAAAAGTACGATAAAAGAGAAACATGATATCGACATGGAGACGGAAGTCGAAATGATCGGACGATAATGGATGTAACTAGTTAAAGGTGTTTGTGATAAAAGTTATATCCATATTTGGTAGAGAAGAGAATGAAACGCGGAAAGCGAGTGTCTTTCCAATAAAACACCAATTTATATAAAAAAAGTCCATTGAAAAAATCTTTTCAGAAGTAGAAAAGATGGATTAATGTACCATTTTAGTGTGCTATAATACAACTAAATAGATGTGTTCTGAAAGAGTGGACATATGAACGGGGTTGACTCGAAATGTTGGTCAGAGCAGCAGTTCAGACACACATTGGTTAACCCCTTAACTCTTTCTAAGTCCTCATCAAATGGGGGAAGCCTTGATGAAGAATGAAAAGGTAACAACGATAGAAGACCGTATACCGAAACTGAAACAACAACGGAAACAAAAAGCGAATCGAAGAATGATCTTCTATATTTCTTTTTTCTTTTTACTCATCTTGATCATCGTCTACTTCCAATCACCTTTAAGTGATGTTAGAACGATAGATATTAAGGGAAATCAATTGATTCCGGAAAATATTATATTGGACCGGCTTGATTTTTCAACAGATACGAGCTATTGGTCTGTTAATCCAAAAGCTGCTGAATCTGATGTCCAAAAGATCGTACAAGTCGAGTCAGTGAATGTGGAGAAAGTCTTTCCAAACAAAGTGGTTATTACTGTAACTGAATTCGAAAAGGTGGCATTTCTAACAACAGATGGAAAATACTTGCCATTGCTGCAAAATGGAGAGTCACTTCCAAAAGTTTCTGAAGCTACTGTGCCGTCAAATGCACCTATATTAGTAAACTGGAAAAAAGAAGAATTGATTAAAGAGATGGCTGCAGAACTAACAAAACTATCAGAAAGTGTACGATTACGAATATCGGAAATCCATCATACTCCCTCTGATAACGACGCCAAGCATATAACGCTGTACATGAATGACGGTTTTGAAGTTCAATCCAGAATCACTAATTTTGCAGCCTATATGCAATACTATCCTTCTATCGTAGACAAACTTGATGGAAATACAAATGGTGTAATTCATATGTCAGAGTCACCTAGATTCGAAGCATTTGATATCGAAGAGGAAGAAGGAGAGGAACAAACAGAGAATGAAGGTTAGAGGAAAGTATGCAATCTACTCATTAGTCTTGCTTGTCACTGGATTCATGATTGCCTTTTCCTATCAATATACGAAGGAAGAAAGAATACAACCTACTAATGATCAATGGAAGCGGGAAGATCAATTGCGTTCTAGCATCCTTTCCATTCAAAGAGAGAACCGTAAATTACAAAGCGAGCTTGAAGAGGCTCAAAAAAAAGTAAGTGATATGGAAGATAATATTGCCGAACAAGAAAAAAGGTCGTTCAACTTTGTAGAAGAGATCAAGAAACTGAGGAAAGTAGTCGGACAAGTCCCTGTTGAAGGCCAAGGAATATCTGTTTCCCTTGAAGACAGTTCTTACATACCTGATGCGGAAAATCCGAACGACTATATCGTTCATGAAGAACATATCCGGATGGTCATTCATGAGTTGTATGTAACTGGAGCTGAGGCCGTTGCCATCAATGGGCAACGAATCTCTCATACGAGTAATATCGCTTGTGTAGGTCCGGTTGTAAGTGTAGACGGAGTAAAACACCCTGCACCATTTGTGATAACTGCCATAGGAGATCCAGATATCTTTTCAAATTCCTTGAATTTAACAGGAAATACCACCGACCAGTTAGTGAATGATGGAGTGCAGGTCCGTATCCAAAAAGAATCTTCGATTGAAATACCTCCTTTTATTGCTCGGGAAGGATGACAAACGACCATGAAAAGACGTATTAAATTCTTTATCATGACCATGATTGTCGGTTTTATGCTTGCAGTTCAATTTCATACGAATCAAGAACCTGTCGTACGTGATACGAGAGATATATGGGAATTGAGAAATGATCTGGAAAGTCAAAAACAGATACAGCAAGAGCTTTATGCCGAAATTTATAAGTATGAACAACTGATTGACGAGTATTCTGACTCTGATAAAGACGGACAGCTGGAAACCTTGGAAGAGACACTTGCCGATCTGAAAAAAGATGCGGGTTTAACGGAAGTTAGCGGTCAAGGAATCGAATTAACGATCGAACCATTATTAAATGATGAGGATTTGGTAGGCAAGGCTGCTTATTCCATTCATCCCGAGCTATTAAGGCGTTTGATCAATGAACTCAACAGTTATGGAGCAGAGGAAATAGCAATTGATGGTGAGCGGATTATCAATACCTCCCCGATTCGAGAAGTCAATGGCAAGACCTACATAAATGACAAGCCAATTTCTCCTATACCTATCAAGGTTAAAGTCCTTACCAGAGATCCAGGAAAACTGCACACAGAAATGCTGACTTCTCAATCTGGAGAAGATTTTGCCCGTGAAAACCTTCTATTATCATCAGAGTTGGTTGGTGAAGTTTCTTTACCACCCTACAATCAACAACTGCGTGTAAAATTTATGAAAGAGAAGGAGGATACGTAATATGTGGCTTCCTGTATTAGGGTTATTGATCGGCCTCCTTCTTGGGTTCATGTCCGATTTGCGGGTGCCTCCAGAGTATACAAGCTATCTGTCCATAGCGGTTTTAGCAGCATTAGACACCTTGTTTGGTGGAATACGTGCTCAATTGCAAAAAACCTTTGACGACAGAGTATTTGTCTCAGGTTTTTTCTTTAATATTCTTCTTGCAGCAGGTTTAGCTTTTCTAGGTGTCCATCTTGGTGTAGACTTGTATTTAGCTGCAATTTTTGCTTTTGGAGTGAGACTATTCAACAACATTGCAGTGATCCGTAGATTACTCCTCACTAAAAGCTCTAAAATTCAGCAAACAGAAAGAAATTAACGTAAAAAACTTTTAAAAAATAAAGGGAATGCTTGCTTGATGTTGAATACATTCCTTAATTACGGATTTTATCAGTCAGGTATTTTCGTTTTTTTATCCGGCTTTTTAAATCCAAATTGTCGGATTCAAGGAAAATAAGTAAAAGCGTATTCATAAGAACCTGTTATGCTTGAAGATTCACTTTACCTCAATAAGAGCGAAGCAGACCTTATGAAAGAATGAAAATGATAGCCTGAAATGAAAACAAACAATCAAGCAAGAGTCGATATTTTGAAGGAGGTGCCAAAGAATGAACAGCAGCGAAGTTATGATTAGCTTAGACATCGGTACATCCAATATTAAAGTAATCATTGGAGAAATGTCTGATGAGTCCTTTAATGTCATTGGAGTAGGGAATGCAAAATCAGAAGGAATCAAAAAAGGTTCTATAGTTGATATTGATGAAACTGTTCGTTCGATAAAAAAAGCTGTTGAACAAGCCGAAAGAATGGTAGGAGTACAGATCAATTCGGTTATTGTCGGTATTACTGGCAATCATGTACAACTTCAACCATGCCATGGTGTCGTAGCAGTATCAAGTGAAGACCGGGAAATACGTGATGAAGATATTACAAGAGTCATAGATGCAGCTCAAGTAATGTCCATACCTCCAGAAAGGGAAATCATCGATGTGATTCCAAGAGAGTTTGTTGTTGATGGGCTTGGGGAAATCAATGACCCTAGAGGTATGATCGGCGTTAGACTGGAAATGGAAGGTATTTTGATAACAGGATCGAAAACGATATTACATAATGTTCTCCGTTGTGTTGAACGTGCTGGTCTGGATGTTGCTGATATCTGCCTTCAACCATTGGCAGCTGGAACAATAGCCCTGAACAAGGATGAGCGTAACCTTGGTGTCGCTCTTGTAGATATGGGGGCGGGTTCCACGACACTGACAGTTTTTGATCAAGGGTCAATCCAGTTCACAAAAGTACTGCCGATCGGCGGAGACTTTGTTACTAAAGATATCTCGATTGGTTTTCGGACCACGACAGAAGATGCTGAACGTGTTAAGGTTAAACATGGACATGCTTTTATTGACCATGCATCTGACGAAGAATTATTCGAAGTGGCGAGGATTGGTTCATCTAATGAACAGCAATTTTCACAATATGAACTTGCTCATATCATCGAACCACGGATGGAAGAAATCTTCGGTTTAGTCATGGAAGAGCTTCATCGGAATGGTTACAATGAACTCCCTGGAGGATTTGTACTGACTGGTGGAGTCGTAGCCATGCCGGGTGTATTAGAATTGGCAAGGGAAGTATTAAATCAGAATGTACGTATTTCCATGCCTGATTATATTGGTGTACGAGAAGCACAATATACAACAGGAGTCGGATTGATACAATTTACATTCAAAAACGTTAAAATCCAGGGGAAAGAAGTGGCTGCTTCTATTTCTGAAGAGCATCACATTGAAGAGCAGCCAACGAAAAAGCGTAGGAATTCCGAACAACGGGTAGAGAAAGATAAGCCTGGTGTCAAAAACAAGATGAAGGAATGGTTCGGAACCTTCTTTGAATAATCCCTCGTGAAGAGAAAATCAGTAGATTAGGAGGATCGCAAATGCTAGAGTTTGATATGAATATGGATGGACTCGCAAAAATTAAAGTAATTGGTGTAGGCGGCGGTGGTAGTAACGCTGTCAACCGAATGATCGAAAACAACGTTCAAGGTGTTGAGTTCATAGCAGTAAACACGGATGCACAAGCCTTGAATCTTTCAAGAGCAGAAAAGAAAATGCAGATCGGTGCCAAGCTGACAAGAGGTCTAGGTGCTGGTGCTAATCCAGATATAGGTAAAAAAGCTGCAGAAGAAAGCAAAGAACAGATCGAAGAGGTCCTGCAGGGTGCGGACATGGTATTTGTTACTGCTGGTATGGGCGGAGGAACAGGTACGGGTGCTGCTCCAGTCATTGCTGAAATCGCAAAGGAAATCGGAGCATTGACGGTAGGAGTCGTTACGCGTCCATTCACTTTTGAAGGGCGTAAACGTTCAACCCATGCAGTAGGTGGAATCGAAACACTGAAGGAAAAAGTTGATACATTGATTGTAATCCCGAACGACCGATTATTGGAAATCGTCGATAAAAACACACCGATGCTTGAAGCATTCCGTGAAGCGGATAATGTACTTCGTCAAGGTGTACAAGGTATCTCTGACTTGATTGCAGTGCCTGGCTTGATCAACTTGGACTTTGCAGACGTGAAAACGATCATGACTTCTAAAGGATCTGCTTTGATGGGAATCGGTGTCGCAGCAGGGGAAAACCGTGCAACAGATGCGGCTAAAAAAGCGATTTCCAGTCCATTGTTGGAAACATCAATTGATGGAGCTAAAGGTGTTCTTATGAATATCACTGGTGGTTCGAACTTGAGCCTTTATGAAGTGAACGAAGCTGCAGATATCGTATCTTCTGCTTCAGATGAAGACGTGAACATGATCTTTGGTTCCGTCATTAATGAAGATTTGAAGGATGAAATTCTAGTAACAGTCATTGCGACAGGTTTTGACGACACACAACCACAAGCGAAGCCACAGCAGCAACGACCGAAACAGACAATGAATAATCAACAGCCTACTAGTCAACAACCTTCTCCACAGAAACAAAGCAATCGTGAAGAAGGGCAACCTTCAAGACAACAAGAGGGTCAACGGAATTCAAATTCAAACCCTCAGACGGATTTCAATGATACGTTGGATATCCCTGCATTCCTAAGAAATCGAAACCGTCGTCGCTAAATTTTTATAACATGAAGCTGTCTCCAATATTGGGGACAGCTTTTTTACATTTAAAGAAAGTATTTTATACTTTCTTTAAGTGCAAGAGCAACAAAGTTTGCTAAAACAGCCTTTATTAAAAAGGGAAAATGGAGGTGCGTCTAGCAAAAAACTAACAAAATTAAGAAAGGAGTGATTTTTTGACGCAAAAAATCAATTTTACTCACCAAAAATCGAAAAACTCGAAGTGATACTAAGAAAATCTACACCCATACCTCCTGGAATAGCAAAAGCTGAAAGCCAGTTGTCAAAAAGCAAGGCTGGAGTGAAGGGTGAAAGGTCACTTGACTTTCGCTTCTTAACAACTTAAATACCAAAGTAAGACTTTAACTTTACTTTATTAATACAGACATAGTTAAATGATTTCTCATGTTAAGCTTGTGTCCTTCCATCCCCACTTACTTCCTTTCCGTAAGAATGTCTGAAATATCTACCAATCCACAGAATAACTTTATATAGCACACCTTACTATCGCTCAGGGCGATTCAGTGGTATTAACCGGTGTTATTAGCAATTAAAATGGTTTGATGATTATACCTGGTACTTATAATATAAGCACATGCCCGATTTTCAAAATAGCCAGAAAGGAGAATGAATTACAATTGATATGATCACTGAAACCGTTCAAACTTTAGATGAAATTATCTTTTCGAAACCTGCATTAGAAGATGGGAAATCAATGTGGCAAATCGTCAACGATACAAGTCTTGATCAAAACTCATCATATAAGTATATCATGATGAGTGAGTTCTTTTCAGAGACGTGCGTCGTTGCAAAGATAAATGATCAAACAGTAGGGTTCGTCACAGCGTTCATACCGCCAGAGCAACCTGAGGTAGTATTCGTCTGGCAAATAGGTGTAGATCCGAATGAGAGAGGAAAAGGAATTGCATCGAAAATGCTTACCGAATTGATCAACCGACCGATTTGTAACGACGTTCGTTACCTGGAAGCTACAGTAACACCATCTAATCAAGCATCTAGATCTTTATTTGAAGGTTTTGCACGTCATCAAGACACTGAATGCGAAATAACTGAACGTTTCGCGGATGATCTCTTCCCTTCTGATGACCATGAATCGGAGCTTAATTTCCGAATCGGTCCTTTTAAACGATGACCATTAATCACAGCAAATACTTATACCAATTGGAATCAAGGAGGAATGTAAGATGGATAATAATAGTACAGATTTGAAACTTTTTGAGGAATTGGAATCTGAAGTTCGCAGCTATTGTAGAAGCTTCCCTGTTGTTTTCGATAAAGCAAAAGGATATAAATTGTGGGACGAAAACGGTAAAGAATACATTGATTTCTTTTCTGGTGCCGGTGCCTTGAATTACGGTCATAACGATGAAAAAATGAAATCGGCGTTGATCGAATACATTACTGGAGATGGGATCACCCATTCTCTTGATATGGCTTCTGTAGCCAAAAGGAATTTTATCCAGAAATTCAAAGATACCATATTAGAGCCTAGAGGCTATGATTATAAAATGATGTTCCCTGGTCCTACGGGGACCAATACAGTAGAAAGCGCACTGAAATTAGCAAGGAAAGTAACCGGACGTACTGATATTATCAGTTTCACAAATGGGTTTCATGGAATGACGATCGGTTCTTTGTCTGTAACCGGAAATGCTGTCAAACGGAAAGGGGCAGGAATCCCATTACAAAACACGGTGACTATGCCATTTGACAGCTTTGTGGATAACGGTACTGATAGCTTGGATTATTTGGAGCGGTTCCTGGAGGATAACGGAAGTGGAGTAGAAACTCCGGCTGCAATGATCTTTGAAACTGTTCAAGGTGAAGGTGGAATCAATGCAGCCAGCTACGAATGGATGAAAAGGATTGAAGAGATCTGTAGGAAATGGGATATTCTTTTAATCATTGATGATGTTCAAGCAGGTGTAGGCAGGACAGGGACCTTCTTCAGCTTCGAACCTGCTGGCATAAAGCCAGATATCGTCTGTATGTCAAAATCTCTAAGTGGTTATGGTTTACCGCTTGCAATTACGCTGATTCGTCCAGATCTCGATATTTGGACACCCGGTGAACACAACGGTACGTTCCGAGGGTTTAACCATGCCTTCATAACTGCAACAGCTGCCCTTGATTATTGGGAAGATGAAACCTTCGAGAAAAAGATTCAAGAAAAAGCAAGGACAGTTCAAGAATTCCTGATCAACCTTACGGATAAATATCCTGAAATCGAAGGAGAAGTATGCGGAAGAGGATTGATGATCGGAGTAGAAACAAAGAAAGAAGGTCTCTCTGAGGAAATTGCTGCAGAAGCATTCAAACGTGGGTTGATTATGGAAACCTCTGGACCAAATGATGAAGTGTTTAAACTCTTCCCACCGATCAATATTGATATGGAAGGATTGGAAAAAGGGTTTGAAATCATAGAAGCAAGTGTAAGGCATCTTGTAAAAGAACCAGTACACAATTAAGGAGTAGATAGAGCTAAGGAGGCAGATTCATGAAAGTCGTCAAACTAGAAGATGTAATCAATTCTGAACATTCCATTGAGGGTGGAAACTGGGTAAGCAGAAGATTGATTTTGAAAGATGATAACATGGGCTATTCTGTCCATGATACAGTCATCAAAGCGGGTACTGAAACGCATATTTGGTATCAAAACCATTTGGAATCTGTTTATTGTATAGAAGGAGAAGGGGAAGTAGTAACACTGAAAGATAATAAAGTGTGGCCGATTGAGAAAGACACCCTTTATGCCCTGGATGAAAATGACGAACATCTCCTTCGGGCAAAGACAAACATGAGGATGGTTTGTGTTTTCAATCCTCCGATCACCGGTAAGGAAATACACGATGAAAATGGCGTCTATCCGGTATTAGAAGATTGATGTCATGAAAGTGAACACCCCTTGGACTAACTCTCCAAGGGGTGTTTTTTAATTTGACTTAAAGAATGGATAAATATCTTGTTCAGTTCAATATCAACCGATTTACAAAAATAACGGACACCAGGAACCTTATTTTGTGTAAAATCATAAAAATCAGCTGTTATATGTACAAATAGCGTCTCTGATGTCCGTTAACCTGTAACCTGTACCACTGCAGAGTCTCGCTTAGCTCTTTGTTCCCCTTAGGAGTGTCGTGAATTTCGCTTAAAGGGATTTTCTTTTCTGCTATCCTTACTGCTGATAAGGGTTCTAGTTGGACTATAGATCCAACCGACAAAAACTCCTTAAATCTTTCAAAATTAATCGCTTGCCCCCCACATAAACCGACAGACAATCTTATTCCCCTTACGCTATACTAAGTGCACAGTTCTACAGAGAAAGGAGCACCCAATGGCAATATATCTGGATGTCATTTGGTTTCTGAATTTCTGTATCGATTTTCTGCTATTGTGGTTGACTTCGGTGATCCTTAAAAGGGAAGTCTCAAAGAAAAGGTTGGCCGTAGGTGCATTTTTAGGTTCTTTATATGTATTGTTTTTATTTTTAGACACCGCAATTATCTATCATCCAATCATCAAGTTTTTCTATTCCGTCTTCATCATCATCACCACATTCGGTTACAAGCGCTTTGGTTATTTTGTACAAGGCTTATTCATGTTCTATTTTTCAACATTCATTACAGGGGGTGGCATTTTAGGACTTCATTACTTTTTACAGACTGATGCCAAAATCGTGAACGGAGTTGTCAAGACACAATCGTCAGGAATGGGGGATCCCATCAGTTGGTTATTCGTCATTTTAATGGTTCCAATCATGCTCTATTTCACAAAAAAAAGAGTCGACCATATCGAGGTCAGAAAACTTCGCTATGATCAAGTTATGAATTTCGAACTGAAAATAGACTCTCTCACCTTAAAAGGAGTCGGGCTTTTAGATAGCGGGAACCAGTTGCATGATCCAATATCGAAACAACCTGTCATGATAGTGGATATGACTGTTTTTGCCGATCAGATTCCGTCGGCAGTCATCAACCATGCAAAAAGCCTTGACTCGATAGGTGAATTGGTAGATGAACCGAATCCCTGGCAAGATCGAATGCGCATCATTCCTTATAGAGCTGTCGGAAGCGCAAATCAATTTCTTACAGGATTCAAGGCGGATTCTATTGGAATTTGGGATAATGGTGAAAAATATGAAACATCAAATGTCATTGTCGGACTATCCTTTACAAATATCTCGGGAGAAGGAGAGTATAACGCAATTCTTCATCCGAAGATGTTATCAAATGCAAAAGTGACATCAACCGCATCATAAATATCGATTAATTAACGGGGGAGGATATTGAATGGGGAAGCTGAAACTGCGACTTACGTTGTTCTGGTACAAACTCTTGATCAAATTGGGTGTGAAGACGGAAGAAATCTACTACATAGGCGGAAACGAAGCCCTTCCATCACCCCTATCGAAAGATGAAGAAGCCTTATTACTGAAAAAGCTGCCAAAGGGTGACAAGGCAGCACGAGCAGTATTGATTGAAAGGAATCTGCGTCTAGTCGTTTATATTGCGAGAAAATTCGAGAACACAGGGATCAACATCGAGGATCTGATCAGTATCGGTACGATCGGATTGATAAAAGCTGTGAATACCTTCAATCCTGAAAAGAAAATCAAACTCGCAACGTACGCTTCAAGATGCATCGAGAATGAGATATTAATGTACTTGCGACGTAATAACAAGACACGTTCTGAAGTTTCATTTGATGAACCTTTGAATGTCGATTGGGATGGTAATGAATTATTGCTCTCTGATGTCTTGGGGACAGAAGAAGATATCATCACAAGGGATATCGAAGCAAATGTAGATCGTAAGTTGTTGGTCAAAGCCCTTTACACCTTGTCACCAAGAGAAAAGCAAATCATGGAGTTAAGATTCGGTCTTGCGGGTGGAGAAGAGAAAACCCAAAAGGATGTAGCGGATTTGTTAGGAATTTCGCAATCATATATATCCAGATTGGAGAAACGTATCATAAAAAGGCTGCAAAAAGAATTCAATAAGATGATGTGAAAATAAGAAGGTTCTTTTCTAAAAGATTGTTGTTTTTGAGTCATTTTTAAAAAAACATCTTGTGCAAGTTGATTGGAGAGCAAGTTGCGAGACTCCTCGAAAATGAAAATCGCATTTTCTTCGTGCGATGGAACGTTGCCGAAGCTTTCCTTGTCCTGCGGGATCAGCGTGCCTACTACCTGAATAATCTCCTCGCAAGGCATGCGACGAGGAAGCTCGCTTCGACAGGACTTTCTTGTAGACGCAGGAGCACAAATGCTTCCTAGAAAAGGAGACTCCTGAGGTCGCAAGGCAACGAGTGGGCTCACCGCACGCCCCGCGGAAAGCGAGAATCCTGGAACGGAAATCAACGACTTTTAAAGAAAACTTGGCGAGACCAAGCCTTTTGTAGGTCGAGCCTTAGTTGCCCTTATACTGAAGAAAGTATTTTATACTTTCTTTAAGTGCAAGAGCAACAAAGTTTGCGAAAACAGCCAAAAAGAAAGAACTTATCGATGTCACCGGTAAGTTCTTTCTTTTTGGCTGTTAAAATTCTAAAAAAAAGATAACCCTTGTAATGACAATCATTTGTAGAGAATACATCGAATTGCGGATCGATAATTTTTAAGCTTGTGCATAAATTTTCCTCCTCAGGAGATACTTTAATTTGACAGTAACTCCCAATTGGAGGGGAAGATATGACACGAAATAAGGTAGAAATTTGTGGAGTAGATACATCTAAGCTTCCAGTTTTGAAAAACCCTGAAATGAGAGTTTTATTCAAAGAAATGCAGAATGGAGATTTGTCAGCAAGAGAAAAACTTGTGAATGGGAATCTAAGGTTGGTCCTTAGTGTAATCCAACGATTCAACAATCGGGGAGAATATGTCGATGACTTATTTCAAGTCGGTTGTATCGGCTTGATGAAATCAATCGATAATTTCGATTTAGGTCAAAATGTCAAATTCTCAACCTATGCGGTACCGATGATCATCGGTGAAATTAGAAGGTACTTACGTGACAACAATCCGATACGTGTTTCGAGATCCTTGCGTGATATCGCTTATAAAGCTTTACAAGTCCGTGATAAGATTGTCAGTAAGGAATCCCGCGAGCCGAACCCGACGGAAATTGCCCGTGAACTAGGAGTTACAAAAGAAGAAGTCGTTTTTGCCCTCGATGCGATTCAAGATCCTGTTTCATTGTTTGAACCGATCTATAATGACGGTGGCGAACCGATCTATGTCATGGATCAGATCAGTGATGACAAACAGAAAGATTATCAGTGGATTGAGGAAATTGCACTGCGCGAAGCGATGACGAGATTGAATCAAAGGGAAAAGTTGATTTTGACGATGAGGTTTTTCCAGGGTAAAACCCAAATGGAAGTAGCGGACGAAATCGGAATATCTCAAGCACAAGTTTCTCGTCTGGAAAAAGCAGCAATCAACCAAATGAACAAAAGCATCCAAAGTAGTTGAATAGCAAGTGAAGCCGATCATATACAAGTCGGCTTCTTTTTTTGTTCATTTTATATCCACTTGTCATATATTTTATAGAGAAGCGTTGTTTGTACGACATTACGCTGTATATACAAAGGCATTGTTGTAGGAAAAATAGTTGCTTTTTCGAGGAACCATTCTGTATTTGCCAGAGCTTCGCAGATATCACCAATTAAGTTTGACAAAGCACAAATCAAAAACATAAGTCAGGGGCGATTATTGTGATAAAAATTTCCGAGTTCCAGGTCAAGGATGTTGTCAATGTATCGAACGGACGAAAACTTGGTCATATAGCGGACCTTGAAATCAATTTGAATTCCGGAAAAATCGAAGCGATCGTTATCCCGGGGGCAGGGAGGATGATGGGGTTCATGCGTAAAGAAAATGATATCATCATACCGTGGAGGGATATTGTCAAAATTGGAAAAGACGTCATTCTAGTAAGGTTCGAAGACCAATCAGGCAATGAATTGGCTCCGCAAGGCTTCCAACATTCTTCGAAGAATTAAATGAACAACGTATTCTCCAACTATTCAACAACTTGTGATAAAATAAGAAGAGCTAATCATGATATCGACAGCAATACACACGATAATTGTTGGAGGGTTGACAATGTCGGATCCTTTTACACTTGGACATGAGATGTATTACAAAATTAAAGAACTGCGGAATTTCACCACTAATAAGGTGACGGCAGGCTTTTCAACAAGGCATGGCGGAGTGAGTCAAGGACCATTTCAATCTTTGAATTTAGGCTTGCACGTAAAAGATGTAGATCACGACGTCATCGATAACAGAAGGCGTCTGGCGGAAGCTATCGACACTCAGTTGGAGCAGTGGGTGTTTGCTGACCAAGTCCATGGAAGCGACATTTGTAAAGTTGAACAAACTGACAAGGGCAAGGGTTCAAAATCCCTTGAATCGGGAATCATAGGGATGGATGGATTATATACAAGGGAAAGTGGCCTTGTCCTTGCCTTAGCCTACGCCGATTGTGTACCGGTTTTTTTCTTGTCAGAAGAATCCGATATCGTTGGTGTTGCACATGCTGGGTGGAAAGGTTCAGTGAAAGGTATTGCCGCTAAGATGGTTGGAACATGGGTTACTAACGAAGAGGTAGCTGTCGATTCAATCCATGTCTTTGTAGGACCGTCTATTCAGGGATGTTGTTATGAGGTTGACAAGCATGTCATCACTCAAGTTGATGACTCTTTAGATGATGAGGATCCTAGACCTTATACTGCGAAGGGAAATTCTAAGTACCAATTGGATCTTCAACGATTGAATAAACAGCTTCTTATGAAAGCAGGCGTTCCTGAAAAGAATGTTCATTTGACGAAACTTTGCACAAGTTGCAACGTAGACCGATTTTTTTCACATCGAAAAGAGAATGGAACAACTGGAAGAATGTTAGGTTTCATCATGGTGGAGCAATAGGAGGTGCTCAAAGTACGATTGACTATTTCAAATAACTTACAAATGATCAAAGACGACATAGCAGAAGCTTGCCAGAAAACAAATCGAGATCCTGAAAAGGTATCGATCATTGCAGTGACGAAATATGTCAGTGTCGAAACGACTCAAAAAGCGGTTGAAGCTGGAATCAAACATCTTGGTGAGAATCGAGATGGAGGCTTTTTACATAAATATGAACACGTCAGTGGAGATGTCCAATGGCATTTCATAGGTACTCTACAATCCCGTAAAGTCAAATCGATTATTGATCAGGTCGATTATATTCACTCCTTAGACCGTATGTCACTGGTGAAGGAAATCAACAAGAGAACTAACCGCAAGATCAAATGTTTTGCCCAGGTGAATGCTTCAGGGGAAGAGTCGAAGCATGGTTTGGATCCCGAAGAAGTTGTTGCATTCATCAAAAATGTTGCAAAATATGAAAATGTTGAAGTAGTAGGTTTAATGACGATGGCTCCATTCATATCTGATGAAGAAAGGCTGCGGAATATTTTTCGTACGATGCGGGTTCTGAAAGAAGAAGTACAAGCATTAGGCCTTTCCCACGCACCTTGCACTGAGCTATCCATGGGAATGTCAAATGACTATAAGATTGCCGTAGAAGAAGGCGCTACCTTTGTACGTATCGGTACATCGCTAGTTGGAAAAGAATTTTGAGGAGGGCTCTCCATGGGAATTAAATCAAGGTTGAAGAATTTTTTTGCATTTGATGAAGATTTATATGAAGATGAAGTTTATGAGGTTGAACAATCTGAAGGTGAAGAGGTTGAACCGATGAGTCGCTCGCGTCGAGATCAGAAAAGCCAGAATATCGTCAGTTTACAAAGTGTTCAACAACAAGTGAAAGTGGTCCTGATCGAACCGAGGACATACTCGGAGGCACAAGAAATCGCAGATCAGTTAAAAAACAGAAGAGCTGTTGTGATGAATCTACAGAGAATTCCCCTCGATCAGGCGAAACGTATTGTCGATTTTCTCAGTGGCACGGTATATGCCATCGGTGGAGATATACAGAAACTTGGTCCAAACACATTCATGTGTACCCCGGATAATGTAGACGTTTCAGGTGCAATATCTGAAATGACTGGGGAAGAATAGAAGCTTAAAAGGGTGGTAATAGAGAATGCTAGAAGATATCCTAATATTTGCAATTGGAGCTTACCGATGGTTGATTATCATTTATATTTTCATGTCCTGGGTCCCGAACGCGAGAGAATCGTCATTCGGTCAATTTTTAGGATCGATTTGTGAACCATTTCTCTCTCAATTCAGAAAAATCATCCCACCACTTGGAATGATTGATTTGTCCCCGATTGCAGCATTGTTTGCGCTTTTCTTCGCTGAAATCGGTGTCCGTGCATTATTCGATTACCTGTAGGTGTCAGAAATGTCGATATATGATCATTACAGACCAGAAGAACAGCCTTTCATAGATCAAGTATTGGAATGGCGAAAAATCGTACTTGACCAATATCGGGTAAAAGTCACGGATTTCCTGGATCCGCGAGAGCAGCACATTATAAAATCCATTCTTGGATCAAATGATGAAGTCCATTTTCAAATTTGGAAGGGGTACCAAGGTATAGAACGTTCAAGAGCCTTGTTGTACCCCATTTATTATGAACCTCAAGACGAAGATTTTGAAATAGAATGTCTTGAAGCGAATTATCCATCAAAATTCGTTACATTACATCATTCAGATGTTCTCGGTGCTCTAATGAACTTAGGTCTGAAACGGAAGAAGTTCGGTGATATTTTGATGGGTGAATCCAAATTCCAACTCATCATCGCCAGTGAGGTTGCTGATTATGTCCGTTTGAACTTCAATTCGGTAGGGAAGACATCTGTAAGTGCCAAGATCATCTCTCCTGAAAAATTGATCGGAAAACCTGATGAATGGAATACAGCATCGAGCACGGTAAGTTCGTTGAGGTTGGATGTTGTGTTGTCGGAAGTATTTCGTCTATCACGGTCAAAGGTAGTACCTTACATAACGAACAAAAAGGTAAAGTTGAATTGGAAAATCGTCGAGCAACCTTCAAGCATTTTGGAGGAAGGTGATCATCTTTCTGTGCGAGGTTTAGGCCGAGCGAAACTCATTTCTGTTGATGGTAAGAGCAAAAAAGGAAAGTGGAAAGTAACATTTGGTACAAAAAATTCCAAATAAGAGAAGGATTTGTCATTGATTATGTCGAAAATGAAAGAAAGTAAAGACATCGATACGGGGGTGGCGTCATGCCTTTAACACCATTGGATATTCATAATAAAGAGTTTAATCGTGGGTTTCGAGGATATGATGAAGATGAAGTAAACGAATTTTTAGATCAGGTTATCAAAGATTATGAAGGGGTCATTCGTGAAAAGAAAGACCTACAGGAACAGTTAGCGAAAATGGAAGAGAAGCTTTCCTATTTTACGAACATTGAAGAAACACTGAATAAGTCAATCGTCGTTGCACAAGAAACGGGTGAGGAAGTAAAGCGTAACGCAAATAAAGAAGCCCGTTTGATTGTAAAAGAAGCAGAGAAGAATGCTGATCGAATCATTAATGAAGCATTGTCTAAGTCTAGAAAAATAATGCTCGATATTGAAGAATTGAAGAAGCAATCTTCCGTTTATCGTACCCGTTTCCGTATGCTGATAGAAGCACAGCTGGAAATGTTGAAGAACGAAGATTGGGATCATCTGATGCCTCCTGAAGATGAGAATGAACAGCATCAACTTGAGGAATCAGAGTCAGAAAAAGCAAACATAACTTGACGTAGTAATTTTAAATTCGGTATACTTTGATGACAGGAGCATATTCCTACTGAGATGGGGACAGTACAATCAGTTATCTTTCTAAGCGAATCGGGAATGGTGTGAGCCCGATAAAGAGTCTGTAAGGAAAATCACCCCGGAGTTCCGTGCTGAATTTCAGTAAGCACTGGCGTTTCATCCGCGTTAAGGATGCTAAGTGGCTTGTATCAACAATGTACATACAGCTATTAGGGTGGTACCGCGAGTCAACCTTCTCGTCCCTATCTGGGATGAGAAGGTTTTTTTATACTTAATGAAAGTATAAATACTTTCTTCAGTATAAGTGCAACTGTGGCTCAGCCTTCGTTTAAGCGTGTCTTTGCCAAGTTTTTTTTATACTTATGAGAGTATCAACTATTTTCATCAGTTAAAGTGAACGCTTGCTCAGTGATGGAGATTATGAAAAGGCTTTGTTGAACTTCTTTGTTGATTTTAAAGAAATCAACTATCATGATCAAATCTTAAGAAAAAGAACCTTTTGAAAGGCAGGTTGGATATATGAATTACAAAGATACGTTATTAATGCCAAAAACTGATTTCCCGATGCGTGGCGGTCTTCCGAACAAGGAACCGAACATTCAGGAGAACTGGGAAGAACAGAAGATTTATGAAAAAGTGCTAGAGAAAACGAAAGATCAGCCCAAATTCATTTTGCACGACGGACCTCCATATGCTAACGATAATATCCATCTCGGACACGCAGAAAATAAAGTCCTGAAAGATATCATCGTACGATACAAATCAATGAACGGTTTCAACGCACCATATGTTCCTGGTTGGGATACACATGGACTGCCGATCGAAACTGCGCTAGCTAAGAAAAAGAAAGTAGATCGCAAGAAACATACGATCGCTGAATTCCGCAAAATGTGTGCGAAATATGCACTTGAGCAGGTTGAATTGCAAAAAGCACAGTTCAAACGTCTTGGGGTGCGCGGCGATTGGAATAATCCATATATCACGTTGAATAAAGAATACGAAGCCGAACAGATCAAAGTCTTTGGGGAAATGGCAAACAGAGGCTTGATCTATAAAGGGAAAAAACCGGTCTACTGGTCCCCTTCATCTGAATCAGCTTTTGCGGAAGCGGAGATCGAGTATAAGGATAAACGTTCCCCTTCCATTTATGTCGGATTTAAAATCAAGGACGGTAAAGGTGTTGTCGATGAAGATGTATCTGTAATCATCTGGACGACTACCCCTTGGACGATTCCTGCTAACCTGGGTATTGCCGTTCATCCGGATTACAATTATGTTGTCGTTGAAACTGGCGGGGAAAAATATCTCGTCGCAGAAGATCTACTTGACGAATTGGCAGAGGTATTGGAATGGGAGTCTCCAAATGTATTGAAGCAGTTAAAAGGCACGGAGCTTGATCAGGTTGTTGCGCAGCATCCTTTTTATGACCGGGATTCGTTGATGATGCTGAGTGACCATGTTACCACCGATTCAGGTACTGGTTGTGTCCACACTGCTCCAGGACACGGGGAAGATGACTTTAAAGTTGGAAAACGTTACGGACTCGGCATCCTTTGCCCTGTCGATGATAAAGGGGTTATGACTGAAGAAGCACCAGGCTTTGAGGGAATGTTCTACGATGATGCCAATAAACCGATTACAGAGAAGTTACAGGTGTCTGGCGCATTACTGAAATTAGAATTCATCACACACTCCTATCCACATGACTGGAGAACGAAGAAACCGATCATTTTCAGAGTGACTGACCAATGGTTTGCTTCTATTGATAAAATCAAGGACCAGATCCTTTCAGAAATCAAGGACGTCAAATGGTATCCTCATTGGGGCGAAACAAGACTACACAATATGGTGAAGGATCGCGATGATTGGTGTATTTCGCGACAAAGAGCGTGGGGAGTACCGATTCCGGTCTTTTATGGAGAAGATGGAGAACCGATCATTACACCGGAAACAATCGAACATGTTTCCAACCTGTTCCGCGAACATGGCTCTAATGTGTGGTTCGAATGGGATGCAAAGGATCTTCTTCCTGAAGGCTTCGAATCAGAGCATAGTCCGAATGGTGAATTTACGAAAGAGACGGATATCATGGATGTCTGGTTCGATTCCGGCTCTTCCCATCAAAGTGTTTTAAATGAACGTGCTGAATTACAACGCCCTGCTGACGTATACCTTGAAGGTACAGACCAATATCGAGGTTGGTTCAATTCTTCCTTATCAACAAGTGTTGCCGTCACAGGTAAATCACCATACAAAACGATCATCACGCATGGTTTCGTACTCGATGGTGAAGGAAAAAAAATGAGTAAATCTCTCGGGAATGTCATCGATCCGATGAAAGTTATGAAGCAGCTTGGAGCAGACATCATCCGTCTTTGGGTTTCTTCAGTCGATTACCAAGCAGACGTACGTGTTTCGGATGATATCCTTAAACAAGTATCAGAAGTTTATCGTAAAATCCGTAATACGCTCCGCTTCATGCTCGGAAACTTGAATGGATTCGACCCAGCGAAGCATCGTGTAGCATATGAAGATATGAACGAACTTGATCAATACATGCTGGTCAAAATGAATCAGCTGGTAGAACGAGTGAAGGATGCATATGATGATTATCAATTCTCATCTGTATATAATGCGATCCATAACTTCTGTACGATCGAATTGAGCTCTTTCTATCTTGACTTGGCGAAGGATACGTTGTATATCGAAGCTGAGGATGATCATAAACGTCGTTCAATGCAGACTGTCTTGTATGACAGTGTTGTCGCTCTTACACAACTTGTCACGCCGATCATCCCTCATACAGCAGATGAAGTGTGGCAGTACATCCCAGGGGAAAAGGAAGAAAGCGTACAGCTTACGATGATTCCTGAAGCCAACAAGTATCAGAATGCTGAGGAAATGTTGAAGAAATGGGATCAAATGCTGGATATCCGTGATGAAGTATTGAAAGCATTAGAAAATGCACGTAACAAAAAAGAAATCGGTAAGTCACTTGCAGCATCCATCGAGCTCTACCCGAATGCAAAAGCAAAAGAGCTATTGATCAATGCGGGTGATCTGGATAAATTCTTCATCGTATCACATGCAGCTGTAGCAGGAGATAAAGGTCAAGCTCCTGAACATGCTGATGTATATGATCTGTTAGGGGTTGTTGTAAAAGCAGCAGAAGGAGAAACTTGTGAACGCTGCTGGACTGTAACGCCGACTGTCGGTCAAAATGAAGAACATCCTGCCCTTTGTGCACGCTGTGCCACTGTGGTTACAGAGAATTATCAATAAAAAGAATGATGGCCAGCTCTGATTTAAAATAAGAGCAGGCTTTCTTTTTTTGTTGGTAAAATCACGCCTTTTCAGCGGTTGATCCGCAAGTTTAAGTGTACTCTAAGGATCCTTTTCTGAGTGCTTGATCTTGTTTCTTCTCTCCACATCAGACCCTTAGAACCGCCTTTTGAGTGCTTGATCTTGTTTCTTCTCTCCTCCTCACACCCTCAGAACCGCCTTCTGAATGCTTGATCTTAAGTTCTTTCTCGCTATCGCACCCTCAGAACTCGTAAAAGTGCTTCATGAAGGCTTCATAAGACGCTTTGAATAAAAAAAAGGGTTGTAAGTACTTCATAAAGGTTTTATAAGACACTTAGAACGCAAAAATGGGTTGTAAGTGCTCTATGAAGGATCCACCATTTAATGCAAACTTCCTGTTGTAAAATGTAAGACTCTGGTCAAACTATAATTACTATGCAATAGGAAGGAAGTTTCGTCATGAAATATGAACATCTGAAAAGACAACTCGAACAAAGGAAACAAGAGATATTGCATGAATTTGAACAGAATGACCATTACGGTTTAAATCGTGGCTTTGCCAGTGATACTTCATCAGGCGAGCTTTCTCAATATGACAACCACCCAGCTGACTCGGGTACGGAACTTTTTGAGCGTGAAAAAGACATCGCATTGAACGGGCATCTGAAGGAAGAACTGTCGGATATCGAGTACTCATTGAATCAGATGGAAGAAGGGACATATGGAATTTGTGAAGCGACTGGAAAAGAGATCCCTATGGAAAGACTAGAAGCACTTCCTACTTCAAGGACAGTTAAAGATGCTTCGCCCAACCAGGAGATATCCAAAGACAGACCGGTTGAAGAAGAGGCACTTACTGAAATGGAAGACAAGTATTATTCAGAGCATGATGATAATGAATTCAACCAGCCCAATGTTTATTACGAAGTCGCCTCCTTCAACGAGAATAGCATGACATATGAAGGCTCTTCGATTGTAGATGAAGAAGACAATACCGAGTATGTGGAAGAATATGAACAATTCGTTTCAACAGATATCGAAGGCTACAGAGGGGCTGATAACGTGAATTTTGAACGTAATGTGGAATACGATGAATTCATAAACGAACAGGATCAATTAGAGGATGAACAGCCTTAAGCTGAAGGCTGTTCTTTTTTCAATCTTCAAATGATGAAGGTTGACATATAAGAAATCTCGTTGTGAAAGCACCTTCGATATGCTAAAATTTAACGGGTAGAAACGAAGGTGGGGTAAACATGCGCTATTATGCTCTAGCGATTTTTGTATTGATAGTTGATCAAATTACGAAATGGCTCATTGTCACAAGGATGGAGTTGGGGGAACAAATTACGATCATCAATGAGTTCTTCTATCTGCATTCGCATCGGAACCGGGGAGCGGCTTTCGGTATATTACAAGGACAGATGTGGCTCTTTATCATCGTCACAATCATCGTCATCATAGCTGTAATCTATTATCTACATACTGAAGCAAAAGGGAATGTTTTGTTAAGTACATCATTAGGTCTTATTCTTGGAGGCGCGATCGGTAATTTCCTCGATCGCCTATTTCGAGGGGAAGTCGTAGATTTTCTCGACTTTTACATCATCAACTATGATTTTCCGATTTTCAATATTGCGGATTCCTCGCTTGTGATTGGTGTCGGAATGATTGCGCTTGCCTTTTTACTGGAAAGCAGAACACAGAAGGAGAATTAAAACATGGAGCAAGTTTATATAAAGGTGACTGAAGATCATATACGTGAACGGGTAGATAAAATCATTTCTACTCAACATGAAGATACATCACGGTCACAAGTCCAGCAATGGATCAAAGAAAACCGAGTGAAAGTGAATGGGGAATCGGTCAAAGCGAATTATAAATGCCAAGATGGTGATGAAATCGTCATCGATATTCCTGATCCAGTTGAGCTTGAAGTGGTACCAGAAGAAATGTCTCTTGATATTGTTTACGAAGATGAAGATTTGCTTGTCGTCAATAAACCAAGAGGTATGGTCGTGCACCCTGCTCCTGGACACTTGACAGGTACTCTCGTGAACGGTCTGATGGCTCATTGCAAAGATCTTTCAGGTATAAACGGCGTTCTCCGCCCTGGCATCGTACACCGGATTGATAAAGATACTTCAGGTCTATTGGTTGTCGCAAAAAATGATACGGCTCATAAACATTTAGGCGCTCAGATGAAAGCAAAAACGACAACTCGTAAATATGAAACGATTGTGCATGGCGTCATCCCTCATAACAAAGGGACGATCGATGCACCAATCGGAAGAGATAAGCATGATCGGCAAAAAATGACGGTGACGGATACGAACAGCAAGGACGCTGTCACACATTTCAATGTACTTGAACGATTCAGCCGTTATACGTTTGTGGAATGTATTTTAGAAACTGGACGGACCCATCAAATCCGTGTCCATATGAATTATATCGATTTTCCGGTAGCAGGGGATCCGAAATATGGACCAAAGAAGACGCTTCCGATTGATGGTCAGGCCTTGCATGCGAAAACGTTGGGCTTCGTCCATCCAAAGACTGAAAAGAATATGGAGTTCACATCTGAACTTCCAGATGACATGCAGAAGCTTTTGGATGAACTTCGTCGAAATTAAGCTTGACAGGCAGAGGTCGCTTTGAGATAATCAGTTCAACAATGAAATAAGAACCTTTAAGATCAGTCCCGTGAGGCTGAGAAGGTAAACGGTTAGGTATCAGGAGAAAAGTGTCTTCTTGATGCTTTCAGGTACAACTATACCCTCTCACCCATTGCGGTGAGAGGTTTTTTAATGAAAAAGTTCTGTTAAAGGAATTTGTTGATTTGAAGCGAAATTTGCGACACTCCTGCAGGAAAAGCAAGCCAAGTGAGACCCCGGAGCGAGGAACACGGGAGGAGGCTTGCGGATCGCCCGCGGAAAGAGAGTGAATTTCGTAGTAGAAATCATCAAAAACAGAGCCAGACAAAAATACAACTAACCTTACCGGGTCATAAGGTTCACGAAAACTGGGGGTGTGGGAATGGAGCAAACTGTACTGCTCGATCAACAAGCGATCAAACGAGCACTAACACGAATTGCCCATGAGATTTTAGAACGGAACAAAGGAACAGAAAACCTTGTTCTTGTCGGTATCAAAACGAGAGGCGTTTACTTGGCTGAAAGGCTGAGTGACCGGATTGAACAAATCGAAGGTGAAAAGGTAAGTAAAGGGGAAATCGACATCACCTTGTACCGGGATGATCTCACGAAAAAGACAGATAATGACGAACCGATGCTAAAAGGAACTGATATCCCGATTGATGTCACCAATAAAACAGTGATTTTAGTCGACGATGTCTTGTATACAGGCCGCACAGTAAGAGCCGCGATGGATGCACTCATGGATTTGGGGAGACCGTCCCAAATACAGCTTGCTGTCCTGATTGATCGTGGACACCGTGAACTCCCAATACGTCCAGATTATGTCGGCAAAAATGTACCAACATCAAAAGAAGAAATCATCAGTGTCGATTTGACAGAAGTTGATGAAGTAGAGCAAGTGATCATACAAAAAAACTAAAAATGGCCCTTTTAAGTCAGTCCCGTGAGGCTGGCAAAGGGGAATGAAATGAGCGGTTAGACAAAGGGAGAACTGTACCTTGCTCCGCATTTCATCCAACCTCTTTGCGCCTGCAGAGAGGTTTTTTATGGGCCTCATACCATGAGGAGGATGTAAAAATGAAACAGCAAGAATCTGTTGGAATTCGAGAAATACCAAAGCCAGGTAAATGGCTGACATTGAGTATACAGCATTTGTTTGCGATGTTCGGAGCGACGATCCTCGTCCCATTCTTAGTAGGATTGAGTCCTTCAGTCGCTCTCATTTCAAGCGGACTGGGTACGTTGGCGTATCTGATCATAACAAAAGGCAAGATTCCTGCCTATCTCGGCTCATCATTCGCTTTCATCATGCCGATCCTTTTAGCCAAGTCTCTCGGTGGATTAGAAGCAGTCATGGTCGGGAGCTTCTTAGCGGGTCTTGTTTACGGAATCGTTGCATTGTTAATCCGTAGCCTGGGTATCAAGTGGCTGCTGCAGATCTTTCCACCGATTGTGGTAGGTCCTGTCATCATCGTCATTGGACTAGGTCTTGCGACGACTGCGATTGATATGGCGATGTACGTTCCTGGGTCTGATCCGAAAGAGTATAGCCTGATCCATTTTTCAGCAGCGCTTGTGACACTTGGAATCACGATTGTAACCGCGGTTTTTCTGAGAGGATTTTTCAGTCTGATTCCTGTTCTGGTAGGAATTTTCGGCGGTTATGCATACTCATACTTCATTGGATTGATCGATCTTGCACCAGTTCGTGAAGCTCAATGGATCCAAATGCCTGACTTGATGGTACCATTCGTCACCTACACACCATCCTTCTCCTGGCAGATCGCACTGATCATGGTACCGATTGCAGCAGTGACGATCACAGAGCATATCGGGGATCAGATGGTCCTAAGTAAAGTCGTGGGGAAAAACTTCATCGAAAAGCCCGGTCTTCATCGCTCGATTCTGGGTGATGGCGTGGCTACGATAATTGCTTCATTCTTAGGTGGACCTCCAAATACAACATACGGAGAAAACATTGGCGTACTAGCAATCACAAGAGTATTCAGTGTATTTGTGGTAGGGGGGGCGGCAGTCCTGGCAATCATGTTCGGATTCGTCGGGAAAATTTCAGCCTTGATCGGCACCATCCCTGCACCTGTCATGGGAGGCGTCTCTATCCTATTATTCGGTATCATCGCATCCTCAGGATTGAGAATGCTGATCGATAACAATGTGGATCTTGGGGATAAACGGAATCTTGTCATTTCGTCTGTCATACTCGTCCTCGGTGTTGGAGGAGCAACCATTGAAGTGACAGAAGAGTTCCAGGTCGCAAGCATGGCATTGGCTACTATAACAGGAATCATCCTCAACCTGGTCATACCGGGAAGGGATAAGGACGTTCATAATTCTAAGATTTTCTCTGAAATCAATGAAACCAAGACAACTCAAAATGACTCTGTAGCATGAGAATGACCATCTTTTAAACTTAGTCCCGTGAGACTCAAAAGGGTGGGTGTGAGGGATTGCTCCCTAGGGTAAAAGACAATAAATGTCTTCACTTGGAGCATCCCTTCCAACACGCCTTTAACAATGAATAAGGCGTGTTTTTTTTAGAATATGGCTTTGATAAATCCTGAAGTTTTTTGCTGAAGCCAATATATAAAGAGTTAAGGAGCGTGTTTTGGGTGAATCATCTACTTACAATCGACGCTTTACAAACGAGTGCGATCGATGAAATTCTACATAGGGCTCAATACTATGTAGACAAAGACTTCAAAGGTGTAAGTCAGAGTGAACCGAAATTTGTGGGGAATTTATTTTATGAACCGAGTACGCGTACGAAGTTCAGTTTTGAAGTAGCGGAAAAGAGGCTGGGTCTGCAAGTATTGGATTTCGAATCGCAGTTTTCGAGTGTATTGAAGGGTGAGTCATTATATGACACAGTCCGGACGCTTGAAGCAATCGGAGCGAATGCGGTTGTCATCCGCCATCCTCAGGATCACTTTTACGAAGAACTTAAAGATATAACGATTCCGATTCTGAACGCTGGGGATGGATGCGGGAATCATCCAACACAATCGTTGTTGGATTTACTCACGATCCGACAGGAATTCATCGTCTTACAAGGCTTGACAGTCGCGATCATCGGTGACTTGAGACATAGTCGTGTAGCACGATCCAATGCAACCTTGCTTTCGAAAATGGGCGCTAAGGTCATCTTCTCAGGACCGGAACAATGGTTTGATTATGATCTTCCAAACGGAAAGTATGTGCCGATGGATCAAGCAGTTGCAGAAGCAGATGTTGTGATGATGCTGAGGATCCAGCACGAACGACATGAGCAAATGATGGACTTATCCAAAGAGGAGTACCATAGTCAATACGGTTTGACGATCGAAAGAGAAACGCTGATGAAAGATCAAAGTATCATCCTGCATCCAGCGCCGGTAAATAGAGGAGTGGAAATTGCGGATGAACTGGTTGAAGGTACTCGTTCAAGAATCTTCAAGCAGATGACGAACGGAGTAGCAATACGGATGGCCGCCCTGCACTGGGCATTACAAATAGAGGAGGAAGTAAGCTATGGGAATCTTACTTAAAAACGCTCGTGTGTGGAATAAGGATAGCCGAAAATTGCAAGATGTATTGATCATCGATTCGAAAATTCAAGAAATCCGTCCAAATATCGATGAGGAAGAGCATAAGACCATCGATGTCGATGGCCAACTTTTGGCACCTGGTTTTGTGGATTTGCATGTACATCTGCGAGAACCTGGTGGAGAGCATAAAGAGACGATTGAGACGGGGACGAAAGCTGCCGCCAGAGGCGGATTCACTACAATTGCAGCTATGCCAAATACACGTCCTGTCCCAGACACCCAAACCACGATGATGAATTTACAGAAACGGATTAAAGAAACAGCGAGCACTAGGGTCCTCCCTTATGCTTCAATTACAGTCCGCCAGATTGGAGAAGAACTTGTCGATTTTGAAACATTGAAGGAAGAAGGCGCATTCGCTTTTACCGATGATGGCGTCGGGATACAAAACGCAGATAAAATGCTGCAGGCGATGCAACGAGCAGCTGCACTGGATATGGCGATCGTCGCTCATTGTGAGGAAAATTCACTCATCCATAACGGCTGTGTCCATGAGGGAGAATATTCTAAAGCGAACGGTCTGGATGGTATCCCATCTGTGTGTGAAAGTGTACAAATTGCAAGAGATGTCCTTCTTGCAGAAGCGGCAGGGGTCCACTATCACGTATGCCATATCAGTACGAAAGAGTCTGTCCGGGTCGTGCGCGATGCAAAGAAAGCCGGAATTAATGTGACGGCTGAAGTGACCCCTCATCATCTATTACTATGTGAAAATGACATCGTGGATCAATCACCTCATTTCAAAATGAACCCGCCTCTTCGTGGGGAAGAAGATCGTGACGCATTGATTGAAGGGCTGCTGGATGGAACAATCGATTTCATTGCAACCGACCATGCCCCGCATACGGAGGAGGAAAAGTCTGTCGGCATCGAACGGGCTCCATTCGGAATCGTCGGCTTAGAAACTGCGTTCCCGCTATTGTACACGTATTTAGTGAAACCTGGTATATGTGACCTCGACTTCCTGATCAGTCGGATGACGAGGGAGCCTTCAAAAAGTTTCGGTTTACCATACGGACGAATTGAAGAGGGAGCACCAGCAGATCTTGTCGTCCTCGATTTGGATCATGAAAGTCCGATACTTGTTGAAAACTTTGCGTCGAAAGGAAGAAACACACCATTTAAAGATCGAATTTGTAACGGCTGGCCGGTCCTCACATTAGTCGCAGGAAAAATAGCATATAAGAACGGGAGTGTGTTCACACCATGAAACGACAATTGATTTTGGAAGATGGAAGTACCTTTGAAGGCATTGGAATTGGGAGTTTGCGTGAGTCTGTTGGAGAAGTTGTTTTCACCACTGGAATGACAGGTTATCAAGAAACGCTTTCTGATCCATCTTATTGTGACCAAATTATCACGTTCACATATCCTTTGATCGGAAATTACGGCATCAACCATGAAGACTTCGAATCAATCGATCCCGCCGCTGCAGGAATAATCGTAAGCGAAGCAGCGATTGAACCAAATCATTGGCAATCGACAAGTACATTCGATGAGCTATTGAAAGTAAAAGACATACCTGGAATAACAGATATAGATACCCGGGCATTGACACGTAAAATCCGCATACACGGAACGTTGAAGGGAAAAATTGCTGCAATGGATGCGGATGTCGGTCACGTTACGGAGGAACTGGCTCGGAAGTCTTTACCGAGAGATCAGGTAAAGAAGGTTTCTACGCATACGCCATACACTCTTCCTGGCAGAGGGAAGCGTGTCGTCCTGGTGGATTTCGGAGCGAAGCGAGGTATCTTAAGAGAATTGATTGAGCGTGGATGTAATGTCACTGTCGTTCCTTATAACATAAGTGCAGATGAAATCCTGAGGCTGCAACCTGACGGGGTGATGCTCAGCAATGGTCCTGGGGATCCGACAGATGTGCCGGAGGCGATCGAAATGGTCAAGAATATCCTTGGAAAAGTCCCTGTCTTCGGAATTTGCCTTGGACATCAGTTACTCGGACTAGCATGTGGTGTAAAGACCATCAAAATGAAATTCGGACATCGGGGTGTCAATCACCCTGTGAAGGATCTGGAGACAGGAAAGGTCATGATAACTTCACAAAACCACGGCTACACAGTCGACCCAACCGGTATTGAAGAAACGGATCTGATTGTCACACATGTCGCAATCAACGATGAAACGATCGAAGGATATCGCCATAATTCCCAACCGGCGTTCAGTGTTCAGTTCCACCCAGAAGCCTCACCAGGTCCGAATGACTCGAATGATTTGTTTGAACAATTCATTTCTATGATGCAGACATCGAAGAAAGCGGGGAATCAAGTATGCCAAAACGTATAGATATTGAAAAAATCCTTGTCATCGGTTCTGGACCGATCGTGATCGGTCAGGCAGCAGAATTTGATTATGCGGGAACACAGGCTTGTCAGGCGTTGAAAGAAGAAGGATACGAAGTCATACTTGTGAATTCGAATCCTGCGACGATCATGACCGATACGACAATGGCAGATAAAGTATACATCGAACCACTGACTGTCGATTTTGTCAGCAGGATCATACGTAAAGAAAAACCTGATGGCGTTCTTGCAACATTAGGGGGCCAAACCGGATTGAACCTTGCAGTTGAACTTCATGATGCAGGTATTTTAGAAGAATATGGGGTAGAGCTGCTTGGAACGAATTTGCATTCAATCCAACAAGCTGAAGACCGGGATCTATTCAGAACATTGATGAATGAATTGAATGAACCGATTCCGGAAAGCGAAATCATCCGTTCTCTTCCTGAAGCTAAAGAATTCGTCAAGAAAATCGGCTACCCAGTGATCATCAGACCGGCATACACCCTCGGAGGTACTGGAGGAGGGATTGCCAGTAATGAAGCTGAATTGAATGAATTCGTATCGAGCGGATTGAAATACAGCCCTGTTTCCCAAGTGTTACTGGAAAAAAGTATTGCAGGTTACAAGGAAATCGAATATGAGGTCATGAGAGATGGAAACGACGGCGCAATTGTCGTATGTAATATGGAGAATATCGATCCAGTAGGTGTTCATACAGGAGATTCATTCGTCGTGGCTCCGAGTCAAACACTCAGCGATCGTGAATATCAGATGCTTCGGAATGCAAGTTTGAAAATCATCCGGGCACTTGAAATCGAGGGCGGATGTAATGTTCAACTCGCTCTTGACCCGCACAGCTCGGATTATTACATCATCGAAGTGAACCCGCGTGTCAGTCGATCATCCGCCCTCGCTTCTAAAGCGACGGGCTACCCGATTGCAAAGTTAGCAGCGAAGATTGCTGTCGGTTATTCGCTGGATGAACTGAAAAACCCAGTCACTGGAAGAACGTATGCCTCTTTCGAACCTGCACTGGATTATGTCGTCACTAAAATCCCGAGATGGCCGTTCGACAAATTCGAGGCAGCGAACCGTACATTGGGTACACAGATGAAAGCCACTGGTGAAGTCATGGCGATCGGAAGGAATTTTGAGGAATCATTGCTTAAGGCAGTTCGTTCACTCGAGACAGACATCTATCATCTGCATAGTTCGACCGATCCAGCCACTGTGACGGACTGGAAGGAGATCCTTAAGAAAACGGATGACCAAAGGATTTATAATGTCACAGAAGCACTTCGTTCTGATGTACCAATCGAGTCCATCAACGAGTGGACGAAAATCGATCCATTCTTTTTATCTAAGTTGAAGTACATCACCGAGATTGAAAAAGCATTGACAGCAAACCCCAATGATTTTGAACTATTGAAGATGGCAAAACATAGAGGATTCTCTGACAAAACAATTGCAAAGCTTTGGGATATGACGGAACTTGAAGTGTACCAAAAGCGAGAAGAGAATCAGTTGATGCCAATCTATAAGATGGTGGATACATGTGCGGCGGAGTTCGATTCGGCTACGCCTTATTACTACGGAACATATGGTCAGGAAAATGAAGTTGAGGAAAGCAAGAAAAAGAGTGTTTTAGTTTTAGGATCCGGGCCTATCAGAATCGGGCAAGGAATCGAATTCGACTATGCTACGGTCCATACTGTTTGGGCGATCCAAGAGGCAGGATATGAAGCGATCATCATCAACAACAACCCTGAAACTGTCTCCACTGACTTCAGTACTTCTGACAAGCTTTATTTCGAGCCATTGACGGTTGAAGATGTCATGCATGTGGTCCGTCAGGAAAATCCGCTCGGAGTTGTCGTCCAATTCGGTGGGCAAACAGCTATCAATCTTGCATCCGAGCTGAGCAAAAGAGGGGTGGAAATACTCGGAACAAGCCTGGAAGATATGGATCGAGCTGAAGACCGTGATAAATTTGAGCGAACGTTGCAGAATCTTGATATCCCGCAGCCTCCTGGGAAAACAGCGACATCTGTAGAAGGGGCAGTTCAGATCGCGAAAGACATCGGTTATCCCGTATTAGTCAGACCGTCATATGTACTTGGGGGACGAGCGATGGAAATCGTCTATCAAGAAAATGAACTCCTTCAATATATGGAAAACGCAGTGAAAATCAATCCAGAACATCCGGTTTTGATCGACCGCTATCTATTCGGGAAAGAGATTGAAGTCGATGCTATTTCAGATGGTGAGACAGTCTACATCCCTGGGATCATGGAACACATCGAACGAGCAGGGGTTCATTCAGGAGATTCAATCGCCGTATATCCGTCGCAAACCATTTCAGAACAAATGAAAGAACAGATCATCGAATGTACGACCAAGCTTGCTAGAGGCTTGAAAATCGTCGGATTGCTGAACATCCAATATGTCATATGTAAAGATGAGCTATACGTGCTTGAAGTGAATCCTAGATCAAGCAGGACAGTACCGTTCCTAAGTAAAATCACGGGCGTCCCGATGGCGAACCTAGCAACAAAGGCGATTTTGGGAGAGAGCTTGGTACAACTAGGATATGAAACAGGCTATCACCCTGAGCCTGCGGATGTTTTCGTCAAGGTTCCTGTCTTTTCATTTGCGAAGTTACGCCGTGTAGATATCACGCTCGGGCCTGAAATGAAATCGACAGGTGAAGTAATGGGACGTGACCGTACGCTGGAAAAAGCACTGTATAAAGGCTTGATCGCTTCTGGCATGAAGATTCCAACATTCGGCTCCGTATTGTTCACGATTGCGGATAAAGACAAAGAGGAAGGATTATCACTCGTCCAGCGTTTCTATGATATCGGTTATCAGATCCTTGCTACAGAAGGTACTGCAAACTTCATCAGAGAGCACAAAATCCCGGTCACCGTCGTCAATAAGATCCAAGAGGGCAGCCCAAGTTTGCTTGACCGGATCCAGCAAGGAGAAGTACAGTTTGTGGTCAATACGTTGACGAAAGGGAAACAGCCTGCAAGAGACGGTTTCAGGATTCGAAGAGAAGCCGTTGAAAATGGAGCTGTCTGCTTGACTTCTTTCGATACGGTAAAAGCAATTTTGAATGTAGTCGAGTCAATGACCTTTTCAGCTAATCAAATGCCATCCTTTGAAAAGAGAAAGGCAGGTGTACTTGCTTGAGGAAAGAGTTGACCAAAGTCATCCACCAGGAACGAATCGCGGACAAGATCTATGTGTTGACCTTTGAAGGTGAAATGGTTTCTGAGATGGTAGATCCCGGACAGTTCTTGCATATCAGAGTCGGTGAGCAGTATATGCCGCTGCTCAGAAGACCGATCAGTATCTGCGATGTTGACCTTGACCGCAAGCATTGTACAATTTTATATCGCGCAGAGGGGGAGGGTACTCAGCTATTGGCGAAAAAAAGAAAGGGAGACCAATTGGATGTATTGGGACCATTAGGAAATGGTTTCCCTTTAGATGCTGTTCAGGAAGGCGAAACGGCATTGCTAGTAGGGGGTGGCATAGGGGTTCCTCCCCTCTATTATCTCTCCAAGAAGCTGGTGGAACGTAACATCCGTGTAATCCATGTCCTTGGCTTTGCTTCGAACAAGGATGCCTTTTATGTTGACGAATTCGAACAACTTGGGAGAACCGCGGTCACGACAATTGATGGAACACTAGGATATCAGGGATTTGTAACAGATTATATTAAACAAGCACAACCATCGTATGACGTGCTTTATTCATGCGGACCGACCCCAATGTTGAAAGCGGTCGAGGAGCAAATGAATCCACGGCGTGCCTACTTCTCACTTGAAGAGAGGATGGGCTGCGGCATCGGAGCTTGTTTTGCTTGCGTGTGTAATGTAAAGGATGATCCGACTGGTCACGCATATCGAAAAGTTTGTTCGGATGGACCAGTGTTTCCACAAGGGGTGATTCAACTGTGAGTAAATTCGATATTCAATTGCCTGGTTTAACGATGAAAAATCCAATCATGCCCGCTTCCGGGTGCTTCGGGTTCGGAAGAGAGTTTTCGAAGCTGTATGACTTGAGCCAGTTGGGGGCAATCGTCATTAAAGCGACAACAGATGAACCTCGTTTTGGGAATCCGACTCCACGGGTAGCTGAAACGCCTGGTGGTATGCTGAACGCAATCGGTTTACAGAACCCAGGTCTTGAAAAAGTGGTTTCTGAAGAGTTGCCTTTTTTAGCGGACTATGATGTCCCGATACTTGCAAATGTCGCAGGAACTACCACAGAAGATTATGTTACTGTTGCCCGGACCGTTTCCAAATCCCCGAATGTGACAGCACTAGAGTTGAACATTTCGTGCCCTAATGTAAAAGAAGGCGGGATTTCATTTGGGACTAATCCAGAGGTTGCAGCAGAACTGACAAGAGCAGTGAAGAAAGTGTCAGAAGTACCCGTCTATGTAAAACTCTCTCCAAATGTGACGGACATAGCTGAAATTGCTCAAGCCGTCGAAGCAGCTGGTGCCGATGGATTAGCAATGATCAACACCTTGCTCGGGATGCGTATCGACTTGAAGACAGAAAAACCTGTCATTTCTAATCGTACCGGTGGATTATCTGGCCCTGCAATCAAACCAGTAGCGATCAGGATGATTTATGAGGTCAGCCAGCGTGTATCGATTCCGATCATCGGTATGGGCGGGGTGACATCTGCTGATGATGTCCTTGAGTACTTTTTAGCAGGCGCAAGTGCAGTGGCGGTCGGGACAGCTAATTTCGTCAACCCATTCATTTGCCCGGAAATCATTGCAGAGCTGGAAGAGAAATTGACAGAAATGAAGATTGGACATATCAATGAGTTGGTCGGAAGGAGCTGGAAGTCTTGCTACAGCCCATCATTATCGCGTTAGATTTCGAATCGAAGGAAAAAGTCCGGACATTTCTTGACTCATTTCAAGATGAGCAATTATTCGTTAAAGTCGGAATGGAACTATTTTATCAAGAAGGACCTGATCTGATCCGGATGTTGAAGGACCAAGGGCACGCCATCTTCCTGGATTTGAAGCTGCATGATATCCCCAATACAGTACGCAAAGCGATGAGGGGATTGGCGAAGCTTGATGTCGATCTTGTCAACGTCCATGCGATGGGCGGATCTGAAATGATGATCGGTGCCATCGAAGGATTAGTGGAAGGAAGTCGAAGCGGACGTCCGAAATGTGTCGCTGTCACACAACTTACAAGCAGTTCCACAACAATGATGAATGAAGAGCTGAATATCCCTGGTTCAATTGAGAAATCGGTCATTGGACTAGCTGAAAATGTACAAAACGCTAGTCTTGACGGTGTGGTGTGCTCACCTTTGGAAGTACCACTCATCAAGGAAAAATGCGGCAAATCATTTTTAACGGTCACACCGGGAATCCGTTTGTTCTCGGATCAGAAAAATGATCAGAAACGGGTAGCGACTCCTGCTCGTGCGAGAGAGCTAGGGAGTGATTTCATCGTCATCGGCCGAACGGTCACGACATCTGCTGATCCACTTCAAACATACCGAAAAATCGAAAATGAATGGGGGATTACTTATGAAACACCAGGTAGCTAAGTATCTACTAGGCATAGAAGCAGTAACGTTAAGTCCGAAAGAGCCATTTACATGGTCTTCCGGAATGAAATCACCTATCTATTGTGATAACCGTCTGATCATTTCTCATCCTGAAATCCGTTCCAAGATCGCTGATGCATTTGTTGAATTGATTAAAAAGTATTATCCAGATGTTGAAGTCATCGCAGGAACGGCAACAGCAGGCATTCCCCATGCTGCATTGGTTGCTGATCGGATGAATCTTCCGATGGTGTATGTCCGATCCAAGGCAAAAGCACACGGTAAAGGTAAGCGGATTGAAGGGAAGCTCTCTGAAGGTTCCAATGTCGTTGTGATTGAAGATTTGATTTCTACAGGAGGCAGTGTCCTCAACGCAGTGGATGCTTTAGAAGAGGATGGAGCTCGTGTTCTTGGATGCGCGGCAATTTTCACCTATGAATTGCAAAAAGGGAAAGAGGCATTTGCAGCTCGATCATTGGACGTGCAAACCCTCTCTGATTTTAGTACATTAGTACATGTAGCCGCAGAAGAAGGGGACATTTCAAACGACTCGATCAACCAGTTGAATGAGTGGTGTAATAATCCTGAATCCTGGTCGAACGTGGCTTCAAAATAAAATCGATCTGGAGTGAAGTCTGTTGAGGAAAATGGAAGGTGAGGACTTTGATCAGCTTGTTTCTTTTTTTGACGGGATGGCAAGGACAAGCTGGTTGAGTTCGATTCATGATAAGTTGAAAATCCAATCAGGAAGCTGGGAAGGTGCTCACGTATTGGACGTAGGTTGTGGAACCGGCCGCCTTTTATTACGTGGGATAGAGGAAGCAGAGCATGTGACGGGAGTCGATCTTTCTTCAGAAATGTTAAAAGCGAGCAAACAGAACTTTTTCTTACATAACCGTGCTGCTAAGTCGACGTTTTTGATTGGCGATGCTTATGAACTGCCTTTTGAAGATAATACATTTCAAGTCTCGCTCTCCACATGTGTGATGTTTCTTCTCCCAGAACCAGAAAAAGGGCTGAAAGAACTGATCAGGGTGACAAGTCCTGGTGGAACAATTACAATGTTGAATCCAAGCAAGAAAATGAATCAGATGAACGCATTCGATTATAATAAAAAGAATGGTATCACCGGATTCGAACAGACAACTTTATTGAAATGGTCGAATGTGTCGACTCGCAGGCATCGATATACTTCACAAGAATTGACGGACTTGCTGACTCGCTTGGGTGCAACAAAAGTAATCCATCAAGAAGTATTGGATGGTCTCGCAGTGATTACAACCGCAAGAATTTGATCATACCTATTCATTTTTGGTGTAAAAGTGAATACTTCATTAAACTCTTCTTGAAGGAAATTCGTGATTGCTGTAGTAAGTAATGTAATAGCAATACGAATTTATACTGAAAAGGAGAGGTCGAATGTACGAATTGAAAACAAAGGAAAATGACAACAGCGTTATCGAATTCATAGAAAATGTCGATAACCCTAAAAAGCGCGAGGACGCCTATAAATTACTGGACATCTTCACAGAAACGACTGGTTTCAAGGCAAAAATGTGGGGACCAAGCATTATCGGATTTGGTTCTTATCATTACAAATATGAATCAGGGCATGAGGGGGACGCACCCCTAGTCGGATTCTCACCACGAAAAGCAAAAATAAGCTTGTATTTTGCCCCTGGGGATCCAAAGCGTGACGAACTGTTGAAGGATTTTGGAAAGCATACAACAGGGAAGGCTTGCGTGTACATAAACAAAATGGCAGACATTGATGATGAGGTGCTTAAGGAGCTGATCAACCAATCTGTGAAGTTCCTTCAGGATACTTATCCAAATACATAAAGGCTCTGTTCTAAAAGATTGTTGCTTTTGAGTCATTTTTAAAAACTCACCTTGTGCAAGTTGATTGGAGAGCAAGGTGCGAGACTCCTCGAAAATGAAAATCGCATTTTCTTCGCGCGATGTAACGCTTCCGAAGCTTTCCTTGTCCTGCGGGCTCAGCGTGCCTACTACCAGAATAATCTCCTCGCAAGGCATGCGACGAGGAAGCTCGCTTCGACAGGACTTTCTTGTAGACGCAGGAGCACAAATGCTTCCTTGAAAAGGAGACTCCTGAGGTCGCAAGGCTCACCGCACGCCCCGCGGAAAGCGAGCATCCTGGAGCGAAAATCAACAGCAACAAAGTTTGCGAAAACAGCCTACATAAAAGAAGGGCAGTCCTTTTCAGGCTGCCCTTTCGTGTTGCATTAATTTAGTATGATGACAGAGTTGAGATCAGAATAACCAATTGACGATGAAACTGATGACGACGATTGCTCCAATGATCATTAAGATAGTTCGTAGCATAAATAACTTCCTTTCTGATTTCGAATTTTACTGAAACTTATGTGAGTTTAATTTCTTAATTGTATAATTCACTACTCTTAAGAAAATTAAACCTTTTACCTAAAGCTTTTGAAAATTCTCATCATGCAGAAAGGGGTCTATTTTCATTCATCTGCGTCGTTGCAGCAATTGATAGACCAGATCCTCGTCAGGAGTGACGTAAATGGTTTTTTGATTATCATAGGTTACAAAACCTGGTTTTGCACCGCTCGGTTTTTTTACATATTTGATAAATGTGTAATCGACCGGGACGGAACCCGAGTGTTTCGCTTTACTGAAATAAGCTGCAATATTCGCAGCTTGCTGCAGGGTTGTTTCATCAGGATTGTTGCTTCGGATGACGACGTGTGAACCTGGAATATCTTTCGTATGAAGCCACACATCGTTCGCATTAGCAAACTTGTTTGTCAAATAATCATTCTGTTTGTTGTTTTTTCCGACCCAAATACCCACATCGGTTGTAGAACGGTAATGCTCAATAGCTGGTTTATGATTTTTCTTTTGTTTGGATTTGCTCTTTTTCTTTAAGTAATGACCTTCTTCCAACTCTTCGCGAATTTCCTCTACATCGCTTGCAGAAGCTGAGTCCAACTGTTGTAATAAAGATTCAAGGTACTTGATTTCGTTATTCGTCTCGTGAATCTGTTCATGGACATATTGAATCGAATTTTTTAATTTATTATACCGCTTGAAGTAATGCTGTGCATTTTCCGAAGGGGTTTTTTGATTGTCCAATGGTATTGTGACTGTGCCGCCATTCTCATCATAATAATTCGGCAATTCTGCTTCTTTCATTCCACGGCTCAGCTGATAGATATTTGCAGTGATCAGCTCCCCATAAAGCTTGAATGATTCCGCTTTTTCAGAGTTTGATAAGGTTTCTTTCAACTTCGGCAATTTCTGTTCGTTCTTTTTGAGTTCATTTCTCAGGAATTTCTCTAGATCGGTTGCCTGTTGTTTGACACGATCTCTTTCTGCTTTTCCGAAAAAGTAACGATCCAAAAGGCTGCTGATTGTATGAAAGCGAGTCACCTCTCCCTTTAGGTGGGATAATTCGATGACTGAATAATATTCTTTATTATCTGTAACAAGCATTATCGGTTGATAAATATGGTTTTTTACATCTTCCATCACTTTTGAAAAGGAAGAAGCTAAGGAACTGCGGTCACCTAATTTTGATCTTGCAATGATTTCCTTTGCAACCAGTGGAGAGATCCCTTCGAAATTCTGAACAATTTGCCGGTCAAGTTTCCCGCTGTTGAAATCCAGTCTGCGGATGAATGAATCTTCATCTGCCTTTAGTGGGTTAACTTTATTTTGTGCTGGAGGGAAAATGTAGGGACTGCCTGGAAGCATGGTCCGGTGTCTGTTTTGAGTGGGCGGGATATGCTTCACACAGTCAAGTATCACATTCGTATCAGCATCAACTAGTGAGATGTTACTATGTCTTCCCATGATCTCAACGATCAACAGTTTCTCAGTAATGTCTCCAATTTCATTTCTTGAAGCAATATGGAAAGTGACGATCCGCTCCAGTCCAGTTTGTTCAATCCGATCTATGACCCCGCCTTCAAGATGTTTACGAAGTAACATACAAAACATCGGAGGTACTTTAGGATTTTCATATTGCTGTTCAGTGATATGTATCCTCGGAAAACTTGCATTTGCAGATAATAGCACTCGTCTAGATTTACCTTTTGAGCGTATGACAAAGATCAACTCTGTCGGGAAAGGTTGATAGATTTTGGTTATTTTTCCTTGTGTTAGGTTTTCGGTAAGTTCGTGTGTAATGGCTCTTGTCATAATACCGTCGAAAGACATAATATTTCACTCCAATAAATTGATACCTGTACGGTAACGTTTTAACGATCTTCGAATCTAGAACTTTATTCCTTTTTCATAAGCATACATACAAATTCCCGTTCCATTATAGCATTTTTTGGGACAATCCTGAATATAGATGGCTTGTATAAGAAGGTTTAAACGGGGTGGAAGAATGAAATGGTATACGTTCTCAACTTCAGAAATTGAAGAAAAACTTCAGACAAGCACTACAACAGGATTGACCGTAAAAGAAGCTAAGAAACGATTTACGAAGGACGGCCCCAATGAATTGCAACAAGAAGAACGAATGTCTGCCATTATCGTTTTCTTAGCACAATTCAAGGATTTCATGGTCTTAGTGTTATTGATTGCAACATTGATCTCTGGGATTCTTGGAGAGTATATGGACGCCATCACGATCATGCTCATCGTTTTCGTAAATGGAATCCTGGGTTTCTTGCAAGAACGGAAAGCCGAACGATCATTGCAAGCATTAAAACAGCTTTCAAGTCCGAAAGTCCAGGTATTACGTGATAAGGATTGGATTACAATTCCTTCTCGTGAGGTTGTCATAGGGGATGTCATCCGCTTCTCTGCAGGGGACAGGATTGGTGCAGATGTAAGGTTGATCGATGCCAAGTCATTGTCAGTTGAAGAATCAGCTCTGACAGGAGAATCTTTGCCATCACAAAAAAATGGGACAGCCAGCTTACAAGGTGATCATGAACCTGGGGATCAAGAGAATATGTGCTTCATGGGCACTCTCGTCTCCAATGGAAAAGGAACCGGAATCGTAGTCGGTACGGGTATGAGTACAGAAATGGGGAAGATCGCCCACCTCCTGAAGAGCGAAGAAGGATTACAGACCCCATTGCAGCGCCGGCTTGAGCAGCTCGGTAAGATCTTGATCCTCGTCGCATTGTTACTGACTGCCCTTGTCGTCGTAGTCGGAGTCATCCAGGGGCATGATGTGTATACGATGTTTCTTGCTGGAGTCTCACTAGCGGTTGCCGCCATTCCAGAAGGCTTGCCTGCCATTGTGACGATCGCACTCGCTCTAGGTGTACAGAAAATGATCCGACGGCGAGCAATCGTCCGAAAGCTCCCTTCAGTCGAAACATTAGGCTGTGCAACGGTCATTTGTTCGGATAAGACAGGTACCCTCACTCAGAATAAAATGACAGTCACGGATATTTGGAGCAGCGGCAAGACCTGGCAGGTGACAGGAACAGGCTTTGAGTTGACAGGAGACTTTATAAATGGAGATCAATCTGTAGAGATCGAAAAATTTCCGGCTTTGAAACAGCTCTTAACCTTTGGAGTGCTCTGTAATAACGCTACAATCAAATTTTCAGATAGAAAAGGGAAAAATGGTTATCAGATAAATGGAGACCCCACTGAAATAGCTTTGCTCATAGCAGGTCAAAAAGCAGGCTTGAGTAAAGAAACGCTTCATGGAGCATATCAGATCCAAGATGAGTACCCATTTGATTCGGATAGAAAGATGATGAGTGTTCTTGTCCGTACCTCAGATAATCAGGAATATATCGTGACAAAAGGGGCTCCAGACGTTGTGTTATCTAGATGTGATAACATCTTATGGAATAATCGGCAAGCATATTTGGACGATTCGAGGAAAAACGGCGTACATCAGGCTGTCGATAGGATGGGAAGCCGTGCTCTGAGGACGATTGCAGTCGCTTACCGTCCTTTGAAGAAGGGAGAAAGAGTGAGCACTGCTTTCGAGGCGGAATCGAATCTGACATTCATCGGATTACAAGGGATGATCGATCCACCTCGACCTGAAGCAATTGAATCAATCAATGACTGTCAGCTGGCAGGAATCAAGACAGTCATGATTACCGGGGATCATATCGTCACAGCAAAAGCAATTGCCAGAGAGCTGAACATGCTACCCGATCATGGAAAAGTAATGGAAGGGAAGACATTGGCGGCACTGACTGTTGAAGAGCTTGAGGATGTCGTGGATGATGTTTATGTCTTTGCAAGGGTATCTCCTGAACATAAATTGAAAATCGTCAAAGCGCTTCAAAATAGAGGACATGTGGTGGCGATGACCGGTGACGGTGTTAATGATGCGCCTGCTATCAAAGCTGCGAATATCGGAATTGCGATGGGTGAATCAGGGACGGATGTCGCCAGAGAAGCTTCTTCTCTTGTCCTATCCGATGATAACTTTGCAACGATCAAATCTGCTATTGAAGAAGGCCGGAACATTTATGAGAATATACGGAAGTTCATACGTTACTTGCTTGCATCCAATGTTGGGGAAATTTTGGTGATGTTGTTTGCGATGCTGCTTGCATTACCATTACCCCTCGTCCCAATCCAAATCCTCTGGGTGAATCTAGTGACGGATGGTTTGCCTGCAATGGCATTGGGTGTGGATAGCGCTGAAGAAAATGTCATGAAAAGAGCGCCGAGATCTACGAAAGAAGGTGTGTTTTCACGAGGGCTTGGCTGGAAAATCATCAGCCGTGGGTTTTTAATCGGGATCGTCACAACCATCGCCTTCTGTATTGCCTATTTTGAAAATCCGGAAAATCTAGTCAGAGCACAGACGATTGCATTTTCAACGCTTGTAATGGCACAGTTGATCCATGTGTTCGATTGCAGAAGTGAGCGTTCTGTATTCCATCGTAATCCATTCGGAAATATATATCTTGTATGGGCAGTCATCTCGTCAGTCGCACTCCTTGCTGTAGTCATATATTATCCGCCTTTGCAGCCAATCTTCCATACTACAAGTCTTACGATAAGGGAATGTCTATTAGTCCTCGGTATGGCGGCATTACCAACCTTCGCACTTGCAGGGTCACACCTGTTCAATAAGAAAAAGTACAAAGGCCAGCCAATCAAGCAAGCCTAATAATGATTTGAAAGAGGCTGCCCAAAACATTTTTTTCTTCAATGTTTGGGTCAGCCTTTTTGGATTTTCCTTGAAATCGTAACGGACACCAGAGCCGTTATTTAGGACAAAAATGCGGTATTTCAGAATTTAACGGACACCAGAGCCATTATTTGTGAACAATAAAGCTGTTTTACTAAGATTTTAACGAAATAAGAGTTCTGGTGTCCGTTAGTTGTCTCTCCTCAACTGTTTCAGATAGGAGGCCCGAGGTTTTCCCTATGCTCGGCACTTATTAGACTACCTCTATTTTTATGATTGGGCTCTTTTAAATGTCTTTGTTGATTTTTAAGCGAAATTCGCGACCACCCCTGCGGGAAAAGTGAGCCAGGCGAGACCCCGAAACGATTAATGATCTTCGAGTATAATAATGATCTTCGACTAAATACCACCACGTCCTGCGCCTGCGATAATTCGGCGAAAAACTACAAGGATGAATATAAGTTCGTGGTCTAGTGGTGAACGTCGAAGTCAGTACATCCTGTACAATTACGTTCATGTCGTTGAGGGGGCTTCCATTTTTCTTTATCGTATTTCTGCTTTAAAAGGAATTAGCAACTATAAATCTTTCATATTCTTGTCCACTGTTGTAAAATTGTATAGAATAGTACAATGGATGTGATAATGTGATTAAAAGTATGACGGGTTTTGGAAGAGCATGCATTGAGCATGATGAATACACAATCACTACAGAGATCAGATCCGTGAACCACCGTTTTACTGAGGTTCATGTTCGGATGCCGAGACAGCTGACGATCATTGAGGATAAGGTCAAGCGTTGTGTCACACGATACATAAAACGGGGTAAGGCTGATGTGTGGATCACCATTGAAGGTGAAACGGGTGTTGAACGCGAATTGACTGTGGATTGGGGATTGATGGATCAATATGTTGCTGCACATGAACGTGCCAATGAACGATACAATGTTCAGGATCCGATCCGTTACCAGCAACTCCTAACATTTCCAGATATCGTTTCTATTCACGAAAAAGAGAATGTATCCGATGAATTTGCAGAAAAGATACTTGAATCTGTAGAAAAAGCCGCTTCTAAATTGAGCGAAATGAGAGCTGAGGAAGGAAAACATTTGAGAGAAGATCTCAATCAACGGCTAACTGTGATTGAAAAAATCCTCAACGAAGTAGAATCCTTTGCACCAGATGTTCAAGAGGCGTATAAAGAACGTCTTTATAAAAGGATCAAGAGCATCAATGATGGAACGGTCGAATTAGATGAAGATCGTATCCTGACTGAAGTTGCGATATTTGCTGATAAATGCAGCATTGATGAAGAATTGATCCGTTTGAAAAGTCATCTCAGCCAATTCAGAGACATTTTAGAGGAATCTGAACCTGTGGGAAGAAAATTGGATTTCCTCGTCCAGGAGATGAATCGTGAAAGCAACACGATCGGGTCAAAAGGAAATGATTATTCAATTAATAAAAATGTTGTACAATTAAAGAGTGAAATAGAAAAAATCAAAGAACAAGTACAAAACATTGAATAAGGTATGATCTAGAGGGTTGTACGTTAAGAAACTTGGATACGCTAGATATAGATAGCCAGGAGGTAACAAATGAACATTAAATTGATCAACATTGGATTTGGAAATATTGTTTCGGCAAATCGGATCATTTCGATCGTAAGTCCAGAGTCTGCTCCTATCAAGCGAATCATAACAGATTCAAGGACACAGCATAAATTGATAGATGCGACTTATGGAAGAAGGACACGCGCCGTGATCATCACTGACAGTGATCATGTTATTCTTTCTGCTGTACAACCCGAAACGGTAGCTCAGAGATTACTAAACAAAGAGGATTTGACAGAAGAATAGAGAGTGACTGAGGTGTAAAGGTTAATATGAAGAATGAGAGAGGAATTTTGTTCGTTTTATCTGGTCCCTCCGGAGTTGGAAAAGGAACAGTGAACCGAGCATTGCGTCAACAATGGAATGGGCTTGAATTTTCGATTTCCGTCACTACCCGTAAACCTCGTGAAGGTGAGCAGGATGGGGTCGATTACTTCTTTAAATCCCGAGATGAATTTGAAAAAATGATTGAACAGAATGAACTTCTTGAATGGGCAGAATATGTGGGGAATTACTACGGGACTCCTTTGCATTATGTAGAGCAAACGTTGGCTTCCGGTAAAGATGTTCTGCTTGAAATTGAAGTGCAAGGTGCTTTGCAGGTGCGAAAACTGGTACCCGAAGGCGTGTTCATTTTCCTTGTTCCTCCAAGCCTTGCTGAACTTCGAAATCGAATCGTAGGCCGAGGGACGGAAACAGAAGAATTGATCAATAATCGAATGTCCGTTGCTAAGGAAGAACTAGAAATGATGGATCATTATGATTATGTTGTGGAAAATGATGAAATACAGGCAGCATGTGATCGTATTAAATCGATTGCAATTGCGGAACATTGCAAGAAAGAAAGAATTAAACAACAATACTTGAGATTACTGGAGGTTGAGTAAATGTTATATCCTTCAATCGATTCTTTGATGGAGAAAATAGATTCCAAATACACACTGGTGACAGTTTCAGCTAAAAGAGCGCGAATGATCCAACAGGCATCCGAGCCGATGATTGATGATCCGAAATCAAGTAAATTCGTGGGTGTGGCTTTAGAAGAAATCATCGATGGAAAACTAAGTTATGATATTACCAAGCTAGAAGGATAAAGGGGTTGACCCATAAGTGTCTGACGTACTCCGTTGAACCAACATCTTGATTCAATTTGTTGCCGGGAGACGCCTGACACTTTTCTTATGGGTAGGCCCTTTTTTACACTTATCTATGTTAAATCATAAGGTAGGTTAATAATTTTTAACTTTCTTTAAGCGAAATTCGCGACACTCCTGCGGGAAAAGCGAGCCAGGCGAGACTCCACAACGAGGAACTCGTGAGGAGGCTCGCGGTTCACCCGCGGAAAGGGCGTGAATTTAGCTTAAATAACAATTGAGAATAATGCCTTTCAAGGAAATGTATTAACCGTAAAAATATTATGTATACAAAAAGTAGTAGGGGATGGTTTCAGTGTCTAGCAATAAAAACATTTTGCTATGCGTGACCGGAGGGATAGCGGTATTCAAAGCTGCGGCCCTGACGAGTCAAATCAGACAAGCTGGGTATGAGGTCAAGGTGATGATGACAAAGTCTGCGATGGAATTCGTTACACCATTAACCTTCCAAACACTTTCTAGAAATCCTGTATATCATGATACGTTTGATGAAAAAGACCCATCCGGTGTAGCTCATATCGATTTGGCTGATTGGGCCGATCTGGTCGTCATTGCACCTGCGACAGCAAACAGCATTGGTAAACTGGCAAACGGGATTGCAGATGATATGATCTCTACGACATTGTTAGCAACGACAGCGCCAATAATGATCGCTCCTGCCATGAATGTCCATATGTATGAACATCCGGCAGTCTTTTCGAATATGGAAAAACTGGCTGACTTCGGATGCCGTTTCATAGAACCAGGGGAAGGGTTATTAGCATGTGGTTATGTTGGTAAAGGAAGACTTGCAGAGCCGGTTGAAATCCTTGAAGCAATCAGTGCGTTTTTCAAGGAAGCGGATCATCAAGTTTTACTGAATAAACATGTGCTTATCACAGCGGGGCCAACTAGAGAACATATCGATCCAGTGAGGTTTTTTTCCAACCGTTCAACTGGGAAGATGGGCTACGCCTTAGCAGAAGCAGCCGCTTCACTTGGTGCAAAGGTAACGCTTGTCAGCGGTCCTTCGGTGCTTAAGCCCCCATTCGGAGTAGAGGTTATTCCGGTGGAGACAGCTGAAGAAATGTTTGAAGCTGTAATGGCTCATTATGCTGATGCAGACCTAGTGATCAAATCAGCAGCAGTTGCTGACTATCGCCCGAAACTCACTTATGATTCGAAAGTGAAAAAGAGCGGGGGAGACTTGTCGGTTGAGATGGAAAGAACAAAGGATATTTTGAAGGAACTTGGCCGGTACAAGACAAGGCAAATATTAGTCGGTTTCGCTGCTGAAACGGATGATGTTGAGCGTTACGCGAAAGATAAGTTAGAAAGAAAGAACTTAGACCTGATTGTTGCGAATGATGTTTCTCAAAAAGGATCAGGATTCGAAGGAGATACGAATCAGGTTTTTATTTATGGCAAGGATGGATATGAACGCAAAAGTGCCTTAGTATCCAAAAAACAAGTTGCAGAGATGGTGCTGGAAGAATCCCTCCGATTCATGAAAGGGTTGAATAAAGGATGATTGCTGGGGTAATTGTCGATGTTCCAGCAATTGGTACGGACCGGACGTTCGACTATCGAATCCCTGATGATCTTGCAAGTGCGGTTCAAATCGGCATACGGGTCGTTGTGCCTTTTGGACCCAGAAAACTGACAGGATTCGTAATCAGTTTGAAGGAATCATCAGAGCATAAACGATTGAAGAAAATTGAAGATGTTGTCGACCCTTCTCCGGTCATAAATGAAGAATTGATTGACCTTGGAAAATGGATTGCTGATAACACTTTATGTTTTCTTCATTCTGCGTATCAATCGATGTTGCCAGCGGCCATGAAAATGAATTACACGAAGCGCATCCATATGACGGAGAGAACTGATTTGGACCGATTCCCGGAAAATATCCAGGAAGCCCTTCAATCTGATAAAGGTCTGAGCTGGGATGAGGTATTGAAGATGGGCTCAGAATATGTACGTAGTGTACAAACAGGTTTGAACGAAGGGCAACTTGATGTCCAATATGAAATACGATCAAAGGGAAACAAAAAGAAGCAGAAGGTCATCAAAATCTCCAAAACTCCTAAAGAACTAGCGGAAGCACGGGATGAGATTATAAAACGTGCGCCAAAGCAAGCGGCTGTCTTGAATTTTTTACTTGAATCAAAACATCAAGAGATCCTTACTCAAACGTTGATTGAGAGAACCAACAGCTCACGAGCGGCGGTGAAGGGGTTGATTTATAAGCAACTGCTTCTTGAAACTGATAAGGAATTGTACCGGGACCCTTACCAGGATCGTGAATTTGAAAAAACGATATCGTTACCGCTCACCAGTGAACAGAAGCAGACAATCGAGCCTATTTTAGAGGATATCCATACAGAAACTCATGAAACGTTTCTCATTCATGGGGTCACAGGTAGCGGAAAGACCGAAATCTATCTACAAGCAATCGAACAGGTCCTCCATCTCGGAAGGGAAGCAATCATGCTTGTTCCGGAAATTTCTTTGACACCGCAAATGGTACATCGATTCAAGAGTCGGTTTGGTTCAGAAGTAGCGGTATTGCATAGTGGCCTCTCAGTGGGAGAAAAGTATGATGAATGGCGAAAAATACATCGTAACGAAGCACGCGTGGTCGTTGGAGCGCGATCAGCAATATTCGCACCATTTAAGAAACTAGGAATCATCATCATCGATGAAGAACATGAATCAAGTTATAAACAAGAAGAGAATCCTCGCTACCATGCAAGGGATATCGCGATCCAAAGAGGAAAATTCCATAAGTGTCCGGTAGTGCTGGGCAGTGCAACACCGACGTTGGAGTCCTATGCACGTGCGCAAAAAGGGGTGTACACGCTTTGCACCCTCAGCGAACGTGTGAATAATAGGGATATGCCGAAAGCCGAAATTGTTGATATGAGGGAAGAGTTACGTTCAGGCAATCGATCCTTATTCTCAGAGACACTCTTTGAGCGTTTGAAAGACCGGAAAGAGAAAGGTCAACAAAGCGTTCTGCTTTTGAACAGACGCGGTTACTCCACATTCATCAATTGTCGGGATTGCGGTTATGTCGCACAATGCCCACACTGTGATATTTCCCTTACTTTCCATAAACGATACAGCACGCTCAAATGTCATTATTGCGGTTATGAAGCCCAGCAGCCTTCCAATTGTCCTGAATGCAACTCAGAACACATTCGTTTTTTCGGAACAGGTACACAGAAAGTCGAGGAAGAGCTTAACCGGCTGATGCCAGAAGCGAAAGTGATCCGAATGGATGTTGATACCACTAGCCGCAAAGGGATGCATGAAAAATTATTGAATTCGTTTGCCGAGAAAAAAGCGGATATTTTGTTAGGGACTCAAATGATTGCAAAGGGATTGGATTTTCCGAACGTGACGCTTGTCGGTGTTCTAGCGGCAGATTCTATGCTCCACCTCCCAGATTTCCGTTCCTCTGAAAGAACGTTCCAATTATTGACTCAAGTAGGGGGGAGAGCGGGGAGACATGAACTTTCAGGTGAAGTGGTCATCCAAAGCTATACACCAGAACACTATAGCATCCAACTTGCCCAGCATCATGATTTTCTCACTTTTTATAATAAAGAAATGCAAATTCGGAAATTACACCAATACCCGCCTTTTTATTTCTTGGCACTAATCACGATTTCACACGAAGAATTGATGTATGTCGTGGACATATGCGAAAAAGTTGCAGGACGGTTGAAAGAATCTCTCAGTTCACAAGCGATCGTCCTCGGACCAGTAGCATCACCGATTCCTCGCATGAAAGATAGATATCGGTACCAATGCGTGATAAAATACAAAAATGAACCGAAATTAAAAGAAACATTGAACGAAATTCTAGTCCATTACCAGAAGAGGATGCAGAGGGATGGGTTGGTTGTTGGCGTGGATATGCATCCTCAAACAATCATGTAAAGAGATGTGGTTCAAAATAACGACAGAATGATAACCTACAGATTTCTTCGTTACTAGGTTTTACCGGTCCTCATGTATTAAACACATACATTCCGGTCCTTAAAACCTTCGTGCCTCGAACTCCTTGTTTCTAATTGGTCGTATTTTGAAATTTATTGAAATGATAGTTCAAAATTCTGGGAAACAGTCTTGGGTTTTTTTAACGAAATTCACTACACTCCTGCAGAAAAAGCGAGTCAGGCAAGACCAAGCAGCTATCTTTTAAGATAACGGATACCAGAGCCGTTATTTATGAGGAAAATCGGTGTTTCTGAATTTTAACGGACACCAGAGCCGTTATTTGTTAAAAAAGCAGCTGATTTTCTATGATATTTGTAAAATAAGGTCCATGGTGTCCGTTAAGTTTTAAAAATACAATTGTTTTAGTCAAATAAGGTCTCCTGTGTCCGTTAACGGGTAAGTGCAACTCAGTTTCAACCAGGATAGAGTGACGAGGCTTGCCAATGGCCGGCGGAAAGTGAGAGAATTTCGAAGAATCTTTTAAATAATGGACTTATAAGATAGGTGATTATATGAAAATCGTGTTTATGGGAACTCCGGATTTTTCAGTTCCGGTTTTACAAAGACTCATCCGTGATGGTTATGAAGTAGTGGCTGTCGTTACTCAGCCAGATAAGCCAGTCGGACGGAAGAAAGTGATTACACCGCCACCTGTGAAACAGGAAGCATTACGGCATGAGATTCCTGTTTTACAACCTAAAAAAGTGAGGACGGAATATGAGGAAATCCTGAAGTTTGAGCCAGATCTGATCGTCACAGCAGCATATGGACAGATTTTACCTGGCGAATTGTTGGATTATCCCGAACTCGGCTGTATCAACGTACATGCCTCTTTACTTCCCGAATACCGTGGAGGGGCACCGATCCATAAAGCGATTATCGATGGGAAGAAAGAAACCGGAGTAACGATCATGTTTATGGTGGAAAAACTGGATGCCGGAGATATGCTTAGTCAAGTGTCGGTGGAAATCGAAGAGGATGACAATGTTGGCAGCTTACATGATAAGTTGAGCGGGGCAGGGGCAGAATTGCTTGGAGATACGATTCCAATGCTGGTGAATGATGAGTTACAGCGGATTCCACAAGACGAATCGAGAGTCACTTATGCTCCCAACATTTCTAGAGAAATGGAAAAAATAGATTGGACAGCAAACGGAGAAGACATCTATAACCAGATTAGAGGATTGAATCCATGGCCTGTCGCTTATACATCACTAGAAGGTAAGAATGTGAAAGTCTGGTGGGGAACAAAAGAACCAGTTGAACATAAAGGGGAACCTGGACAAATTTTGGCTTTAGATAACAAAGGAATCCTGGTAGCGACAGGGGATAAAACAGCGATAAGGATAGCAGAGCTGCAACCAGCAGGGAAGAAACGTATGGAAGCTTCTCAATACCTTGCAGGCGCACAACTGACTACAGAAATGAAATTCGGTGAATAAGTATGAAGAATGTACGAGAAGTTGCTACAGAGCTGTTATTGAAAATTGACCGTTCGCAAGCATATAGCAACCTTTTATTGAATCAGGCAATACAAAAAAATAACCTTTCAGGGAAAGATGCAGGTCTTTTGACTGAAATCGTTTATGGGACGATCCAAAGGAAAAACACATTGGATCATTACTTGAAAACGTTCATAAAAAAACCATTGGACAAACTGGAAGACTGGGTTCTGGTACTCTTACGACTGTCCGTCTATCAAATGGTCTACCTGGATCGGGTCCCAGACCACGCAATCATCAATGAAGCTGTTGTGATTGCAAAAAAGAAGGGGCACAAAGGCATCTCAGGATTCGTCAACGGTGTACTTCGGAATATCCAACGAAAAGGGGTCCCAGGTATTGCATCAATGGAAGATAAGAGGTTACAATTAGCCATTGAGTGCAGTCATCCAGAATGGTTGGTTGGTCGCTGGTTCGACCAGCTTGGAGAAGAACGCACAAAAGAAATGTGTACGACCAATAACACCCCGCCTTCAGTTACAGCCAGGGTACATCGTTTAAAGGTGTCCGCTGAAGAAGCTGTTAGGCGATTGGAAGAGCAGTCTGTGGAAGCAGAACTGAGCAAATTCATACCAGATGGAATCAAGATTTTATCAGGTAATCTTCCTAAATCAGAACTTTACGGATCAGGTTGTCTAACCATTCAAGATGAAAGCTCGATGCTAGTCGGTTATGCACTTGACCCACAACCAGGTGAACGTGTATTAGATGCCTGTGCCGCACCTGGTGGGAAAACAACTCATCTCAGCGAAAGAATGGACGATAAGGGTGAGATCACAGCGATCGATCTGCATGATCATAAAGTAAAGCTTATAGAAGAGCAGGTGGATCGGCTTGGATTGACGAATATTGAAACGATTGCGATGGATACTAGGAAAGCAGCGAAATTATTCAAGGAAGAAACATTTGATCGTGTTCTTCTTGATGCCCCTTGTACGGGTTTTGGTGTGATCCGGAGAAAACCGGATATCAAATGGGCGAAACAACCAGACGATATCAAACGGATTCAAAAGGTTCAATCTGAATTATTGGAAGCAGTCGCTCGTGTTGTCAAGGTTGGTGGATTATTGGTGTACAGTACGTGTACAATAGAAGCAGAAGAGAATGGCAATCAGGTTGAGCGATTCTTAGATCGCCATCCTGAATTCGAATGGGATGTATCTTTATCTAAAAGGCTGCCGGTATCTGTACAACCATACGTATCAGATCTAAAGGGTGAGGTCCAGATCCTTCCTCAATATTTCAACAGTGACGGATTTTATATTGCATGTTTAAGAAAAACTTCTAGAAAAGGCGGTGATGAAACATGTTAAAACCGTTGACAGAAAAACAGACCAATCCAAACGTAAGGGCATCGATATTTTCATTAAAGTATGAGGACCTTTTAGATTGGTTGAAACAAGCAGGTGAACCATCGTTTCGTGCCAAACAGATTTATGAATGGCTGTATAGGAAACGAGTGACATCATTTGATGAGATGACGAACCTTTCAAAAGACCTGCGTGAAAAGTTGAACGACGCATTTGTTATCACACCTTTAAAACAGGTGGTCCGACAAGAATCCAAAGATGGAACGATCAAGTTTCTTTTTGAACTTGAAGACGGCTACTCGATTGAAACGGTGTTGATGAGACATGAGTATGGAAACAGTGTTTGTGTCACGACACAAGTTGGGTGCCGATTAGGTTGTACGTTCTGCGCTTCTACACTGGGCGGTTTGAAACGTAACCTGAAGGCCGGGGAAATCGTTGCCCAAGTATTAGAGGTACAGCGTGCTATGGATGAAACAGATGAACGTGTCAGTTCAGTTGTGATCATGGGGATTGGAGAACCTTTTGATAACTATGAAGACTTGATTTCTTTCCTTAGAATCATCAATCATGATGAAGGATTGAATATCGGAGCACGGCATATCACGGTATCTACAAGTGGGGTTGTACCAAAGATCTATGATTTTGCAGATGAAGGAATGCAGATCAATTTTGCGATCTCTCTGCATTCGCCAACTACTGAAATCCGAAGCAGGCTCATGCCAGTTAACCGTATGTATCCACTTGAGGATCTGATGGACTCGATCCGGTATTATATCCGGAAGACTGGGCGCCGTGTCACATTTGAATACGGCTTGTTCGGTGGCGTGAATGATCAGGTCGAGCATGCTGAACTTTTGGCTGATCTGATCAAAGATATAAAGTGTCATGTTAACTTAATTCCTGTAAACTATGTACCAGAGAGAGATTACGTCCGTACACCTAAAAACCAAATTTTCAAATTTGAAAGTACGTTAAAAGAACGCGGTGTGAATGTTACCATTCGTCGAGAGCAGGGTCATGATATCGATGCTGCTTGCGGTCAATTACGTGCGAAGGAGCGTAAGGACGAAACGAGGTGAAGAAGGTTGTTGAAGGCATCTTTTCAAACTGACCAAGGTAAAGTACGATCCCATAATGAAGACAGCGGGGCAGTAATCCAGATTTCTGCCTCGGATGTTTTCGCTGTCGTTGCAGATGGAATGGGAGGGCATAACGCCGGGGATGTCGCCAGCCAAATGGCTGTCGATTATATTAGGGAACATATTGATACATACATAAAAGAAAAGATTGAAACACCAAATATAATTCAATCTTTAATTGAAGATGCGAATACCAGTATTTATACGTATGCAAATGAACATCCAGAATGCCATGGAATGGGAACAACCGTGGTCCTGCTCAGAGCAACAGAGGATGAGGTTTCCTTAGGACATGTAGGGGACAGCCGTTGTTATCATATACATGACCAGACGATCAGGATGCTGACTGATGATCATACACTTGTCAATGAATTGGTGAAGTCAGGTCAAATTACGACTGAAGAAGCGGAGTATCATCCTAGAAAGCATGTTGTCATGAGGTCTGTCGGGACTGATGCAAAGGTAAGGATCGACAACCTGAACTATTCTTGGGAACCAGGTGATTATCTACTTATATGTTCCGATGGACTATCAAACAAGGTTCCAGCAAACTTGATGTTAGAAGTGGCTACAGAGGACGGGTCTCTTGAAGACAAAGTGAACCAACTCGTCAAAATGGCGAATGATGCTGGAGGGGAAGATAACATTACCCTTATCCTATTGTATAACGGTTTGTATAACGATGTTGGTCCCGAAGAAGGTGCATCCACATGATCGGCAGACGTATCAGTGATCGATACAGGATTCTTGAGGTCATTGGTGATGGCGGGATGGCGGTTGTCTATAAAGCAGAAGATTTGATTCTTGATCGGATCGTCGCAGTGAAAGTGCTGCGTTCAGAATACTCTACAGATGAGGACTTCATCAGGCGTTTTAGACGTGAAGCTGAGTCAGCAACGAGTCTCAACCATCCGAATGTCGTCAATATTCTCGATGTCGGTGAAGAAGAGCAAATCTACTTTATCGTGATGGAGTATGTGCAAGGAAAGACATTGAAACAGATTATCCGTGAACTAGGACCGCTATCACCAGAGCGTTCAGTTGAAATCATGAAACAGATTTCCTCTGCGATCGCCCATGCCCACGAGCATCATATCGTTCACCGGGATATCAAACCACATAATATTTTAATAGATGAGGATGGAAATGCTAAAGTAACAGATTTCGGTATCGCATTAGCTGCAACTTCTGCTACGATCACGCATACCAATTCTGTACTTGGCAGTGTCCATTATTTTTCGCCGGAACAAGCAAGAGGCGGGATTGCAAATAATAAATCTGATATCTACTCTATGGGTGTCGTACTCTATGAAATGGTGACTGGCAGACTACCTTTTTCAGGTGAATCAGCTGTTTCGGTAGCCTTGAAACATCTTCAAGAACAGTTTCCTGAACCGAAGTTTATCAATCCCGATATTCCACAGAGTGTCGAGAATATCATATTGAAAGCCATGGCCAAAGATCCAAATGAACGTTTTGATAATGTCCAGGCAATGGAAGAAGATCTGAATACAGCGCTTGATCCTGACCGTCTCAATGAACCGAAACATTCGATTGATGAAGATGAAGAGGCTACGAAAGTTCTTACGCCGATCGGGAATATGACGGAACAAATGAAAACGGCTACAGTCCCACCTGTTAATAATACGGAGAAAGAGAATTCTGATCCGAATAATGGTAAGAAAAAAAAGAAAAAGAAGAAAAAGAAAAATTGGATTGCAATCATTTTAATGATTTTTCTTCTTTTAGGGATTGCAGGTGTTGGAGCAGTAACCTTGTGGCCTGAAATTTTCCAAACGAAAGAGGTCCCTGTCCCAGATGTTATCAATCAACCGTATACGGAGGCTTATGAGAAAATCAAGGATGCGGGACTGAATCCGGAAAAAGAGGAACAGCCCAGTGCTGAAGTAGAAGAGGGGAATGTCATCCGACAAACCCCTGCGCCAGGCTCTGCTGTAAAAGAAAACCAGACAGTAAAACTATATGTGAGTACCGGTCCTAAAAAGTTTGAAGTCGAGAACTATGTCGGTCAAGAAGAAGATGATGTCAAGCGGACAAATGTGGAAGATTATTTCAAACGCGTTGATTATCCATCAAGAAGCAGTGAGGATGTACCTGCAGGGCAAGTCATTGAACAATTCCCGGAAGCAGGTGAAATGGTCGTCCCTGGTCAAGAAGTATTGATATTGTATGTCAGCAGCGGGCCACCATCTTTCGAACTTGCTGATCTAACAGGGAAATCGTTAGAAGAAGCCAAAACGTATGCTGATGAAAACGGAATTACCTTAAAAGAGGCTGACGAGCGGGAGTTTTCAGAAGATATTAATGAGGGCAATATCATCCGTACAGATCCGAAGGCCGGTGAAGCCGTTCGGGCTGGGGATGAGATTACTGTTACCGTTTCAAAAGGTCTACCTGAGCCAGTAACGATTAAAGACATGGTTGAAATCGAATTCGATGATGATGGTGGTAGTGGGGATGACCCAGGAAATGGTAACGAAGATGACAAAGGAAAAAAGAATGAACCGAAACATGTCCGTATTGTAACGAATGATGCGAACGGTGAGAAAACAATTGTCGATAAAGAAATCTCTGAAACAGAACAGTTTGAAATTCCTCTTACTGTCGAGTATAACGGTGAAGGTAGTTACAAAGTCTATGTAGATGATGAAGAATATTATAGTGACTCATATACCTATGAAGAAGCGAAAAACTTTCAGAATGGAGAGTAGATGGACTGCATGCCAATAGGAACGATCATTAAAGCGTTGAGCGGATATTATTATGTGAAAAGTGAAGAAGAGAATGAAATCTATCAATGTCGAGGAAGAGGCAACTTCCGTAAACGAAAGTTGACACCGCTTGTGGGAGATGAAGTAGAGTTTCAATCGACCAATCAGACAGACGGTTATGTTTTGGAAATCTTCGAACGGAAGAATGAACTGATCAGACCGCCTATTGCCAATGTAGATCAGGCATTGATCATTTTTTCCGCACGCCGGCCAAGCTTTAAATCGCTCCTTTTGGATCGATTTTTAGTCCATATTGAAGCTAATGAAATTCTTCCGGTCATCTGCGTCAGTAAACTAGACTTGTTAGAGGATGATACGGAAATCGCAAAAGAGCTGGCTGTATACCGTCGGATTGGGTATCATGTCCTCGAAACCTCCTCCATCGATGAAAGAGGTCTGGAAGAGGTGAGAGCACTTTTCGATAATAAGGTAACAGTCATCGCGGGACAATCAGGAGTTGGAAAGTCCACTTTGTTGAATTCGCTCAATCCTGATTTGAAAATAGAAACGAACGATATTTCAAATCATCTAGGGAGAGGCAAACATACGACAAGGCATGTAGAACTGATTCCATTTGGAGATGGGCTTGTAGCAGATACTCCTGGTTTTAGTTCATTGGATTTCATCGATATTGAGCCCGAGGACTTATCAATCTATTTTCCAGAGATGCGTGATTTGCGGCCGGATTGCAAGTTCAGAGGTTGTACGCACATATCAGAACCAAAGTGTGCAGTAAAAGAAGCATTAGAAAATGACGAGATCGCACAATTCCGATATGACCATTACGTTCAATTTCTTCAAGAGATCAAAGACCAAAAACGGAGGTACTAGTCATGACTAAAATCGCACCATCGATCCTTTCCGCAGATTTCTCGCGGTTAGGTGAAGAAATAAAAGATGTTGAACGGGGAGGAGCCGACTATATCCATGTGGATGTGATGGATGGACATTTTGTTCCGAATATCACCATCGGACCATTGATTGTCGACGCAATCCGGCCTATTACTGATTTACCGTTAGATGTCCATCTAATGATTGAAAACCCTGACCAATATATTCCGGAATTCACTAAAGCTGGTGCAGACATCATATCGGTCCATGTGGAAGCTTGTCCGCATCTGCATCGCACCATTCATCTGATAAAAGATCATGGAAAAAAAGCGGGTGTGGTACTTAATCCTCACACACCCGTCAGTATGATTGAACACGTCATCGAAGATCTGGATCTTGTATTATTGATGACAGTAAACCCGGGATTCGGCGGCCAGTCCTTCATTAAACAAGTTTTGCCGAAAATCAAGGAAGTTTCTGATCTATGTGATGAAAAAGGTCTTGATATCGACATTGAAGTCGATGGCGGGGTCAATACTGAAACAGCGAAATTATGCAGAGAATACGGCGCAAATGTACTTGTTGCTGGATCTGCCATTTATAAGAAAGAGAACAGGAAGGATGCAATCGAGTCCATCCGTGGTGTATAATAAATAATTAGTAAAAGAATAAAGATCGTAAAGAAACCACTAGGGGAATCTCCGTGAGAGATTGAGAGTGGAGTGTATGCTCCTGACCCTGAGAACCTCAACAGGCTAAAACCTGCGGAGGGAAGTCGGCTTTCACACTAGAAGATTGTGAAATGAAGGCAGCTGTATCTCCGTACAGTTGCTTTTTTATTGTTCATTAAAGGAGAGGGTAAAATGAGAAATCGAAATTTATTGATAGCTGAAATAGCAATTATGTCAGCACTTGCAATCATATTAGGTTTTATCAAGCTGAGTGGGCCATGGGCGTTTGGAGGTTCTGTATCACTGGAGATGATCCCGATCTTCATCATGGCTTTTCGGAGAGGTCTATTTGCAGGGGTTTTGACAGGATTATTAGTTGGACTTTTGCAATTATTGATCAATCCCTACATCTATTATTTCTTGCAGGTCATTTTAGATTATCCACTGGCATTTTTAGTTGTCGGATTGGCTGGTTTGACAAGACCGAAGTGGAAAGATACATTCGGAAAAAGAGTAGGACTGATCATAGTCGGTACCTTTATCGGAAGTTTGATGCGCCTTGCCAGCCATGTCATCTCTGGAGTGGCTTTCTTCGAAGATCAGGCACCTGAAGGAACTCCGGCATTCACTTATTCTTTCGTGTATAATTTTTCGTATATCGGCCCGACATTCCTCTTGACTGTCATATTACTGATCCTACTATCCAAAACAGCTCCTAAATTGATTCATGGAGAGTGACATTATTGCAAACAATTTGTATCGTTTCTGGAGGACCTGAACATCTGCTGCCCCAGGAGATGGAAAGTGAAAATGCTTTTTATATTGGTGTTGATGAAGGGGTCCTATATCTTCAAAAAAGAAATATAATACCACATGCCGCCTTTGGTGACTTCGATTCGATAACGCGTGAAGATGTAACTAGGCTTCAAGACAAGAAAATGGAGGTCTTTACGTTTGAACGAGAAAAAGATATGACGGACCTTGAACTTGCGTTAAGATGGTCACTTAAACAAAATCCCGAAAAAATCATTTTATATGGTGCCACAGGTGGCCGACTGGATCATGAGCTGATCAATTTTCAAATGTTGAAAGCAGGCCTTGACGCCAATATACCTATAGAAATAGTTGATCGTGATAATATCATCCTCATGAAGGAGCCGGGGACATATACGATTGAATCCATTCATGAATTTCCGTACGTTTCCTTCTTACCGTTTTCGCCTATCGTGACGGGGGTGACATTGTCTGGTTTCCGTTACCGGTTGGATGATGCAACAGTAGAGTGGGGCTCGACCCTCTGCATTTCAAATGAGCTTGTAACAAAAAAAGGTACTTATTCGTTTGATAGCGGCATAATTATGGTGATAAGAAGCAAAGATCGAGATCGAAATTTAAAAACTCCGGGTACTATTTCTAAGTAGACGAATATACTTAAATAGAATGTTAATTTTCCGAAGGTGAGATCTTCCGGAAACTAACGTTGGAGGAGGCGGAATCATGAAATTTTATACCATCAAACTGCCAAAGTTCTTGGGCGGATTCGTGAGGGCGATCTTAGGGTCATTTAAAAAAGGGTAACAAAAAAGCACCAAACCAGGTGCTTTTTTGTTTTGGGTGTTTTTGCAAACTTTGTTGCTCTTGCACTTAAAGAAAGTATAAAATACTTTCTTCAGTATAAGGGCAACTAAGGCTAGACCTACAAAAGGCTTGGTCTCGCCAAGTTTTCTTTAAAAGTCGTTGATTTCCGTCCCAGGATGCTCGCTTTCCGCGGGGCGTGCGGTGAGCCCACTCGTCGCCTTGCGACCTCAGGAGTCTCCTTATCAAGGAAGCATTTGTGCTCCTGCGTCTACAAGAAAGTCCTGTCGATGCGAGCTTCCTCGTCGCATGCCTTGCGAGGAGATTATTCAGGTAGTAGGCACGCTGATCCCGCAGGACAAGGAAAGCTTCGGCAGCGTTACATCGCACGAAGAAAATGCGATTTTCATTTTCGAGGAGTCTCGCACCTTGCTCTCCAATCAACTTGCACAAGGTTAAAATGACTCAAAAGCAACAATCTTTTAAAGAAGAGCCTTTGTTTTTGAAGCTTTGTCCTAGGAAACTTTTTTTTCGGAATTCGCGACACTCCTGCGGAGAAAGTGAGGTTAACGGACATCAGGGACGCTATTTGCCTATAAAACAGCCGATCTATATGATTTTGCATTAAATAAGGTCTCTGGTGTCCGCTATTTTTGTAAATCGGCTAATTATTGATTAATTAAGGTCTCCTGTGTCCGTTAACGATCATTTAAATGTCTAACGTAAAATGAAAAAAGGACTGGTTCATATTAGAATGAACCAGTCCTTTTTGTTTTTTAAGATTAGACGCGTTCTACTTTACCTGATTTCAAGGCACGAGCAGATACGTATACACGTTTCGGTTTACCGTCAACAAGAATACGAACCTTTTGAACGTTCGCTCCCCATTTACGTTTTGTAGTGTTCAACGCGTGAGAACGCTTGTTTCCAAAGTTTGTTTTCTTACCAGTAACAACACATTTTCTAGCCATGATTGGTACCTCCTTTATTACAAATAAAAATTGTAATCAACAATTACATTCAATATCCTTCTTTTTACGAAAACACTACATTATAGTAGCATGAGATGTATAAGAATGCAAGAATGTTTATCAAGTTTATTTACTTGACACGATAAATCTTGATTCTATGATATTTTCTTTCAAATTGTAAGATATTATAGTAAAATGACACTAGCCATAGGTCATTATAATCCAAGGGAGGATTCTGCATGTCTATAGAAATGAAAACAAATTACGGAGAAATTGATATTTCTAATGATGTTATTGCAACCATTGCGGGTGGAGCTGCGATTGATTGTTATGGTATTATCGGAATGGCCTCACAAAAGCAAATTAAAGATGGCATTACTGAACTTCTAGGCAGAGACAATTTCAGTAGAGGAATTGTCGTGCGGCAAGAAGAGGATGAAGTACACATAGACATGTATATCATTGTCAGTTATGGAACGAAAATTTCTGAAGTAGCTCACAATGTACAAACAAAAGTGAAGTACACGCTTGATCAAATGCTGGGTCTATCTGTAGATTCCGTCAACATTTTTGTTCAAGGCGTGAGGGTGACGAACCCGTAACGAGGAGGAAGGATTCGTGACAGTTAAGAAGGTAGGCGGGAATAAGCTTTCCCAAATGTTCATTTTCGGAGCGGACAACCTGAACAAAAATGTAAAAATGGTAGACGCTCTTAATGTTTTTCCAGTACCAGATGGTGATACTGGGACGAACATGAATTTAACGATCACTTCTGGTGTGAAGGAAGTAAGAAATCTATCAACTGATGACGCCAGTAAAGTAGCAACATCTTTTTCGAAAGGGCTCCTAATGGGTGCCCGTGGCAACTCTGGTGTCATTTTATCCCAGCTTTTCAGAGGTTTTTCGAAAGCGATAGAGGGTCACAGTGAAATTGACACGAAATTATTTGCTGAAGCGTTTGAGGCTGGTGTCGAAACCGCATATAAAGCAGTCATGAAACCAGTTGAAGGTACGATCCTGACCGTTGCTAAGGATTCGGCCAAAAAAGCAGCAAAGGCTGCTCGTAAATCAGACGATATGGTAGACGTCATGAAGCAGACGTTGAAAGAAGCGAAGGAATCTTTAGACCGTACACCGGACTTATTGCCCGTTTTAAAAGAAGTCGGTGTAGTCGATTCAGGCGGTCAAGGACTCGTTACGATCTATGAAGGATTCCTGGCTGTACTTGAAGGAAAAGAGCTTCCGGAAGTCAGCGTGTCGGGTCCATCTATGGATGAGCTTGTCAATGCAGAACACCATAAGGCGCAAAGCCATATGAAAACAGAAGATATCCATTATGGATATTGCACAGAGTTCATGGTGAAATTCAAATCTGAAAAAACGGAAAAGAATCCATTTTCTGAAGAAGGATTCAGAAATCAGCTCAGTGAGCATGGTGATTCTTTACTCGTCGTTTCTGATGAAGATCTCGTCAAGGTCCATATACATACGGAAAAGCCGGGAGATATGCTGACTCTCGCTCAAACGTATGGTGACTTGATCAATATAAAAATTGAGAACATGCGGGAACAGCACACGGCTATTTTAGATGATGAAAATAAGCCCGAACTAGAAACCAATATCCCGGAACAATCAGCGAAAAAGGAATTCGGGATTGTTACTGTTTCAATGGGTTCAGGGATTGAAGAATTGTTCAAAAGTTTAGGTGCGACTGTCGTGATTGCCGGAGGGCAGACGATGAATCCAAGTACGGAAGACATTGTCAAAGCGATTCAAGAAGCGAATGCTGAAAAGTTGCTCATCCTTCCGAACAATGGAAACATTGTGATGGCCGCGGAGCAAGCAGCTACAGTAGTTGAAGAAGAAGTGGCAGTAGTGAAAACGAAAACGGTTCCACAAGGAATTTCTGCACTTCTTGCATTCAATCCTAGTGCTTCTTTAGATGATAACCAATTAGCGATGACAGAAGCTGTCAAGCACGTCAAATCAGGACAAATCACTTTTGCGGTACGTGACACAAGCATTGATGGTGTTGATATCAAGAAAGACGATTTCATGGGAATCTTCGATGGAAAGATTGTATCGTCGAATGGGACTCAAAAAGAGGCGGCCGAAGCATTGTTATCTGAAATGGTAAGTGACGAAGATGAAATCATCACCATCATTTTCGGTGAAGATGCTGATGAAAGTGAAGCGTCCGCACTTGGTGACTGGATAGAGGGTCAATTTCCAGATGCGGAAGTTGAAATCCACCCAGGTAACCAACCAATTTACTCGTACATCATTTCTGTAGAATAAACGCTTTGAATATTCCTACCATGATCAGACGCATTCCTGACAGGGTAGGAATATTCTTTATCTCTATATGCATAGATGGAGGAATTACAAATGAAGTATAAAAGCGTTTTCGATATCATCGGACCGATTATGATCGGTCCATCCAGTTCACATACAGCGGGTGCAGCAAGAATTGGTCGGGTTGCAAGATCCTTGTTCGGCCGTAAACCTGAATGGGCACACATTTCCTTCTACGGATCCTTTGCGAAAACGTACCGTGGTCATGGAACGGATGTAGCAATTGTCGGTGGGATCCTCGATTTTGATACGTTCGATCAGCGGATAAGCGAATCGTTGAAAATCGCCAAACAAGAAAAGATCAAAATCAAGATGACAGAAGAGGATGCATTAACTGATCATCCGAACACAGCCCGGATCCGTCTTGGAGATAAGGACGGAGAGCTGGAAGTGGTTGGAATTTCGATCGGCGGTGGAAAAATCGAGATTATTGAGTTGAACGGATTTGAGTTGGGGTTATCAGGAAACCATCCTGCACTTCTTGTCGTACACAATGATCATTACGGTGCTATTGCTGGCGTAGCCAATCTATTAGCCAAACACCAGATCAATATCGGTCATATGGAAGTCGGAAGGAAAGAAATTGGAAGTGAAGCTCTGATGACGATCGAAGTGGATCAAAATCTTGAAGATGACGTTTTAGCAGATATCGAAAAACTTCCACACATTTTAAAAGCGACACGGATTCATGATTAAACAGAAGGGCGGTATGAGTGTGTTTAGGAATGTCAGTGAGTTGGTGGAACTTGCCGTTTCAAAAAATGTTCCAATTTCTGAAGTAATGATAGAACAAGAAATGGAAATGACCGGCCGATCGAAGGAATCGGTCATGGAACGTATGGAAAAAAACCTGGATGTCATGGAAAAGGCTGTAGAACGCGGAATCAAAGAAGGTGTAAAATCACATTCTGGGTTGACTGGCGGTGATGCAGTCCTTCTTCAAAAATATATAGAGAGTGGCAAAAGCCTTGCTGGTACGACGATTCTGGATGCGGTCAGCAAAGCTGTTGCGACCAATGAAGTGAATGCTGCTATGGGAACGATCTGTGCGACGCCTACGGCAGGGTCCGCAGGTGTCGTCCCAGGTACCCTATTTGCCCTTAGAGACAAACTGCAGCCGAGCCGTGAACAAATGGTCCGCTATTTATTCACATCTGGTGCTTTTGGTTTCGTTGTTGCAAATAATGCGTCGATTTCCGGAGCTGCTGGTGGTTGTCAGGCAGAGGTAGGCTCAGCTACGGGAATGGCTGCAGCAGCAATCGTCGAACTAGCTGGCGGCAGCCCTGAGCAATCAGCGGAAGCTATGGCGATCGCGCTTAAAAACATGCTTGGTCTTGTATGTGATCCCGTTGCAGGACTGGTTGAGGTACCTTGTGTAAAAAGGAATGCCATCGGTGCAAGTATCGCGATCACCGCTGCAGATATGTCACTTGCTGGTATCACGAGCCGTATTCCATGCGATGAAGTGATTGATGCAATGTATAAGATTGGAGAATCGATGCCAACTGCCCTTAAGGAGACTGCACAAGGAGGATTGGCGGCTACTCCGACAGGTCGGGAACTTGAAGCGAAAATATATGGAGTACCGTTAAAGAAAAAGTGATGGATTTGTCGATACCAGTTACGCAAGTTAAAGGAATCGGAGAAGCACGGGCAGAAGAATTGGCTGATTTGAAAGTGTATACCGTCAACGATCTTTTAATGTACTTTCCATACCGTTATGAAGACTTCCAAGTGAAGGATTTAACGGAGCTGAAACATGACGAAAAAGCAACAATAGAAGGGAAGGTTCATAGCGAGCCTTCTCTCCGTTATTTTGGTCGGAAGAAATCTAGACTGACCGTGAAAGTACTCGTGGGGAAATATCTTGTAACGGCAGTGTTTTTCAACCGGGCTTTTTTGAAGAAACAGCTTTCAATCGGGCAACCTGTCACAATCACAGGGAAATGGGATCAACACAGATTGACGATCACAGCGCAGCATGTGACGTTCGGACATCAAGAAACTGACGAGACGATTGAACCGGTCTATTCGATTAAGGGAGATTGGACAGTCAAAAAAATCCGAAAAGTAATCCAGCTTTGTTTACAACAATTCCTTAGCTCAGTCAAGAATATTTTACCGGAGGATTTGAGGAAGCAATATAAACTTATCGATCGCAAAGAGGCGATCCAATGGATTCATGCTCCTGCCACCCATGAGCACTTGAAGCATGCAAGACGGTACTTCGTCTATGAAGAACTGTTACGATTCCAATTGAAAATGCAGTGGTGGCGGAAACAGGAGAAAGAAAAATCCGACGGTCAAGAGAGATTCTTCAATGAGGCTGAAATCGACCGTTTCATAACTGCTCTGCCTTTCCCGTTGACAGGTGCACAAAAGCGTGTGGTCGATGAAATTTTAAAAGATTTAAGATCCCCATATCGGATGAACCGTCTGCTTCAAGGGGATGTAGGATCTGGTAAGACCATTGTGGCAGGCATAAGCATGTATGCACTCACAACATTGAACATGCAATCAGCCTTGATGGTGCCGACTGAAATATTAGCCGAACAGCACTATGAATCAATGAGCCAATTATTCAACGAGTTTGAAATCAATGTTGATATACTGACAAGCTCGATTAAAGGGAAACGTCGCAGCGAGATTCTGGAGCGTGTCAAAAATGGGGAAATTGATATCCTGATCGGCACGCATGCCTTGATCCAAGATGAAGTCCAATTTAATGACCTTGGTTTGGTGATCACGGATGAACAGCACCGGTTCGGAGTGGAACAGAGGAAAGTGCTCCGGCAAAAAGGGATCACTCCTGATGTCCTCTTTATGACCGCTACTCCTATCCCAAGGACACTGGCAATATCGGCCTTCGGTGATATGGATGTTTCAACCATCGATGAAATGCCGGCCGGGCGAAAACCGATTGAAACCTATTGGGCGAAGCATGGGATGCTTGATCGTGTTCTTGGATTCATTGAAAAGGAAGTGGAGAGAGGTCGACAAGCCTATGTGATTTGTCCGCTGATCGAGGAATCGGATAAGCTCGACTTCCAGAATGCCGTCGATGTTCATGCCCAGCTGGTCAACTATTTTACAAACTTCAAAGTAGGTTTGATGCATGGACGGTTAAGATTTGATGAAAAAGAAGAGATTATGGCTAAGTTTAGTAGAAATGAGGTTCAAATCCTTGTTTCGACGACGGTAGTTGAAGTGGGAGTGAACGTTCCGAATGCAACAATCATGGTCGTTTATGATGCAGAGAGGTTCGGTTTGTCCCAATTGCATCAATTACGTGGAAGAGTTGGGAGAGGAGATGCGCAATCCTACTGTATCCTGATCGCAGATCCAAAATCCGATGTCGGGAAAGAACGCATGCAGATCATGACAGAAACAAATGACGGGTTCGAATTATCCCAGCGAGACCTCGAACTACGCGGACCTGGTGACTTCTTCGGTAAAAAGCAAAGCGGTTTGCCAGACTTCAAAGTTGCTGACCTTGTCCATGACTATCGGGCTTTGGAGGTTGCAAGGAACGATGCTGCGAAGATGGTAAACTCTGAAGGTTTTTGGAAAGAACCAGGCTATGAAGCTCTAAGAAATTGGCTGTTAGAACAGGTAAATGCTTGGGAGGATCTTGATTAACTCACTATTCCTTGAAAAGAATGACCAATCAATATATACTACTATTAGTACCTACTCATAAGAGTAAGGGATGGTGAAGGAATGAAGAGAAATAAAAAAGAACGTCAACAATTGTTGAAAGAGACGATTCTTATAAATCCATTCATAACAGATGAGGATTTAGCAGATCAATTCCAGGTAAGTGTACAAACAATACGACTTGATCGTTTGGAGCTTTCGATTCCGGAACTTCGTGAAAGGATCAAAAACGTCGCCCGGCAACAGCTGGATGAAGTGAAGGCACTTTCGATTGATGATGTGATCGGTGAGATCATTGACCTGCAACTGGATGAATCTGCGATTTCAATATTGGATATCAAGAAAGAGCATGTTTTTTCTAGAAATAATATCGCCAGGGGGCATCATTTGTTTGCACAGGCAAACTCCCTTGCCGTTGCGATCATAAATGATGAAATGGCATTGACCGAAAAATCCGACCTGCGATTTACGAGACAGGTCAAAGTTGGTGAGCGAGTCGTTGCAAAAGCGAATGTGGTCGAACATCAAAATGATCGCTCTATTGTAGAAGTGAAGAGCTACGTTGAACAGGAACTTGTTTTTGAAGGTGTATTCACCATGTTCCGCTCGAACAGAAGCAAGAAAGAAAGGACGTAATTCATAAATGAGGATTGCTATTGATGCAATGGGCGGTGACAATGCTCCTGAACAGATTGTTCTAGGTGCCATTGAAGCTGTCAATCAATATACCGATCTTGAGGTGACTCTTGTCGGTGATGAAAACGAGATCAAAAAAAATTTGACCAGATCCGACCGTATCTCAATTTTACATACATCCGAAAAGATCTCAAGTGAGGACGAACCAGTAAGGGCAGTCAGGAGAAAGAAACAAGCTTCGATGGTTTTATCTGCGGTCGAAGTAAAAGAAGGCAGAGCCGATGCCTGTATCTCGGCAGGAAATACAGGCGCATTGATGACGACTGGATTGCTCCATGTCGGGCGTATCCCGGGTATCGACCGCCCAGCCTTATCGCCTACGTTACCAACACTGGATGGTCGAGGATTCGTCCTGCTGGATGTGGGGTCAAATATGGATGCAAAGGCAGAACATATTTTTCAATATGCATTAATGGGCAGTGTATACAGCCAAAAAGTGCGGGACATTGGGAAACCACGCGTTGGACTGTTGAATGTCGGGACAGAAGATGGAAAAGGAAACGAATTGTCTAAACAGACTTTTCAATTGTTGAAAGAGACAGATCTCGTTCATTTTGTCGGAAATGTAGAATCACGTGATCTTTTGGAAGGTGTTGCCGACGTTGTTGTCTGTGATGGTTTTTCGGGGAATCTCGTTCTGAAAACCATTGAAGGTACAGCAATGTCAATGTTCAAGATGCTCAAGGAACAGCTGATGAGTTCAGTTAAAAGTAAATTGGCTGCTGCTGTTTTGAAACCAGAATTCAAATTGATAAAAGAAAAACTTGATTACAGCGAATACGGTGGAGCGGCGTTATTCGGTCTGCGTGCGCCGGTAATTAAAGCGCACGGCTCTTCCGATGCAAATGCAGTGCTGAATGCGATACGTCAAGCACGCCATATGGTTGCACATGACATGGTAGCGATCATCACTGAAAAAGCAGCTCGACTAGAAGGGAAGGAATGACAAATGGGGAAAGTCGCATTTATTTTTCCGGGACAAGGTTCTCAACAAGTTGGAATGGGTCAAGATTTTGTAAAACATAACGAACAATCTGCTGCAGTCTTCAAACAAGCAGACGATCGGTTAGGATACTCGCTATCTTCAATTGTCGCAAATGGTCCTGAAGAAACACTGACACGGACCGAAAACACTCAACCAGCTTTACTGACGACGAGTATTGCGGTCTTGAAAGCTTTAGAAGAATATGAGATACGTCCGGACTACACTGCAGGCCATAGCCTGGGGGAATATACAGCGCTAGTAGCTTCGAAAGCGTTGAGTTTTGAAGACGCTGTATATGCAGTCCGAAGACGCGGCATGTTCATGGAAGAAGCAGTCCCTGCAGGTGAAGGCGCAATGGCTGCAGTCCTTGGCATGGAGGCGGATCAACTAGAAAAAATCACAACTCGTATCACAGCTGATGGAGATTCAGTGCAATTGGCAAACCTTAATTGCCCGGGACAAATTGTCATCTCCGGTTCCAAGTCAGGGGTAGAAAAAGCTTCTGAAGCTGCGAAAAAAGAAGGCGCAAAGAGAATCATCCCTCTTCAAGTGAGCGGGCCATTCCACTCAGAATTGATGAAACCTGCTGCTGAAAAAATGGGTGATATCCTAGATGAGTTGACGATTACAGATGCAGAAATACCGGTCGTAGCGAATGTAACGGCTGAGCCTGTAACAGAAGCCGGTGAGATCCGATCGAAACTGATTGAGCAAATCTACTCGCCCGTACGTTGGGAAGAAACTGTCCGATACTTGTTGGGTGAAGGCGTGGATACGTTTATCGAAATCGGACCAGGGAAAGTATTGTCTGGTCTTGTGAAAAAGGTGCATCGACGAGCGACCACGATTGCGATATCTGACCCGGATTCGTTGGAAACGGCTGTAAAGAAACTTAAGGAGGTATGATTTGATGCTTACTGGTAAAACTGCCTTAGTAACTGGGGCTTCTAGAGGGATCGGCCGAGCGATAGCAATCGAACTGGCCAAGCAGGGTGCCTCGGTTGCAGTGAATTATTCCGGAAGTGAAGAAAAGGCAAGAAAAGTAGTAGAAGAAATTCAAGATAACGGTGGACAAGCTTTTGCCATCCAATCAGATGTATCCAACATGGATTCAGTAACTGCGATGATCAAAGAGGTGGTCTCCACTTATGGCTCTCTCGATATTCTTGTCAATAACGCTGGAATCACACGTGACAACCTCTTGATGAGAATGAAAGAAGAAGAATGGGATGCTGTCATCAACACGAACTTGAAAGGTGTCTTCAACTGTACAAAAGCAGTGACACGTCAAATGATGAAACAACGTTCAGGTCGCATCATCAACATGGCATCGGTTGTTGGTGTAGCCGGAAACCCAGGACAAGCAAACTACGTCGCAGCAAAAGCGGGTGTAATCGGCCTGACGAAAACGACTGCAAAAGAACTTTCCAGCCGTGGAATCACTGTTAACGCTGTCGCACCAGGTTTCATCGAAACAGACATGACAGACGCTCTCGAAGGAAGCGTCAAAGACGAAATGCTCAAGCAAATTCCACTAGCACGTCTCGGACGGCCAGAAGACATTGCAGCAGCTGTCAAGTTCCTGGCGGGTGAAGAGAGTGAGTATATTACGGGGCAGACTATTCATGTCGATGGCGGCATGGTAATGTAATAAGTGGATAGTTCAGAATTCCGGGAAACAGTTCTGTCGAAGACTTTCTTTAAGTGGAATTCGTGACACTTCTGCGGGACCAGTGGCCAGCGTTCCAGATTAGCTCAAGCAGCTATGTTTTCAGTTAACGGACACCAGAGGCGTTATTTGTGACAAAATCAGTGTTTCTGAATTTTTAACGGACACCAGAGCCGTTATTTGTGAAAAAAGCAGCGATTTACTATGAAATTTGCAAAATAAGGTCCCTGGTGTCCGTTAGGTATACAGAACCCTGTTGTTTTGGTGAAATAAGGTCTCCTGTGTCCGTTAACGAATTAGTGGAACTTACTTTGAGCAAGGAACGAGCGAGAAGGCTGGAATTTTCGCAAACCTGAAGATCACCAGCGAAAAAGGCGGGAATTTTGCAGGAATCATTAGTGGAAAATAACCAAGCAAAGTATTTTATAAAATCTTGTATATCTGAGATTTACTAGATGATGTACATCTCGTATAATACTTGAGAGGAGGTGAACGGACATGGCAGACATTCAAGATCGTATTACGAAAATCATCGTTGACCGTTTAGGGGTTGATGAGGAAGAAGTGAAACGTGAATCTTCATTCAAAGAGGATCTAGGAGCGGATTCTTTAGATGTTGTTGAACTTGTTATGGAACTTGAAGATGAGTTCGACATGGAGATTTCTGACGAAGATGCTGAAAAAATTGCTACTGTTGGCGATGTAGTTGATTACATAAACAGCCATCAATAGTATTTTTGTAAGTCCCGCGTCAACCCTTGATTGCGGGGCTTTGTTTTATTAAACTTAATTGTGTATAAGCAAGATTAGGATTATGGAGGTCACAATGTCCAACAGTACACCATCAAAGAAATATTCACGAACAAAGCGCAGGCCTTTCACAAAGGAAGAGCTTTCTTTACGTTTTAAGCCATTCCAGGAAAAAATCGATATCCATTTCGGAAATGAAAAATTACTCTTCCAAGCATTCACTCATTCATCGTATGTGAATGAGCATCGTAAACGTCCTAGTGATGATAACGAACGCCTTGAATTTTTAGGAGATGCAGTATTAGAACTGACAATTTCCCAGTACTTGTATAAGAAGTATCACAATATGTCCGAAGGTGAATTGACGAAATTACGTGCAGCAATCGTATGTGAACCATCCTTGGTGACATTTGCACTTCAATTGAATTTCGGAGATCTTGTATTACTAGGTAAAGGTGAAGAAAATACAGGAGGAAGAACACGTCCTGCCTTGCTAGCGGACGTTTTCGAAGCTTTCATTGGAGCCCTTTATCTTGATCAAGGGTTGGAAGTTGTCGAACAGTTCTTAAGCAAATTCGTCTATCCAAAAATTAATGAAGGTGCTTTTTCCCATGTGATGGATTTCAAAAGTCAGCTTCAAGAATTCATCCAACGAGAAAACCGAGGAACACTCCTATACAGGATCGTTCAGGAGTCTGGACCTGCTCATAACCGGGAGTTTACCTCTGAAGTCTATTTAAGCAGTGAACGACTCGGAATCGGGCATGGTCGTTCTAAAAAGGAATCTGAACAGCACGCTGCGAGAGAAGCACTGCAATATTTGAACAAAAAATAAGAAAAAGGGCTGTCCCATAAGTGTTTGACACTTTTCTGAGGGGACAGCCTCTTTTTTGCATTTAAAGAAAGTATAAATACCTTCTTCAATATAAGCGCAACTAAAGCTCAGCCTGCGCCAAAGGCTTGGCTGAGCTAAGTTTTCTTTAGCAAGTTTTCTTTAACGACCTATTCACTTTTTACGGAGTTCGCTAAGTTCTTGGATGATTCCTTCGGTTTCATTGACACTGAAATGATTTTTCTTCATAACATAATCATAGAGGTCCTTCAATTCATCGTATTGTTCCACATCAAAGTCTTCCGGACGCATGACGCCTGTATTCACGACTTGCATTTGTTTTTGCATCTGTTCGATCATATACGATAGATTTTCTTCGTTTTTGTTATTGAGATTCACCAAATCATCCTTTCTGCATCCATTCTTACTTGCCATTGTAGCATGAATCGACATTAAATGCGGAATTTTACCGGAGTTCTTCTGCCGTAACCATCTTTATGATAAAATAAATAAGTATGTATTCAAGTTTAAGGGTTGAAATTTCTGAGCATGATGAATGAGATGAATTTAGTGAAGGGGGAATCATAATGTTCCTCAAAAGATTAGATGTCGTCGGATTCAAATCCTTTGCTGAACGGATCGGTATTGAGTTTGTACCAGGCGTTACAGCAGTGGTTGGTCCGAATGGAAGCGGGAAAAGCAACATTTCCGATGCGGTCCGTTGGGTTTTAGGTGAACAGTCTGCCAAATCCTTACGTGGAGCAAAAATGGAAGATATCATTTTTGCGGGAAGTGATACACGTAAACCGTTGAATATGGCTGAAGTGACATTGACTTTGGATAACGAAGATCAGCATATACCGATTGAATATAATGAAATCAGCATTACAAGGAGAGTTTATCGTTCTGGTGACAGTGAATATCTGATCAATAGGCAGCAATGTCGTTTGAAGGATATTATCGACTTGTTCATGGACTCCGGTCTTGGCAGAGAAGCCTATTCAATCATCGGACAAGGTAAGGTTGAAGAAATTCTCAGCAGTAAACCGGAAGATCGCCGGAGAATCTTTGAAGAAGCGGCTGGTGTCCTGAAATACAAGACGCGGAAAATAAAGGCAGAACAGAAACTCCGTGAAACTGAAGAGAATCTGAATCGTGTAGAAGACATCCTCCATGAACTGGAGGGTCAGGTCGAACCATTGAAAATTCAGGCATCGATTGCTCGTGATTACTTGGACAAGAAAAGCGAGCTTGAAGTGATTGAATCGGCATTATTGGTTCACGAAATAGAGGACTTACATACAAAGTGGGAAACGAAATCCAAAGAAATCGAACAATTCAGAGTTGAAGAGGTCAAACTGTATGGACAAGTTCAGAATAAAGAACAGGAAATCGGCATCATCAGGGATGAATTGACTGCTTTGGATGAATCGATCGATGAACTCCAGGACGTCCTCTTGAATGTGAGTGAAGAGCTCGAAAAGCATGAAGGTAAGCGTGAAGTGATGCGTGAACGAAAGAAAAATTACCATCAGAACAAAGAGCAACTAACTCAGAAAATCGCGCAACAAAAGGAAAAGAAAAAATCTCTCGAAGAAACGTTGCAAATTGAACGAGATCAATTACATGAACACCAGAGCAAACTGAAGAAACTTCAAAGCAAGCTTAAAGTTCAAGAAGAACAACTTGAGTTAGTTGATAAGAACATTGAAGAAGAACTCGAGCAACTGAAAAGTGAATATTTCGATTGTCTCAATGAGCAGACATCGATTAAGAATGAAATCCGGTACTTGAATGAGCAGCTGGGTCAGCAGACTTCTAAATCTTCTAGACTAGATGATCGGCATAAACAATACATCGAAGAGCGTGATCGGATAACGCAACGGAAAACAGAATTGGATGGAAAACTTGAAAGTGTCCAGACGGAACTTGAATCGCAAATGGATGCGTTCATGAAGCTGAAAACAGCAATCGAAAAGGACGAAAAGACGCTGAATGAGAAAGAATCGAAGTTATATAAAGCGTATCAATTCATCCAACAATTCCGTTCGAAAAAAGAGATGCTTGAGGAAATGCAAGAAGATTATAGCGGATTTTTTCATGGTGTCCGAGAGATACTGAAAGAACGAGGTAAGAGGCTTCCGGGCATTGAAGGTGCTGTAGCCGAACTGATCACTGTGTCCAAAAATGAAGAAACGGCTATTGAAACAGCACTCGGAGCTGCCATGCAGAATGTTGTTGTCCATACAGAGGAAGAAGCTCGGAAGGCGATTGGGTTTTTGAAGCAAAAACGTCTGGGACGAGCTACATTTTTACCAATGTCTGTTATGAAGAGCCGGAAGATTTCAGGACAGGAAGAGGGGAAAGTTTCCAATCATCCTTCTTATATCGGGATTGCTTCCAATCTTGTCAGTTATGATGAAAAATATCGTAAAGTCATTGAAAACCTCTTAGGTAATGTTGTGATTGCCAAAAACTTGGAGGGTGCCAATGCGTTAGCGAAACTCCTTAATCACCGTTACCGGGTCGTAACATTAGAAGGGGACATCGTCAATCCAGGAGGATCGATGTCAGGTGGTAGTTTGAAACAAAAGAATACGTCCTTATTATCTAGGCAGCGCGAATTGGATTCCATTTCAGAAAAGCTTACCACTATGGAAACGCAGACCGAACAGCTTGAAAAAGATGTTAAGCAAGAGAAGAAAAACTTGCTCAGTCAGAAAGAAAAGCTTGAAAACTTGCGTGAAACCGGAGAAAACAAACGACTCGAAGAACAGCAGTTGAAAGGTGAACTTAGAGAAATTGAACTTGAAGGTAAGAACATCAATGAACATTTATCGTTATACGATCGTGAAAAAGGAACGTATGACTCTGAAAAGGAAACGATGGAAAAAAGGGTGGCAAGTCTGCAAAAGTCCTTGAAATCGTCTGAGACGAAGGCTGTCGAGCTCGAACAAGACGTAGAAAAACTATCGAATCAAAAGAAAAACCAACAAACAACGAAGGATGATTTGAAGGAAGAAATTACTTCGTTGAAAGTGAAGCTTGCCCAATCGGAAGAACAATTTTCAAACTCGAACAGTACCGTCCAACGTTTACAAAATGAACTCGATGAAACAGTGAAGATCATGAGTGAGGCGGAAGAAGAATTCTGGTTGCTTGAAGAAGCAGTCAATACGAGTACTTCCGATGAAGAGGTGTTAGATGAGAAGATCATCCAGCATCGGAAGGATAAAGATTCTACCGTCCAACTAATTGGCGATCGTCGGAAAGAGCGCAGTCAACGTCAAGAAAAAGTAGAAGAGCAGGAACTGCAGCTTAAAGAATTCAAGCGGCTTCACCAGCAGATTTCCGATGGAATCCATCAAGAAGAACTGCGTCTTAACCGATTGGATGTAGAGCTGGAGAACCGTTTGAACCATCTGAGTGAGGAATATCAGCTTTCTTATGAACGAGCTAAGGAAAAATACAGCTTGAAAATGGAGCCAGACGAAGCCAGGACGAAAGTGAAGCTTATCAAGCGTGCTATCGATGAACTCGGCACAGTAAACCTGGGAGCGATCGATGAGTACGAGCGGGTGTCTGAACGTTATAATTTCTTGGTCGAACAGCGTGATGACTTGAATGAAGCAAAATCGACCCTTTATGGAATCATTACAGAAATGGATGAAGAGATGACGAAGAGGTTCAAAGAATCCTTCTTCGATATTCGTGAACATTTCCGTGAAATTTTCCGTGAGTTGTTCGGTGGTGGAAGAGCTGACCTTGAATTGACAGACCCGGATGATCTATTGAATACAGGGGTCAATATTCTTGCGCAGCCTCCAGGTAAAAAGCTTCAACATCTCGCATTGTTATCTGGCGGTGAACGAGCATTGACAGCCATTGCTTTATTATTCGGAATTCTAAGAGTAAGACCGGTTCCATTTTGTATCCTCGATGAGGTTGAAGCCGCACTCGATGAAGCTAATGTAAGCCGTTTTGCAAAGTTTTTACGTGCATTCAGCGAACAGACGCAATTCATCGTCGTAACCCATCGGAAAGGTACGATGGAAGAAGCGGATGTCCTTTATGGAGTAACGATGCAGGAGTCAGGCGTTTCGAATCTTGTATCAGTCAAATTGGAAGAAACAAAAGAACTTGTGACGACATAGTAATGAGGTGGAACATATGAGTTTTTTTAAACGTTTAAAAGATAAGCTAACCACACAAAGTGACACGGTTACTGAAAAGTTCAAGGATGGTTTGGGGAAAACACGGACATCCTTTTCAACCCGAGTCAACGATCTTGTGAAGAATTATCGTAAAGTAGATGAAGAGTTTTTTGAGGAACTGGAAGAGATCCTTATTGAAGCGGATGTCGGTGTAGCGACTGTTATGGATCTGATCGACGAATTGAAAGATGTTGCCCGGACTAGGAACATTAAAGAGACCGAAGAACTTCAAGTCGTTATCTCAGAAAAGCTCGCTGAACTGCTTATTAAAGGAGAAGAAAGTACGAAGCTTAACATCCAAGAAAATGAACTGACAGTCATATTATTCGTGGGAGTCAATGGCGTAGGAAAAACGACTTCGATCGGAAAACTCGCTCATAAACTAAAACAAGAAGGTAAATCTGTACTAATGGCAGCTGGAGACACGTTCCGTGCTGGGGCGATCGATCAGCTCCAAGTATGGGGTGATCGTGTCGGCGTCGATGTCATCAAGCATAGTGAGGGTGCAGATCCTGCGGCGGTTGTATTTGATGCAGTGAAATCCGCGCAATCACGTGGTGTGGATGTTCTTTTGTGTGACACTGCTGGACGACTTCAGAACAAGGTCAATCTGATGAACGAACTTGAAAAGATCAAGCGCGTCATCGGAAGAGAGCTGCCTGGTGCACCACACGAGGTCTTACTCGTGGTCGATGCTACAACTGGCCAGAACGCAATGAATCAGGCGAAGACGTTCAGTCAAGCAACAGATGTCAGCGGAATTGTGTTGACGAAGCTTGATGGAACAGCGAAGGGCGGTATCGTACTCGCCATCCGCCATGAACTTGAAATCCCGGTCAAGCTTGTCGGACTTGGAGAAAAAGTTGAAGACCTTTATGAATTCGACGCTGATCAATTCGTCTACGGACTGTTTTCTGACATACTGCCAGATGTAACAGAAGAGGAATCAGTAGATCGCTTTTGACTTGATAAAATAAGATTCCGAGATCTTATCGGACAACTGAGACCTTATATATGAAAAAATGGATGTTTTAGAAAAATAGCGGACACCAAAGACCTTATTTCGTTGAAAGCAAGGTGAATCATCTTATTAGTACAAATAACTGTGCAGGTGTCCGGTAAACTTCATACTCAACCCAACAAACGCTTCCGCCGAAGCGTTTGTTTCATTTGAACCTCCGGAACCTCGGTGCCTGGCACCGAACGAAAAGCCTAGCGCCCCAACGGTTTTAAAAAGGTGCCTGGCACCGAACGAAAAGCCTGGCGCCCCAACGGTTTTAAAAAGGTGCCTGGCACCGAACGAGAAGCCTAGCGCCCCAACGGGTTCAAAATGGTGCCAGGCACAAAAATCAGTACGAAAACTGATGTTAAGAAAAAAACTTGACAAAGGTTTCTATGGGGTGTAGTATGATTAATCGTAAAGGCATTTCGCTTAACAAGGAGTGGATTGAGTGCTTGAGAAAACGATGCGAATCAATTTACTGTTTGATTTTTACCATGCTCTTTTAACTCCGAAACAGCGGAAATATATGGCCCTTTATTATCTCGATGATCTTTCCCTTGGAGAGATTGCAGAGCAATATGAAGTGAGCCGCCAAGCAGTTTATGACAATATCAAACGAACAGAATCAATGCTCGAAGAATACGAAGAAAAGCTTGAACTTCTCGGAAAGTATCAGACCAGACAGCAGCTATTGAGTGAATTACGCAAACAAGTTGCTGAGCAAAAAGATCAGAAAGAGTTGCTCGATACGATCGATCGTGTCGAGAAATTGGATTAGGAGGCGGCATTCTATGGCATTTGAAGGTTTAGCCGACCGACTTCAACAAACACTTCAGAAGGTTCGCGGAAAAGGTAAAGTTACCGAAGCGGACGTTAAAGTCATGATGCGAGAGGTTCGACTGGCGTTATTAGAGGCTGACGTAAACTTCAAGGTTGTTAAGCAATTCGTTGCAAAGGTCAAAGAAAGAGCGATCGGACAAGAAGTCCTTGAAAGTCTTACACCTGGTCAACAAGTCGTCAAAGTAGTCAATGAAGAATTGACAGCGCTGATGGGTGGAGAGCAAAGCAAGCTTGCGGTTGCCAACAAACCACCGACAGTCGTGATGATGGTGGGACTTCAAGGTGCAGGTAAGACGACGACAACCGGTAAACTGGCTAATCATCTCAGGAAGAAGAATAACCGGAAACCGTTACTTGTCGCAGCCGACGTGTACAGACCGGCAGCAATCAATCAATTGCAGACACTAGGAAAACAGCTCGGTATGCCTGTATTCGATCTCGGTACAGATACGAGTCCCGTTGAAATCGCGAAGCAAGGGATTGCAAAAGCGAAAGAAGAGCATCACGATTATGTGATCATCGATACAGCGGGTCGACTGCATATAGATGAAGGTTTGATGGATGAGCTATCTCAAATCAAAGAGCTTGCAAAGCCGGATGAAATCCTGTTGGTTGTAGATGCGATGACTGGTCAAGATGCAGTCAATGTCGCTGAGAGCTTCAACGACCAGCTCGGTCTCACGGGTGTTGTCCTTACAAAACTAGATGGTGATACACGTGGTGGGGCAGCCTTATCAATCAGATCTGTAACCGAGACGCCGATCAAGTTCGTCGGTATGGGCGAAAAGCTGGATGAACTGGAGCCTTTCCATCCTGAACGTATGGCTTCAAGGATTTTAGGTATGGGAGATGTTCTTTCTCTCATTGAAAAAGCTCAAACGAATGTGGATGAAAAGAAGGCGAAAGAGCTTGAAGAAAAAATGCGGACGATGAGCTTTACGTTCGATGATTTTCTTGAACAGCTTACCCAGGTACGAAGCATGGGTCCACTTGATGAACTACTTGGCATGTTACCGGGTTCCGGACAGATGAAGCAGTTGAAGAACGTCAAAGTTGACGAAAAACAGCTCAATCATGTTGAAGCAATCATCCAGTCGATGACGAAGGGTGAAAAGCAACAACCTGATACAATCAACGCTAGTCGAAAGAAACGTATCGCAAAAGGAAGCGGTCGTTCCGTTCAAGAGGTAAACAGGCTCTTGAAACAGTTTGAGGACATGAAGAAAATGATGAAACAAATGTCCAATATGCAAAAAGGTAAGAAAAAAGGTGGAATGGGCGGTATGAAATTCCCATTCATGTAAAGAGAGATTTCACCGGTACTCGATACCGTGAAAATAAAACAATTTATAAAAAATTTAGGAGGAATTATAGATATGGCAGTAAAAATTCGTTTAAAGCGTATGGGAGCAAAAAAATCTCCATTTTATCGTTTGGTAGTAGCAGATTCTCGTTCACCTCGTGATGGACGTTTCATCGAAGAGATCGGATACTACAACCCGATTGCACAACCAGTTGATGTGAAAATCGACGAAGAGAAAGCTCTTGATTGGATGTTGAAAGGTGCAAAGCCTTCTGACACAGTACGCAACCTTTTCTCTGACGCTGGTCTGATGGAAAAGCTTCACAATGCTAAAAACCAAAAATAAGTAGGGTGGGATTGATATGGAAGAGTTAATCGAAACGATTGTTAAGGCTCTTGTCGATCACCCAGAAGATGTGCGCATAGAAGAGGTTGAAACGAGCAGCACTGTCACTTATCAACTCACTGTTCATAGTGAGGACATGGGTAAAGTGATTGGAAAGCAAGGTCGGATCGCCAAGGCGATTCGAACCGTAATCAATGCTGCTGGTACCAATGAGCGTAAAAAGATAAATTTAGAGATTGTTTGATTCAAGTGAGAGGTGGGGGCAACCCCGCCTCTTCTTTTACACTGTGAGAAAGATGTTAAAATAGAGGACAACTATTCCGATATTTTTGAGATTATGGCTTGTTTTCAAAAAATAGAGGACAACTGTTCCGCTATTTCGGTGAAACACCTCTGATTTTTTCGAGTTTCAGGCAAATAAGGTCTCTGATGTCCTCTAATTTGATCAGTGAAAAATCTTCTTACACCTGAAGGCGCGAAGCCAACACCATAGGTTTGGCTTTGCCAGGTTGGCTAGAAATTTCAGGACCAAGGGGCGAATATATGTTTTTTGATTGAATCATGATAGTAGGAAATAAGTTATTCGGGGGAAAAATGATGAGCGAATGGTTTAATGTAGGAAAAATCGTCAATACACATGGAATCAGGGGTGAAGTGAGAGTCATCACCCGTTCGGATTTTGCTGATGAGCGATATGAGGAGGGTTCGAAGCTTTATCTATTTCAACCTGGGAAAAAAGAGCCTGTTCCCTTAGTAGTCCGCTCCCACCGCAAGCATAAACAATTCGACCTTGTCTCTTTTGAAGGCTACCCGTCCATTAACGAAGTCCAACCATTGCGGGATGGTATATTGAAGGTCCATAAAGAACAACTTGAGGATCTGCCTGCAGGTGAATTCTATTATTATGAAATCATCGGATGCGAGGTTAAGACAATAGAGGGTGAACATCTCGGTAAAGTGAAAGACATACTATCCCCTGGTGCGAACGATGTCTGGGTCGTCTATTCAGATGAAACGAAGAAAGATGTCTTGATTCCATATATAGAACATGTTGTAAAAGAAGTGGATGTTGTCGAAAAACAAATTTTGATTGAACCAATGGAAGGGCTATTAGAATGAAAATTGATATTTTAACCCTTTTTCCCGAGATGTTTGATGGCGTCTTGAATAGTTCCATTTTGAAAAAAGCTCAAGAAAAAGAAGCAGTAACGTATTCTGTTATCGATTTCAGGGAATACACCACGAACAAACATCGGAAAGTCGATGATTATCCTTATGGCGGAGGTGCAGGAATGGTTTTGACTCCGCAGCCCTTGTTCGATGCGGTGGACCAGCTTAAAAGTGGTCAGGAAACTTCCTCCAGGGTCATTCTGATGTGTCCGCAGGGAGAACGTTTGACGCAGCAAAAGGCGGAAGAACTATCACAAGAAGATCATTTGATTTTCATCTGCGGTCATTATGAAGGATATGATGAGCGTATTCGGGCGCATCTTGTTACAGATGAAATTTCGATTGGGGATTATGTTCTTACCGGGGGAGAACTAGCTGCGATGGTAGTGATCGATAGTGTTTCAAGGCTCTTACCCGAAGTGCTAGGCAATGAAGAGTCTTCTAAGCTGGATTCATACTCTTCCGGACTCCTTGAACATCCCCATTACACTCGGCCGGCAGACTTTCGGGGAATGAGGGTACCTGAGGTTCTTCTTTCTGGAGACCACGCGAAAATCCAAAAATGGCGGGACCAAGAATCGTTGAAAAGGACGTTCTTAAGGCGTCCTGATTTGATCGATATGGCGGCATTAAGTGAAGAAGACCGAATCTACTTGGAAAAGGTAAAAAAAGATAGAGATTCATAAACAAAGTCTTTTCAGGATATTGCGTCATCACTACGTTTATGCTATGATATTCTTTGTGGCTTATGCCGCTTGATTACGATGTTCCGCTGTTATGATGGAAAAGCATAGACAAGAACATTTGTAAGGAAGGAGGAAATACCATGCAACAACTACTTAATGATATTACAAAAGAGCAGTTGAAAACAGATTTGCCAGAATTCCGTGCAGGAGATACTGTCCGTATCGACGTTAAAGTTGTCGAAGGAACGCGTGAACGTATCCAGGTATTCGAAGGTGTTGTAATTAAACGCCGCGGATCTGGAATCAGCGAAACATTTACTGTTCGTAAAATTTCTTACGGCGTTGGAGTTGAGCGTGCTTTCCCAGTACACTCACCAAAAATCGCTAAGATTGAAGTTGTACGTCACGGTAAAGTACGTCGTGCTAAGCTATACTATCTACGTGCACTACGTGGAAAAGCAGCACGTATTAAAGAAATTCGCAGATAATGACGCACACTCGTGCGTAAAGGAGCTTGGAAACAAGCTCCTTTTTACATACCTTTTTATATTAGGATGAATTTCTTTGAGCGAAATTTGCGACACTTTCTGTGTGAAAAGCGAGCCAGGCAAGACACCACAGCGAATTAAGGATCTTCGACTAACAGCCACCACGTGGCATGGTGAACGTCGAAGCCAGCATAAGGAAAGCTTCTAAGAATTCTCATCGCCAGACACGAAAATGTTTTCTTGTGTTGAGATCCTGTGCAAGTGAGCGAGGAGGCTTGCGGATCGCCTGCGGAAAGCGAGTATATTTCCACGCTATAACAATAGAATTGTGAAAAAAACACTCTTTAGATCCAATAGAAACAAATGAATCTTTCACACTGACAGATGATTGTTTTAACCATTTCGAATATAATGAAGTATAGATAAATGGTAAATAGAAAAACTGGGGTGGAGAAATGACAAAGCGCAAAAGTGAATCTTGGGAATGGCTGAAGGCACTTGTTATTGCATTAGTGATTGCAGCAGGTATCCGTTACTTCTTATTTGCACCAATTGTGGTAGATGGGGAGTCAATGATGCCGACACTTCATAATGGAGATCGAATGATCGTCAATAAATTCAGTTATGAGGTAGGGAAACCTGACCGCTTCGATATTGTTGTGTTCCATGCTCCTGAAGGAAAAGACTATATAAAAAGGATAATCGGTCTTCCAGGGGATAAAATCGAATATAAAGATGACACACTATACGTGAATGGGAAAGCAGTTCCGGAGCCATACTTGAAGGAATTTAAACAGGGCCTTTCAGGAGGTAATCTGACCTATAATTTCGATTTAAGTGATGAAATCGGCACCCAAACTGTTCCAAAAGGACATGTGTTTGTACTGGGAGATAACAGACAACATAGTAAAGACAGCCGGAACATTGGCGCAATTCCGATGGATCAAATCATTGGTAAAGCGAATGTGATATTTTGGCCGGTTGCACATTTTGAAGTGCTAAAGTAGGTGAATTAAATGCAAATCCAATGGTTCCCTGGTCATATGGCCAAAGCAAGACGCGAAATTACAGAAAAACTGAAGATGATCGATGTCGTGTTCGAGCTTGTTGATGCACGAATCCCTTTGTCTTCACGGAATCCCATGATTGATGAGATTGTTGAACATAAACCTAGGCTGGTTTTGCTGAACAAGACCGATATGGCCGACCGTGCAATCACCAAAGAATGGGAAGATTATTTTGCCGCACGTAATTTGAGGACTGTCACAGTGAATTCCAAAACAGGACAAGGTCTAGAAAAGATTTCGGAAATTGCTAGAGAGCTTGTAAAGGACAAGCTAGATAAGATGATTGAAAAGGGTGTGAAACCTCGGGCAGTCCGAGCTTTGATATTGGGAATACCGAATGTCGGCAAATCAACGCTCATCAACCGACTCGCAAACAAGAAGATTGCGAAAACAGGTGATCGACCTGGAATAACACAAAGGCAGCAATGGATCAAAGTTGGAAAAGAACTTGAGTTGCTTGATACTCCAGGAATATTATGGCCGAAATTCGAGGATCAGACTACGGGTTATCGATTAGCAGTAACTGGTGCAATCAAGGACGACATCCTCGATTTTGGAGACATTGCCTTTTTTGCAGTTCAATATTTGAAGGATGCCTATCCTGAAAAACTGATTGATCGTTACAAGTTGACCGATACATCTGCTCCTCCGCTTGAAGTCTTTGAAGAGATTGGAAAAAAGAGGGGTTGCCTCATCAAAGGTGGAGAAGTAGATTTTGAAAAGGCTGCTGAAATCATCTTAAGAGACATCCGTTCTGAAAAGCTTGGACCGATTTCATTCGAAAGACCAGCAGACTACGAATAAGACGCTGAAACAAGGGGTTGGCTTGATAGTGATGAAACTATCATGCCACCCCTATCTTTACATTGAAAGAAAGTATAAATACTTTCTTCAATATTAGAGCAGATAAAGCTCAGCCTGCGCCAAAGGCTTGACCTTGCCAAGCTTTTTTTATGTATTTAGAGAAGGTAAACTATAATTCAATAGCTGGTGTGCAAAAGGGATAATTTCGCCGAAATCACCAATTAATAAAAGTTTCTACATAAACATTCTTTACAAAAAGGAGAAAACGATGGAAAAGAAATCAATTAAGGAGCTTCGGGCGCATATCGAAAGTCACGAAGGAGACCTTGATGATGGGTTTATTCAACAATTGAAAAATGATCCAAGAAAAGGCGTCCAACAGCTTTATGCACAATGGTGCAAGCGCAAGGAACAAGAAAAGGCACGAATTGATACATATAATCGTATGTCGATGATCGAAAACCATTGTTATTTGAATGGGTATCGTTTGGTAGCTGGAATTGATGAGGTTGGTCGGGGACCACTTGCTGGACCAGTCGTCGCCAGTGCGGTCATTTTAGATGCAAATACACCGATCATTGGACTGAACGACTCAAAGAAGCTTTCTGAGCCTGTTAGAGAGAAGTTATACGAAAAGATCATCAGGAATGCTGTGACAATTGGTGTCGGGGTTGTATCCGTACAAGAAATCGATCGGTTGAATATTTATCAAGCTAGTAAAATTGCGATGATGAAGGCAATCGAGGATTTGCCAATCGAACCTGATTATCTATTAATAGATGCGATGGACCTCCCAATGGATCTTCCGCAAGAGAACATCATTAAAGGGGATTCGAAAAGCAATTCAATAGCTGCTGCTTCAATCGTGGCAAAAGTGACTAGGGATAAGTTGATGAAGGAAATCGATCGTAAGTATCCGCAATACTACTTCAAATCAAACGTTGGCTATGGAACGGCACAGCATTTAGAAGCATTAAAAGCCCATGGGATCACACCTGAACATCGTAAATCGTTTGCCCCTGTTTCCGAATTGGTACCAAACAAAAGCTAATGTGATGCCGATATAAGGTAGGAACAGTTTATGACGGAGGGGGTTACGTTATGAAGGCGATGCCGATCGAATCCATCATTCGAAATATAGGTCGTTTGAACCCTGTAATAGAATTGAAACCCGGGCAGATTTTTTCAGGTAAAGTATTGGCTTTGTACCCGAACGATCTAGCCCAGGTACAACTGGCAGGCCGGAAAATAAACGCTCAGCTGTTGACCGGCTTGACCCGAAACGAAAACTATTGGCTCCAAGTTAAGTCAAGTACAAGTGGCGGGATACCGGTTTTGGAAGTACTAGAGCAAAACAAGGTTAATCAGCTGCCTGCACAGATTTTCGGTAACCGTAAAAATCAGCCAGCTATACAACAGATGTTTAAGAATCTTTCTAATGAACGACTTCCGATCACAAAGGAGTTGATCACTGTTGCTGAAAAATGGTTAACCCAAATGCCTTCCGTAGATAAAGGGATACAAGCTGTCAAAACAATGTTGATTAAAAATCTTCCTGTTACAGAAGCCATTTTTAAAGCACTTTACCATGTGCAAGATAGCCGATCGCTGACCTCAGAACTCCAATCACTACAGCAAAACATAAAAGGAGCAACGACGTACGGTGGAGAAAGCGCGGTTGAAAAGGTGATTTCCCGTGTATTGGATGCCACATCACGGAACACAGCCATAGAGACTGTCAAACAGCTTATGCAGTTATATTCTCTTCCGACGACTGATTCGCAATCGAAGCTGCAAATTGAAAACATATTTCGGACGTTGGATATGAAAATACCATATATGTATCAAGAGTTACATACACATTCTGGCAAGACTCAAATTTCAGATGAAGCGTTTTTGAAAGAGTTGAAGCTGAATATGTCTCTTCCGAAAGGCGAACTTTATTTACAGCAAAAATTAAGTACAATCAGCACGGAACAGTTGAATTGGATCCATGAGCAGCTAAATATGAATAAGACACCGAAGCCGCATCTTAATTTAATTGAAATCGTCCGTGGACTTGGTTTGACGTTCGAGCATGATTTGATCAACACACAGCTTGGAGAACTGAAAAATCAGCAACAATTAAAATCTGCACTTCTAGAGCTGTTATCTCAGGAATTACCTGGCAGTATCAAGGATAGGGCTGAAGTGTTGTTACATAGACTTACTGGTCAGCAGCTGTTGCATTCGAGTGAGAACCAATCCATCACCTCATTATTTTATCAATTTCCTGTTCACTTCAAAGAATGGGAGAGCGATGTGATGATGCGTTGGGATTTGAAGAAGGAAACGTCTGGGGAGATTGATGAAAATTTCAGCCGCATCCTTTTTTATCTGGATTTACAATTTCTCAAAGAAACGGTCGTTGATATGAATGTACAGAACAGAATCATTTCCGTTAGAATCATCAATGAAAGTGAATCCCTTAAACATCATATCTCAGAAATAAAACCCCAATTGAAAGATGCGCTTGAGAAAATCGATTACAAGCTGTCTACTGTGAAAATAGAGAACCCTTCTGAAGGATCCACGCTATCCTTCCAAACTGGATTACAAGACATGTCTTCACGAGGAGTGGATCTTTCCATATGACGAACCAAGAACGTAAATCAGCTGTAGCTTTGAAATATGATCAATCTACCAACAGCTCACCAAAAGTGGTAGCGAAAGGCAAGGGGACTACAGCTGAAGAGATTTTAGAAACAGCACGGCAGAATCAGGTACCGATTCAAGAAGATACGTCGTTAGTCCAATTGCTTTCAAAGCTCGAAATCAACCAGGAAATTCCACCAAACCTATATCAGGCGGTAGCCGAAGTTTTCGCTTTCGTGTATCAGTTGGATCAGGCATCGAAACCGAAGGATTGAACAAGGACTCATAATGAAAGGCAAAACACCGCATACTATTAAAAAATAGAGAGGTGGTTGTTTATGAGGAAAAACAAGCTGGAAGTACCAGGATGTGATCAAGCAGTCCAACAATTCCGTGAAGAATTTGCTGAAGAATTCGGTATTTTTCGACCGGCAGCCGAGCGTGAAAGCATCACGAAGAAAATCGTGGATGAGCGAAAAAAGAATGAAGACTGTTAAATAAAGCAATTGGCACTTGTGTGGATCTTAAAAATTCACAAAGTGCCTTTTGTTATTTCTCCTGTATAAGATGATTGCTTTAAGCCCCAATTTCGACTTTTCCATCCCAAATTCTTGAAATTCAAGAGAAATCAGTCGCAACGGTGGACATGAGAGCGGTTTATTTATACAATAAAAACGGTGTTGCATAGATTAGACACATGATAGGAGGATGGAGAATGAATATCCACGAGTATCAAGGAAAAGAACTCTTGAGAAAGTATGGGGTATCAGTTCCTAATGGAAAGGTTGCATATACGATTAAAGAAGCAGTAGATGCAGCTAAAGAACTCGGTACTGAAATCAATGTAGTTAAAGCTCAGATTCACGCTGGTGGACGTGGGAAAGCCGGCGGTGTTAAAGTTGCTAAAAATCTTGATGAAGTGCGTACATATGCTGAAGAGATTTTAGGCAAAACACTCGTTACCCATCAAACAGGCCCTGAAGGAAAAGAAGTTAAGCGTCTTCTAATTGAAGAGGGCTGTGACATCAAGAAAGAATACTATGTAGGACTTGTATTGGACCGTGCTACTTCACGTGTCGTCATGATGGCATCTGAAGAAGGCGGTACTGAAATCGAAGAGGTAGCAGAAAAGACACCTGAAAAAATCTTTAAAGAAGTGATCGATCCGGTAGTTGGACTTAGTCCTTACCAGGCTCGCCGCTTAGCTTTCAACATCAATATTCCGAAAGAACTCGTGAATAAAACAGTCAAGTTCATGATGGGCTTATATACTGTATTTGTTGAGAAGGATTGCTCAATTGCAGAAATCAACCCTCTCGTAACGACTGGAGATGGAAATGTAATGGCGCTTGATGCGAAATTGAACTTTGATTCAAACGCATTATTCCGTCATAAAGATATTCTAGAATTGCGTGACTTAGATGAAGAAGATCCTAAGGAAATCGAAGCTTCTAAGTACGACCTCAGCTATATCTCCCTAGACGGTAATATCGGTTGTATGGTTAACGGAGCAGGTCTTGCGATGTCAACGATGGACATCATCAAATATTACGGCGGGGACCCTGCGAACTTCCTTGATGTTGGGGGCGGTGCAACAGCTGATAAGGTAACTGAAGCGTTCAAAATCATCTTGTCTGATCAAAATGTAAAAGGTATCTTCGTAAACATTTTCGGCGGAATCATGAAATGTGATGTTATTGCTGAAGGTGTAATCGAAGCTACGAAACAAGTAGGTCTTGAACTTCCTCTAGTCGTACGTCTGGAAGGAACGAATGTAGACCTTGGTAAAAAATTGTTGAATGAATCCGGATTGAACATCACTGCAGCTGAGTCTATGGCTGACGGTGCAGAAAAAATCGTTTCACTAGTGAAGTAGGAAGGTGGGGAAAACTCGATGAGCGTTTATGTTAATAAAGATACGAAAGTAATCGTACAAGGGATCACAGGTTCAACAGCCCTTTTCCATACGAAACAAATGCTTGAATACGGTACTAAAATCGTTGGAGGAGTGACGCCTGGTAAAGGTGGAACAGAAGTTGAAGGAGTTCCTGTATTCAACACAGTTGAAGAAGCAGTGAAAGAAACTGGAGCGAATGCTTCTGTCATTTATGTGCCTGCACCGTTCGCTGCAGACGCGATCTTTGAAGCAGTAGATGCAGAGCTTGACCTAGCGATCTGTATTACAGAGCACATTCCTGTAATCGACATGGTGAAAGTCAAGCGTTATATGGAAGGCAAGAAGACGCGCTTGGTCGGTCCGAACTGTCCTGGTGTCATCACTCCAGAAGAATGTAAAATCGGAATTATGCCTGGCTATATCCATAAGAAAGGACATGTCGGGGTTGTTTCCCGTTCTGGAACATTGACTTATGAAGCAGTCCATCAGCTGTCTCAAGCTGGTATCGGCCAATCTACAGCAGTAGGTATCGGTGGGGACCCAGTCAATGGTACAGACTTCATCGACGTGCTTAAAGCATTCAATGAGGATGAAGATACTTATGCAGTCATCATGATCGGTGAAATCGGTGGTACTGCTGAAGAGGAAGCTGCAGAGTGGGTAAAAGCGAACATGACGAAACCTGTTGTTGGATTCATTGGCGGTCAAACTGCACCTCCAGGAAAGCGCATGGGACATGCAGGTGCAATCATTTCAGGCGGTAAAGGTACTGCGGAAGAAAAGATCAAGACCATGAATGCATGTGGAATCAAGGTAGCTGAAACGCCATCTGTAATGGGAGAAACGTTGATTTCTGTATTAAAAGAACAGAATCTATTAGAATCTTGCACAACACATAGCAAATAATACAACAAGGGGCTGGCCCGAAGAAAGGTTTCAGAGATCTCCGATCAGAGATGTCTGGGGCTAACGGACCGGCTCCTGTTTCTTTTTATATGGGCAAGGAGTTCGTCCGCAGAGTTAGATACATAAATGTTGCTCCGTTATGCTTTACATAATTGTTACATGAAATCAGATGCTTTATTAATGAAGGCTCTTTTCTAAAAGATTGTGGCTCTTGAGTTATTTTTAAAAAATAACCTAGTGCAAGTTGATTGGAGAGCAAGGTGCGAGACTCCTCGAAAATGAAAATCGCATTTTCTTCGTGCGATGTAACGCTGCCGAAGCTTTCCTTGTCCTGCGGGATCAGCGTGCCTACTACCTGAATAATCTCCTCGCAAGGCATGCGACGAGGAGGCTCGCTTCGACAGGACTTTCTTGTAGACGCAGGAGCACAAATGCTTCCTTGAAAAGGAGACTCCTGAGGTCGCAAGGCGACGAGTGGGCTCACCGGCACGCCCCGCGGAAAGCGAGCATCCTGGAGCGGAAATCAACGCCTTTTAAAGAAAACTTGGCGAGACCAAGCCTTTTGTAGGTCGAGCCTTAGCTGCCCTTATACTGAAGAAAGTATTTTATACTTTCTTTAAGTGCAAGAGCAACTAAGTTTGCGAAAACAGCCTTAAAGAAAAACCGCAACAACCATGGGGGAAAGGTGGTCAATCGCAATCTAGATTAAGCAGCCACTTTTTACATAACGGACACCAGAGCCGTTATTTGTGAAAAAAGCAGCTGTTTTACTATGATATTTGCGAAATAAGGTCCCTGGTGTCCGTAAGGTTTATAGAAATCTATTGTTTTGGTCAAATAACGTCTCCTGTGTCCGTTAAGGGTAAGTACAGTACAACCTGGTTCCAGTGAAGAACTTTTCCTAGATTCAACAACTATAAGAATAACGGAGCAAAAAAATAAAGGTGAATTGCCTATACATATCGAACAAATCGTGAAGAAGATTTTTCCTCAAGTGGATACATTGCACAAAAATCGTAATAAAACATTCCAGTTTATAAAAAGAGGAGATCGATTCATTGTTAAGTAGAAAGAAAGAACGTCTTTTATTTTTATCTGAGTGCAAGGGTTTGGGGATTAAAACATTGTCTAGAATGATTAGGGAAGACAGTACGCTTGAAAAAGTGTTTCAATTGAGTAATCATCAATTAAAGACACAGTATCTACTTTCCCAATCGACTGTAGTCCAAATCAGAGACAAAAAGAAGCAAGAAGCGTTTTTGAACAAATCCCAGAAATACAAGAATGAAAACATCGAAGTCATTACCATATTCGATGCGGGATATCCTTCCTTATTGAAGGAAATTTTCGACCCTCCGCTTGTTCTATATGTAAAAGGGGATTCGAGTCTTTTGCAAGGAGAAAAAATATTGAGCGTTGTCGGAACAAGAGATGTATCAATTAACGGTCGGCGCAGCCTCGAGAAAATCATCACTCCCATGATTGAACAAGGCTGGACCATTGTAAGCGGACTGGCTTACGGAATTGATATTTTAGCACATCGGATCACGATGACATCGAATGGTCAGACGATTGCTGTTCTTGGCAGCGGGTTCAATCATATTTATCCTCGGGAACATGCCGAGGACGCACAAAGGATTGCATCGGAACATCTTTTGATTTCCGAATTCCCACCTGATCGGAAACCGGCAAAGTGGCAGTTTCCAATGAGAAACAGGATTATTAGCGGGCTTTCCAGGGGAACATTGATTGTAGAAGCCCGTGAAAAGAGTGGTTCCTTGATAACAGGTGATCAAGCGCTTCAACAAGGAAGAGAAGTTTTTGCGGTGCCTGGTTCGATATTAGAACCACGTACGATGGGGACACATCACTTGATACAGCAAGGCGCAAAGCTTGCCGCAAGTGCGGAAGATATTCTTGAAGAGTTGTCTGACTTTAAATCTTAAGTTTGACAAACCAACATACTATATACAATAATAGGGAAGATTTTAAAATTAGAAAAAAAGGGGGAGACAGATAGAATTATGGCTGATTACTTAGTAATAGTAGAATCTCCCGCCAAAGCAAAAACGATTGAAAAATATTTAGGAAAAAAATATATCGTAAAAGCTTCAATGGGACATGTACGTGATTTACCGAAAAGCCAAATGGGTGTTGATGTAAATAACGATTTTGAACCTAGATACATTACGATCAGAGGGAAAGGTCCTGTACTGAAAGACCTGAAGACTGCTGCAAAGAAAGTAAAAAAGATTTTTCTCGCAGCCGACCCCGATCGTGAAGGTGAAGCGATTGCTTGGCATTTGGCCCATAGCCTTGAAATGGATGATACATCTGATTGTCGGGTTGTGTTCAATGAAATTACGAAACAAGCTATCAAAGACTCGTTCAAGAGACCTCGTAAGATCAACATGGATCTTGTAGATGCCCAACAAGCGAGACGGATTCTAGATCGACTGGTCGGCTATAACATCAGTCCTTTGCTATGGAAGAAAGTGAAAAAAGGATTAAGTGCCGGTCGTGTCCAAACTGTTGCATTACGCTTGATTGTCGAACGAGAAAAAGAAATACAAAATTTCAAACCAGAAGAATACTGGAAAATCAAAGCGATATTCGATCAAAATGGTGAACAATTCGAAGCGTCCTTCTTTGAATTGAATGGTGAAAAGGTTGAACTTTCGAATGAAGAAAAAGTGAAGGAAGTCTTGAAACACATCAAAGGTGAATCATTTGATGTCACTTCTGTTCAGAAGAAAGAGCGTAAAAGAAATCCAGCCGCTCCATTTACCACTTCTTCATTGCAACAGGAAGCAGCAAGAAAATTGAATTTCCGTGCAAAGAAAACCATGATGATGGCACAGCAATTATACGAAGGGATCGATATTGGGAAAGAAGGGACTGTCGGTCTCATCACCTATATGAGAACCGATTCCACACGTGTATCTGATGTAGCCAAAAGTGAAGCACGCGATTATATTACAGAACAATATGGATCGAAATTCACGAGCAATCGACCGACTGGAAAAAAGTCCAATAATGCACAGGATGCCCACGAAGCAGTACGCCCGACGTCGACTCTGCGGGATCCGAAAGCTGTCAAAAAGTATTTGAGCCGGGATCAGTATCGTTTATACAAATTGATTTGGGAACGTTTCGTTGCAAGTCAGATGGCACCAGCGATCATGGATACCATGGCGGTCAACCTGGACAATAACGGAGTACGTTTCCGTGCAAACGGATCAAAAGTGAAATTCCCTGGTTTCATGAAGGTTTATGTTGAAGGTAACGATGATAACAAGAAAGATGAAGATAAGATCCTCCCAGACCTGAAAGAGGGTGATTCGGTCAAAACAGAAGATATTGAACCGAGCCAGCACTTCACGCAGCCTCCACCAAGATATTCAGAGGCGAGATTGGTCAAAACGATGGAGGAACTTGGAATCGGACGACCATCCACCTACGCACCAACACTCGATACGATTCAACGTCGTGGATATGTGGCATTAGACGCGCGGAAATTCGTACCGACTGAGCTCGGGGAAATCGTATTGGAGCTAATCCTTGAGTTTTTCCCTGAAGTCATTGAAGTCAAGTTTACCGCTGAAATGGAAACGAGTCTCGACCATATCGAGGAAGGTACAGAAGAGTGGAAGAAAATCATTGCTGCCTTTTATAAAGAATTTGAGAAAAAATTGAAGGTTGCAGAGGAAGAAATGAAAGAAGTAGAGATCCAGGACGAACCTGCCGGTGAAAATTGTGAGAAATGCGGCAGCGAGATGGTCTATAAAATGGGTCGATACGGGAAGTTCATGGCTTGCTCGAATTTTCCTGACTGCAGAAACACGAAACCGATTGTCAAAGATATCGGTGTAAAGTGTCCAAAATGTAATGAAGGAAATATCGTTGAGCGAAAAAGTAAAAAGAGGCGCATCTTCTATGGTTGCGATCGATATCCAAAATGTGATTTCGTTTCATGGGATAAACCGATCAGCCGGCCATGCCCGAAGTGCGAAAGTTTACTCGTCGAAAAGAAAACCAAGAAAAGCAATACGATCCAGTGTACGAATTGCGACTATAAAGAGAAACAAAATTAGGGTGATGGAAATTGAATTTACAAGCAGTTAATGTCGTAGGTGCAGGGCTAGCAGGAAGTGAAGCTGCTTGGCAGTTGTCAAAACGCGGAATTAAAGTCAATCTATATGAAATGAGACCGAAGAGGCAGACACCGGCACATCATACGGATAAATTTGCAGAATTGGTTTGCAGCAACTCACTTCGTTCGAATGCCCTGACTAATGCTGTAGGGGTACTTAAAGAAGAGATGAGACATTTGGATTCTGTCATCATCCAAAGTGCAGATGACTGTTCTGTCCCTGCCGGAGGTGCGTTGGCAGTAGACCGCCATGAATTTGCAGCGAAAGTGACAGAACGCGTAAAAGGTCATCCTAATGTGACGGTCTATGAAGAAGAAATCCGTGGAATTCCTGAAGGACCTACGATCATTGCGACAGGTCCATTGACTTCTGAGGATCTATCAAAATCGTTATTATCACTGACAGGTGAAGAGTATCTGTATTTCTATGATGCTGCAGCCCCAATTATTGAAGTGGATAGCATCGACCGTGATAAAGTTTATTTGAAATCCCGGTATGATAAAGGGGAAGCCGCATACTTGAACTGTCCGATGACAGAAGAGGAATTCGATCGATTTTATGAGGCGCTTATTTCAGCCGAAACGGTACCTTTGAAAGAATTTGAAAAAGAAATTTTCTTTGAAGGATGCATGCCAGTAGAGGTGATGGCAAATCGGGGAAAGAAGACTTTGCTTTTCGGACCAATGAAACCAGTAGGACTAGAAGATCCGAAAACCGGGAAACAACCATATGCCGTTGTTCAATTACGACAGGACAACAAGACTGGTACACTCTATAACATCGTAGGTTTCCAAACCCACATGAAATGGGGCCCGCAGAAGGAAGTCATAAGATTGATCCCTGGTTTGGAAAATGCGGAGATCGTTCGATATGGTGTCATGCATCGGAATACGTTTATCAATTCACCAAATTTACTTAAACGGACATACCAGTATAAAGACCGTGATGATTTGTTCTTCGCCGGTCAAATGACAGGTGTGGAAGGTTATGTGGAAAGTGCGGCTTCTGGTTTGATCGCAGGAATCAACGCTGCACGTCTTGTTCAAGATCAAGAGCCAGTTGTTTTCCCGCTGGAAACGGCATTGGGCGGCATGGCAGAATATATTACGACTGCCAACCCGGATAACTTCCAGCCAATCAATGCGAATTTTGGACTCTTTCCTCCGCTTGATAAGAGAATCAAGAATAAGAAGGAACGATACGAAAAGATTGCAGAGCGAGCACTGGGAACAATTCAGAATTTTTTAACAAAAGTGTGAATATATATTGTCAAGACCTCTAAGTTGTGATACGATTTAGGGGTCTTTATGCTAATTGTTCCACTATTCAGAAAATAATAGGAAGTTGATCGTGATATGCAAGAAGACATCCGTCTTTTCATCGAATATTTACAAATTGAAAAAAATTGTTCGCAGCATACCGTCATCAATTATCAAGTTGACATCGACGATTTTGTGGAATTCATGAGGCAGCAAGGCTTGGACCTATTTGCTGCTGTTTCTTATGTACATGTCCGTCACTATCTGACAATATTGCATGAAAAGAAATATGCCAGAAAATCTGTAGCAAGAAAAGTCTCAACATTACGAAGTTTATATCGGTTTTTAATCAGAGAAGAACGCTTAGAACAGAATCCTTTTAAAACTGCTAGTCTACCGAGACAAAACAAGCGACTCCCCAAATTCTTTTACGCAGAAGAACTTGAGGAGTTGTTTGAAGTTTCAGACTTAAACACTCCCTTGGGACAGAGGAATCAAACGTTGCTCGAACTTCTTTACGGAACGGGAATTCGAGTCAGTGAATGCTGCGGTCTTACTCTGAAAGACATCGATCTTTCGATTGAAACGATTCTTGTAAGGGGAAAAGGGCGCAAGGAAAGATATGTCCCGATCGGCAGTTATGCAATCGAATCGTTGGACCATTATTTGAACTCTGGCAGGAAGACATTAATGAAAACGAAAGAGCATGATAAACTCTTCGTGAATTATAAAGGGGATCCTCTGACGGACCGAGGTGTGAGGAAAGTTCTGAAAAAGATGATCGAATCGACATCTTTGACAATGAACATCACACCACATATGCTGCGTCATACGTTTGCGACCCACTTGTTGAATGAAGGTGCTGATTTGAGAGCAGTGCAGGAACTATTGGGTCATTCCCAACTGTCTACCACTCAAATTTATACACATGTTACAAAAGATAGATTACAGCAGATGTATCGCAATTTTCATCCAAGAGCTTAAACGGGGTTAGGATTCAATGATGGGAGGAGGTCTATTATGAGTACATTCCATGCTACCACCATTTTTGCTGTCCATCATAAGGGTGGCTGTGCAATGGCAGGAGACGGGCAAGTGACGTTCGGAAATGCCGTGGTGATGAAACATACTGCGAAGAAGGTCCGAAAGTTATACGACGGTAAAGTTCTAGCTGGATTTGCGGGTTCAGTCGCGGATGCTTTCACTTTATTCGAAAAATTTGAAGCCAAACTAGAGGAATTCAATGGGGATCTGCAACGATCTGCAGTAGAACTTGCAAAAGAATGGCGTGGTGACAAGATGCTTCGAAAACTGGAAGCGATGTTGATCGTCATGAACAAAGAAACACTTCTGCTTGTTTCCGGCACTGGTGAAGTCATCGAACCGGATGATGGGATACTAGCCATCGGATCAGGTGGTAACTATGCATTGTCGGCTGGAAGGGCGCTGAAAAGGCATGGTGAACATTTATCTGCCGCAGATATCGCGAAAAGCGCATTAGAGATCGCTGCAGAGATTTGCGTTTATACGAATGACCAGATAATTGTTGAACAATTAACTTGAAACGGGGGAGTTTGACACGATGAAAATGGATTATACACCAAGACAGATTGTTGAACGACTTGATCAGTTCATTGTTGGTCAGAAAAGTGCGAAGAAAGCGGTAGCTATTGCACTCCGAAACCGGTATCGCAGAAGTTTGATCGACGAATCGATAAGAGATGAAGTCGTACCGAAAAATATACTGATGATCGGTCCAACTGGTGTAGGGAAGACTGAAATCGCTAGAAGGCTGGCTAAGATCGTAGGCGCGCCTTTTGTAAAAGTGGAAGCGACCAAGTTCACCGAAGTCGGTTATGTCGGCCGTGATGTCGAATCCATGGTCCGTGACCTGGTTGAAACATCAATCCGTATTGTAAAAGAAGAGAAAATGGCCTCGGTTAAAGAACCTGCCGAGCAGAATGCGAATAAACGGCTAGTGGAAATGTTGGTACCTTCAAAGAAACCCGAACAGACTTCTTATAAGAACCCTCTGGAAATGTTGTTCGGAAATCAACAACAACAAGATTCAAACGACAATTCCGATCCTGAAAAAGATCAAATTGCTTCAAAAAGGAAACAGATTGCTCATCAACTATCGCTTGGTGAATTGGAAGATCATTATGTCACTGTAGAGGTTGAGGAACAAAACCAGAATATGATGGATTTGTTCCAGGGCTCAGGAATGGAACAAATGGGAATGAATATGCAGGATATGCTCGGTAATCTGATGCCGAAGAAAAAGAAAAAACGCAAGCTTACCGTAAAGGAAGCAAGAAAGGTCCTGACCCATGAAGAAGCACATAAATTGATCGATATGGACGAAGTTGGTCAAGAAGCTGTTACAAGAGCCGAACAAACGGGTATGATTTTTATAGATGAGATAGATAAGATTGCAGGTAAAGGCAATCAATCAGCAGATGTCTCACGTGAAGGGGTGCAAAGAGATATATTGCCGATCGTAGAAGGATCGACAGTTGTCACGAAGTATGGCCCTGTCAAAACGGATCACGTGTTATTCGTTGCAGCAGGCGCGTTCCATATTGCAAAGCCTTCAGATCTTATACCTGAGCTCCAAGGAAGGTTTCCGATCCGGGTAGAATTGTCCAGTCTCAACATTGATGATTTCGTATCGATCCTGGTAGACCCTGACAATGCGTTGACAAAACAATATATAGCACTTTTGCAAACTGAAGGTATAAACATAGAATTTTCTGACGATGCTATTCGTAGAATTGCGACAATCGCAACCGAAGTGAATCAAAATACTGACAATATTGGAGCTAGAAGGCTTCATACGATTTTGGAAAGGTTATTGGAAGATTTATCTTTTGAAGCCCCGGATATTAATCTTGAGACTATTACAATTACTCCTGATTATGTCGATGAAAAACTAGGAGCCATTGCAAAAGATCGAGACTTGAGTCAGTATATCTTATAACAATTAGGAGGAGTTACAAATGAATTTATTAGAAAAAACAAGAAAGATCAATGCGTTATTACAAGAGTCTGGTGGTAAACCAGTTAACTTTAAAGAAATGGCTGGTACACTATGTGATGTGATCGAAGCGAATATTTTCGTCGTCAGTCGCCGCGGGAAATTACTTGGATTCTCTCTCGTACAGGAAATTGAGAATGAGAGAATGAAGAAGATGCTCGTTGACAGACAATTCCCTACAGAATATACGAAGAACCTTTTCAACATTACAGAAACATCTTCAAACCTGGATATCAACAGTGACTATACCGCTTTCCCTGTTGAAAACAAAGATCTATTCGGTAAAGGCCTTACGACAATCGTGCCGATCGTTGGTGCAGGGGAACGTTTAGGGACCTTGATTCTTTCACGTTTGAATGAATCGTTCAAAGATGACGATCTCATTCTTGCTGAATATGGTGCAACAGTTGTAGGTACTGAGATTCTCCGTGAAAAATCTGAGGAAATCGAAGAAGAAGCTCGTAATAAAGCAGTAGTGCAAATGGCAATCAGTTCATTATCGTATAGTGAATTAGAAGCCATCGAGCATATTTTTGAAGAATTAGATGGAAACGAAGGACTGCTTGTCGCAAGTAAAATTGCTGACAGAGTTGGAATAACACGTTCAGTGATTGTAAACGCGCTCCGTAAGCTAGAAAGTGCGGGGGTAATCGAATCTCGTTCACTCGGAATGAAAGGGACGTATATCAAGGTATTGAATGATAAATTCTTACATGAGCTTTCTAAATTAAAGGCAATCTAATGAGGAAGAAGGACTGACGCCAATGTCAGTCCTTCTTTTTTTCTGTTATGTAATTCATTATTGTTGATTTAGGCGAGATTGCCTTCCTTTCATTTGTTGCTCTTGAAAGTTGTTGATTTCCGCTCCAGGGTGCTCGCTTTCCGCGGGGCGTGCGGTGAGCCCATTCGTCGCCTTGCGACGTTGAATGGTCTCACCTGTCCCGCTGATCCCGCAGGAGTCTCGCACCTTGCTCTCCAATCAACTTGCACAAGGTGATTTTTCAAAAAATGACTCAAAGCAACAATCTTTTAGGAAAGAGCCTATTTATAAACGCACAGATTGAAATCCGATTCTTTAGCAGCCAATCTCGAATTATGTCGAATATTTATGATTAAAAAGAAGGATTTTTCCTGTAGTTTGCGGAAATTAGGTAGTAAATAAGTCGAAATATGATGATATGAGTCTAAGGTCCTATTTAAATATTAGTCCTTTATATCGAAAAAAATCGAAATATCGGAAAATACATAGACAGTAGATGGTATTAACTATAAAATACACCTGAAAGCAATTTAGAAATTGTTGGATATTGAGGAAATTTTACTATAAGGAGGGTAGATATGCTAAATTCAAGTACAATTCGAAATCTTGAACAGGCATTGAATTATCGTACAGCAAATCATGAGTCGATTGCGAATAATATTTCGAATGCTGATACTCCGAACTATAAAGCTAAATCAGTGGAATTCAGGGATACTTTAAACCGCTCCATAAAAGCCTATCGGACGGACCAGAAGCATATTCCTTTCTCTACAGAAGCTTCAGTTAACCCATCCTTCTTTACTAAAACCAATGCAGACACATCGTATTCCCATAATGGAAACAATGTTGATATTGATAAGGAAATGACGAAACTAGCAGAAAATCAATTGTATTATCAAGCGCTGATCCAGCGAATGAATGGTAAATTCAGTTCAATGAACACGGTGATCAAAGGGGGAAGATAGATAAATGGGATTATTCAACTCAATGAATATTTCGGGTTCCGCATTAACCGCTCAACGGCTTAGAATGGATGTTGCCTCATCGAATATGGCTAACGCAGAAACGTCTCGTTCAGAGCTGGTGAATGGAGAATGGCAGCCTTACCGAAGAAAAATGGTCGTACTTAAGCCAGGAGGGACAGAATTCAATTCGATTTTATCGAAAGTACAATCGGGTGATCAGTTGAAGGGTGTCAAAGTAAGTTCGATTGTAGAAGATGAACAACCTTTTAAATTGGCATATCAACCAGAGCATCCAGATGCAGATGATCAAGGATATGTACGCATGCCGAATGTCGATCCCCTCAAAGAGATGGTGGATTTGATGAGTGCTACTCGGTCTTATGAAGCGAATGTGACTGTAATGAACGCAGCAAAAGGGATGTATATGAAAGCGCTGGAAATCGGAAGGTAAAGGGAGTGTTGTGATTGCAACCAGTACAATTAAATGTGACTACATTACCAGCTGTTGAAAAATCCACACCTAGTCAAGCACGTGATCAGCTGGCGTTATCATTTAAGGATTTACTACATAAGGTCAATGAAGCTCAGATCAAGTCTGATATCGAGACAGAAAAGCTCATTTCAGGCAAGACTGACAACTTACATAATGTGATGATCACAGCTGAAAAGGCAAGTATCACTTTGAATACAGCTGTGGAAGTACGGAACAAAGCGATTGAAGCTTATCAGGAAATCATGAGAATGCAGGTTTGATAGCATTCTATAGCAATTACATTTACGCACATAGTTTTCGAGGGTCATGAAAATTTTCTGACCATTGAAAATAAATTTTTTTGCGAATGACGACCGGGGGATAAAATGAACGAAAAGATCTCGTCATATAAAAATCAAATGCAGCAATATTGGCAAGAACGTACCAAGAAACAGAAAACGTTGATCATAGGTTCTTTTATCGGTTTGTTAACCTTAATCATACTGTTGACCATCATCGTTTCTCATAAGAATTATGTTCCGTTATATTCCGGACTGTCCCCAGAGGAAACTGGGCAGATAAAAAGCAGTCTTGATACAAAAGGAATCAGTTATGAAATTGTAAATAACGGAACAGCGATCAATGTACCAGAAGATAGAGTTGATGCGCTGAAGGTAGACCTTGCTTCAGAAGGCCTGCCGGAAAGCGGGACCATTGATTATAAATATTTTGTGGAAAACAATGGATTCGGTATGACAGATAAGGAATTCGGTGTTGTTGAACGAGCTGCCATGCAAACAGAACTGCAAAATCTGATTGGTAGTATTGATGGGGTTCAAAATTCGAAAGTGATGATCAATCTGCCCAAAGAAAATGTTTGGGTGACTGATGCAGAACAGACGGCTTCGGCTTCTGTCGTTTTGGATTTAGAGCCTGGATACACGCTGAAACAGCAGCAAATCAACTCTTTGTACAACCTTGTTTCAAAAAGTGTACCGTCCTTACCTACAGATAATATCGTCATTATGGATCAATTCTTTAATTATTTTGATTTGAAGGACGCTGAGAAGGAATCTACTACACTTTCAGCTTATGAGCAGCAAAAAGCGATCAAGGATGACGTTGAAAAAGATTTGCAGCGGAACCTACAACGTATGTTAGGCACGATGATGGGGCCGGAAAAAGTGGTGGTTTCAGTCACTACTGACATCGATTTCACTAAAGAAAAACGCCAAGAAGAACTTGTTGAGCCTGTTGATCAGGAGAAAATGGAAGGCATTCAGATGAGTGTCGAAAGGATCCGTGAAACATATACGGGCAACGGAACCCCACCAGGTGGTGTAGCCGGGACAGGAGATACAGACGTCCCTTCTTATCAAGGGGAAGATGGACAGTCAGGTGATTATCAACGTGTAGAAGAACGAATCAACAATGAAGTGAACCGTATACATAAAGAAGTTGAAGAAGCACCATTTACAATCAGGGATATCGGAATCCAGGTAATGGTAGAGCCGCCGGAGCCGGAAAATCCTAATTCATTGCCTGCAGATCGGATAGATGATATCGAACAAGTGTTGAGCAGTGTAGTGCGAACGACCATCTCAAAAGATCAGACAAATGAAATAACAGAAGAACAAATCGGTCAGAAAATCATCGTTTCAGCTCAGCCGTTTAAAGGGAAGGTTGAACTGCCGACTGTGGAAAACAAAGTTCCTCTATGGATTTATATTGTCGGCGGTGTGTTACTGATCTTCATCATCATTCTACTCTTCTTATTGTTGAGAAATCGAAAAGAAGAAGTAGAGGAAGACGAATATAGCGGGGTTGACTATCAGGTTGAAGATGTTCCTGAGTTGAAACCTCAGCAAACAGAAGAAACAACTCGTAAACAACAACTAGAACGACTGGCAAAAGACAAGCCGGATGAATTCGCAAAATTGCTTCGTTCTTGGTTGTCGGATGAATAGGGGTGGTACCAGTGGCTAGAGGACTACAAAAACTTTCCGGCAGAGAAAAGGCAGCTGTTTTGTTGATTTCACTGGGGCCGGATGTTTCAGCACAAGTCTATAAGCATCTAAGTGAAGAAGAAATCGAACGCTTGACATTGGAAATCTCGAATGTAAGAAAAGTTGAATCCTCGATCAAAGAGGACATTATAGATGAATTCCATCAAATTGCGCTAGCGCAGGAATATATCACTCAGGGTGGTATCGGTTATGCAAAAACAGTACTAGAAAAAGCTTTAGGGGCAAGTGAAGCGTCGAACATCATCAACCGCTTGACATCAACTTTGCAAGTCAGACCATTTGATTTTGCAAGGAAAGCGGATCCGGGGCAGATTTTGAATTTCATCCAGAATGAACACCCACAGACGATTGCATTGATCCTTTCTTATCTGGAATCGGCACAATCAGCCCAAATTTTATCGGAACTGCCCCAAGAAGTGCAGGCAGACGTTGCTAAGCGGATCGCTTTGATGGATCGCACATCGCCAGAAGTCATAACCGAAGTTGAGCAGATTCTTGAACAGAAGCTTTCCACGACGGTTACACAAGACTTTACTCAGGCTGGAGGAATCGAGGCTGTCGTGGAAGTCTTGAATGGCGTCGACAGAAGTACAGAACGAACGATCCTTGATGCTTTAGAGGTACAGGATCCTGAATTAGCAGAGGAAATCAAGAAGAGAATGTTTGTATTTGAAGATATCGTAACGTTGGATAACCGATCGATTCAAAGAGTCATCCGTGAAATACCAAATGAGGATCTCTTACTATCATTGAAAGCAGCAAGTGAAGAAGTCAAAGAGATCGTATATCAAAACATGTCCAAACGGATGGTGGATAATTTCAAGGAAGAGATGGAATATATGGGGCCAGTTCGGCTTCGTGATGTAGAAGAAGCGCAATCCCGTATTGTTTCAATCATACGTAGACTTGAAGAAGCTGGAGAAGTTGTGATCGCACGTGGTGGAGGAGACGATATCATTGTCTAGAGTCATCAAGTTTTCACCTTTGTCCAATAAGACTGACCGTGAACCAATCGAAATCAAGCGATTGAACACATTCCGTCCTGTAGAGCCTTTGCAGGACAACGAAGACGTAACAGAATCGGTATGCTTGAAATCAGAGCAAAAAGCACAGGCGATTATCGAAAGAGCTGAACAGCAAGCAGCAGAGCTCTTGAAACAGGCTGAGGCAGAATCTGCGGCCAAGGAAAAAGAGCTCGCAGAAAAAGAGGCAACAATCGATAGACAAATAGAGGAGGCACGAAATCAGGCCTCTTCAGAAGGCTATGAAAAAGGATATCAAAAAGGGCTTGCGGAAGCAGAAGAAGATTACAAAACGAAGTTGGATGAAGCGAACAATATCCTATCTGCGGCACAATCCGATTACCGGAAAAAAATCATCGAATCAGAGCCTGAAATACTGCGATTGAGTGTAGAAATAGCGGGTAAAATCCTCGCTGACAAACTTGAATCTGATGAAAACTGGACAAGATTTATCCAAGAAACTTTGAAACAGGTGAAGGGTGAAGAGGATATCAAACTATTCGTATCTCCAAAATACTATGAGCTGACATCCACTTTTACGAAAGAACTTTCGGTTCAATTAAATTCTGAGATTGTAGTTTTTCCTGAAGAGTCCATCAAAGACCACACTTGTCTGATTGAGACGAAATACGGCCGTATTGATGCTTCTATCGACAGCCAGCTAGAAGAGATCAAGAAAAAACTATTGGAATGTGTGGGTGAGGAACATGGACATTGAACCGATGTTGACTGCTGTTCAAAAGATCGATCCGTTCAAACGCTTCGGTAAAGTGAATCGGGTCATCGGAATCATGATCGAATCAAAAGGTCCGAAAACATCAATCGGGGATGTGTGCTATATCCACACAGGAGATACGATCAACAAAAGGATTCCAGCTGAAGTGGTCGGTTTCAGAGAAGAACATGTCCTTCTCATGCCTTTTACCTCGATCCAGGAAATTTCCCCTGGAAGTTTAGTAGAAGCGACAGGTAAACCACTACACATCAAAGCAGGGAAATCCTTGATTGGCAAAGTGTTGGATGGATTAGGTAGACCGTTGGATGGTGAGGAACTGCCTCATGGCCTATCGGCTTGTTTGACGGATGCCGCACCTCCTAATCCTATGAAAAGGCCCAGGATTACTGAAAATATTAGTTGCGGCGTCAGAGCCATAGATAGTTTCTTGACGATTGGAAAAGGCCAAAGAATTGGAATTTTTGCAGGAAGCGGAGTAGGAAAAAGTACATTGATGGGGATGGTAGCGCGACAATCAAGTGCGGATATTAACATCATCGCCATGATTGGTGAACGTGGCCGCGAAGTTCGAGAATTCGTAGAACACGAACTTGGTGAAGAAGGGCTACGTAAAACGATTGTTGTCGCAGCGACTTCAGACCAGCCAGCGTTACTAAGGATAAAAGGTGCACTCACTGCGACTACATTGGCTGAATACTTCCGGGATCAAGGGCAGGACGTCATGCTGATGATGGATTCTGTCACACGTGTTGCGATGGCACAACGCGAGGTAGGCCTGGCAGTTGGCGAGCCTCCCGCAACCAAAGGGTATACACCTTCTGTTTTTGCCTTATTGCCTAAGCTGCTGGAAAGGTCAGGAACCTATGTGGATGGCAGTATAACTGCATTCTATACCGTATTGGTCGATGGGGATGATATGAATGAACCCATTGCTGACGCTGTCAGAGGGATACTGGACGGGCATATTGTCTTGGATCGTAATCTTGCAAACAAGGGGCACTTCCCATCTATAAACGTATTGAAGAGTGTAAGCCGGATCATGAACAATATAGCTGATCCAGTACATATCAATGCAGCAGCCAAGGCCAGGGAATTCCTTGCTTCTTATGAAGAGTCGGAGGATCTGATTTCAATCGGCGCATATAAAAAAGGAAGTTCGAAAAAAGTGGATGATGCCATTCACTACTATCCTAAAATCATGGAGTTCCTTCGCCAAAAAATCAATGATGATGTAAATGCTTCCCAATCAATTGAAGAGCTTTTAAGACTTTTCCAGGAGGAGAGGTAGACGATGGGGTATCAATTCAGGATGGAACAAGTCCTTGATTATAAGCAACAAGTAAAGGACAAGACCCAAAAGGAATACATAGAAAAACAAGAGCGATTCGAGGAAATCGGCTATGAGTTATATGAAGTCCTAAAAAAGAAGGAAACACTCCAGTCTCAGCAGTCTCAGCGGATGATCGATGGAGATAGGATCGTAACATTGCAGCATTACAATCAGTACATCGATCAACTGGACTACCAGGTGCAATCGTTACAGCAAAGGTTGCAGCATGCCAGGGAGAATATGCAGACGGCGCACGAGAGACTCATGTCGGAGACGATTGATGTGAAAAAATATGAAAAGTTGAAAGAAAGACAATTTAGTAGATATCAATACAATAGTAAGATCGATGAAATGAAAGCAACAGATGAACTTGCTGTATTGAGACATACTTCAAACGAAATCGGGTGAGGCGCTTTTGGAGAAGAAATCGAGTAAAGTTTTAAAATTCCTGCTTGTGGTGGTAATCCCATTACTTTTCGCAGCTTCATTATCAGTCATCATTTTTTCTTTGATGGGTGTGAACTTGATCGAGAAAGGAAAGAACTACGCAGCAAATGTCCCTGTAATTTCGAATTGGGTTGAAGTTGAAAAGGATGCAGAAGAGTCTAACGAGGATTTGATCATATCGATGGAAAGTCAGATCAGAACACTGCAGAAACAAGTTGAAGATGCAGAAAAAGCAGTGCTGCAAAAGGACGATGAAATCAAAGAGCATCAATCCGATATAGCTCTATTGAAAGATCAATTGCAAAAGCAAGAAGAAGACCAAGCTCAAAAAAATGAATCGATGGCAAAAATATCAGATGTGTATACAACGATGGCGCATGGGAACGCGGCTAAAATCTTCGAAAGCATGGAACAGAGTGAAGCGGCGAGAATCATCGCAAGCCTTGATTCGGATACTCAAGCAAATGTGTTAGCTGAGATGAATCCTGAAAAGGCTGCGGAATTGACTAAGCTTTTAACAAATTGATGTTCATCTATTGAAAGGAGGTGAAAAGATGACAATCGTAGCAAACATGTTGATGAACACACAAATGTTCTCTGGTTCAAAAACAGCACAAACAAACACGAAAGTTGGAGAAGGAGCCTTCGGTAAAGTTGTTGCTGAAGCGCTTGGATTGAATCAACAACAGGAAGAGATGACGAGTGAGCAATTGCTGAATCAGCTAGAAAAATTCCGTGACGAGTTGAATGATCTGAATGGAACAGATTTGAGTCTTGAAGAACTGATCGGGCAATTACAAACTGAACTATCAGATAGTCAACAAATCCCTCCGCCTTTGCTGAAGAACCTGATGAAGACGATGCCTATTCTCGAGCCAATACAGCATGGAAATGACCAGAACGTTATCAAAGATCTGAAACAAAGCGGAATGGACAAGCCAGTGCTTGAACTTCTTCAGCAGAACGATCCTCAACTTTTAAAAGGAAACATGAAACCTGAGGGACGTCTGCAAGAGTTCATAAAGTTCCTGATGAAAAATGATGCTGCACACACTTTACCTCAGCAACACAATTTGAAACAGATGTTGATGGATCTGCAAGGGAAAGCGGCACAACAAAGCACTGGAAATACAACAGCGCCAACGAATGAACAGAAAATGACTAGCAAGAATTTCAATCAGTCGATGTTTTTACAAATGAAAAATCAGCCTGCAGCACCTGCCGGGAATACAGGGGGTCAGGAGATCGGAGTCCAACTTCCGAAGTCTGAAGGGGGTACTACATCAGGGCTTTTTAGTGTGACAAGTCCAACGAACATGAGTAAAGTTGAACAATTCATACTGCATGCACCGCAAGAGCATACACCATCTACGCAGTTCGGAAATGAACTTGCAAAGTTGTTGAATCGGGGAAGGATCATGACACTTCCGAATGGCAGTACACAGCTCAGCATTAAACTCTTCCCTGAGAATCTTGGGTCACTCGATATCCAGATTGTCCAAAGAAATGGAGAGATCGCAGCTAAAATCATCGCTTCAACTGTACAGGCAAAGGAATTGATTGAAACGAATCTGCATCAATTACGACATTCATTACAGGGTCAGAATATCACCATCGATAAAATTGAAATCAGCAGCCATACGCCTGATTGGATGAGTGATGATCAAGAACGCGAGAACCAACAATCTTCAAGTGAAGAACATACGCAGGAACAAGAGCATAAAAACGATGAAGAAAATCAAGGTTCTTTCGAGCAACTATTGAAGGAAATGGGAATCGATGAGGAGGTGTAATATCGATGGAAGCTAAAATCGACCAAAGCTTAATGCTCCCGGATCGCGCTCAGTTGAGGCAGACGGGCAACACGAATCTCGGCAAAGATGATTTTCTGAAAATCCTGATCGCGCAATTAGCAAACCAGGATCCTTTAAATCCGATGGAGGATCGTGAATTCATCAGCCAAATGGCCTCATTCTCAAGCCTTGAACAGATGGTCAATATGAATGATACGTTACAGAACTGGGTTTCACATCAGAATAATGGTCAGCTCCTGCAGTACAGTCAATTGATCGGCAAGGAAATCACCTGGATCGATAAGTCAAATGAAGATGGCCAACCGGTAGAAACGACTTTGACAGGTGAGGTTGCCAAGGTCCATTTCGATAAAGGTGAAACCAAAATCGAATTGACGGATGGAACGAAACTATCACCAAGTCAGATCATCACATTATCAGCGTAAGAAAAAAGAAAAGAGGTGATCAGATGCAACGAGTTTATCAACCACCGATCACTTCGTCGATACCACCAAGGAACAAAGTGATCAATAAGAAGGAACAGATCAGGACCAATTTTCAACACCTTCTCCATAGCCAGGTACAAGATTTGAAGGTTTCCAAGCACGCGAATGCTAGATTAGCAGAGCGGAACATCAGGATCGAACAACCTACCTGGGAACGAATCAACGAGAAGATAACCGAAGCGAAACATAAGGGGATCAAGGATTCGCTCGTATTGGTTGGAGAAGCGGCACTAGTCGTCAATACGACGAATAATACCGTCATAACCGCGATGAATAGAGACGAAGCTTCAGATCATATTTTCACAAATATTAATGGTGCGATTGTCTTGAATTATTAAGGAGAGTTAAATTATTCCGGTTACCATCACCGGCGAATTTCTTTGTTACGTTGTCACTCAGATTATCGATAGATACTATGCGCCTGCGTCTTAAAGTAGAGCCTAATAACTGGCTTCCTTGGCGCAACTCGTAGCGAGTAGGTGAGCATTGCTCGTCACTCCGGTCTTCGTGACTGCCGTGCCTCGAAATTCTTGGTTCTGATAATCCTCAAATTTAACTTTATCTTATTAATCTTATTACTAAATAGAGCTGGACCGATAGGAAGCTCTGATGCTGCTGACTGACTGAGGCAGCACACCTAAAATTGAGAGGGGATTTTTAAAGATGTTACGTTCAATGTACTCTGGAATCAGTGGAATGAAAAACTTCCAATCCAAGTTAGATGTGTTGGGGAACAATATCGCAAACGTGAATACATATGGATTCAAAAAAGGGAGAACGACTTTCAAGGATCTGGTGTCACAGCAAATTTCAGGGGCGAGTGCTCCGAATGATAACCGAGGCGGGGTCAACCCGAAACAGGTAGGTCTGGGTTCACAGCTTTCAACCATCGATACGATCCATACACAAGGAAGCCTGCAAACGACAGGACGACCGCTCGACCTTGCATTATCTGGAGATGGATTTTTCGTTGTTGGAGATGAGACGAATAGTTTCTATACTCGTGCAGGAAACTTTTATTTAGATCAAAAGGGAGACTTAGTCAACTCTGATGGATTGAAATTGTTAGATACAGCTGGTCAGCCAATTAATATCCCTGTAGATGCAGAAAGCTTCAGTATCGGTAATAATGGGACGGTTAATTATATTGATGCTACTAGTGGTGAAGTAACAGAAGCTGGACAAATAGGAATAGCGAAATTCGCTAATAACGGAGGACTTGAAAAGGTTGGATCCAACCTTTACCAACAAACTACCAACTCTGGTGAAGTTGATGTAAATGCCTTAGCAACTCCAGGTGAAGATGGGGCTGGTGAAATCGTAGCTGGAGCTTTAGAAATGTCCAACGTGGATCTTTCTGAAGAGTTTACCGAAATGATCGTGGCACAGCGTGGTTTCCAGGCGAATACTCGTATCATCACGACATCAGATGAAATCCTTCAGGAGCTCGTCAATTTAAAGAGATAAAGTGAGGTGAAAGGGGCTGGCACTGACTAGCCCCACATAACATGATCCAACTCACCAAATTGAATGGACAAACCTTTACATTGAATGCCATTTATATCGAACAGGTACAAGCATTTCCCGATACGACGATCACCCTTACAAATGGCAGGAAATTTGTGGTGAAAGAAGGGATTTATGAAGTTCAGGAAGCAGTTAACAAGTTTTATAAGGAAATCTCGATTCTAGGATTGCCGAAGCAAAAGGAGGATGATTAGTCGTGAAAAACAACCTCGTCAAAACCATGCTGGTTATGATTACAGCTATTTCCATTGTTGCTGTAGCGGGTGTAGTGCTTTATATGAATCTATCCTCTAAAGATGAGGTCAAAGCTTCTAATGAGCTATCAGCCAATGAATTGAAGGATCTTTCTGTCGATACTGAACAGATCATGACCAACCTCGAAGATACAGGGTTTGCGAAGATGGCATTCCGAATCCAAGTAGATAACTCGAAAGCGAAGAAAGAACTGGAGACCAGGATGTTCCAGGTGAAGAATTCGATCATCTATCAGCTTTCTGGAACGAAATCCGACGAACTACAGGGTCCTGAAGGTATTGCAAACCTGGAATCCAGCCTGCAAAAGACGATCAATGAGTTTCTTGATAGCGGTAAGGTTATCCGAGTGTTCACTACTGAAAAAGTTGTCCAATAAAAAGCTGAGAATTACAACAGAAAAGAGGTGAGGCTCTTGGCAGATGTACTCTCCCAAAACGAAATTGACGCATTATTATCAGCGATATCCACTGGAGAAATGGATGCTGAGGAACTAAAAAAAGAAGAAGCAGAAAAGAAAGTGAAAGTGTATGACTTCAAAAGAGCACTAAGGTTTTCAAAAGATCAAGTGAGGAGCCTGAGCCGGATACATGAAAATTATGCTCGTTTATTGACTACATACTTTTCTGCCCAGCTTCGTACATACGTCCAAATATCAGTAGCTTCGGTAGACCAGGTTCCATATGAAGAGTTCATTCGATCCGTCCCTAAAATGACCATCCTGAATTTGTTCGAGGCACCGCCTTTGGATGGGCGCCTGCTGATCGAGGTCAACCCGAACATTGCCTATGCGATGCTCGACAGGGTCTTGGGCGGGCAAGGAAAAGGAATGAACAAGGTTGATAGTTTGACAGAAATTGAGACGAGGATCATGAACCAGCTCTTTGACCGTGCTTTGGATTGTTTCGGTGAAGCATGGGGGACGATCATTGATGTGGAACCCGAGATGCTGGATTTTGAAGTAAACCCTCAATTCCTTCAGATGGTTTCACCGAATGAAACTGTTGTTGTCATTTCGTTGACGACTACAATCGGGGAAACAAGCGGGATGATCAATATTTGCCTGCCGCATGTCGTATTAGAACCCATCATTCCTAAGCTGTCTGTACATCATTGGATGCAGAACAAGCAGCGTGAAAGACTGCCTGAAGAAGTCGAAAAGCTGGAGAGCAGGGTGAAGACAGCTATGCTGCCCCTCACCGCTGAGCTCGGCAGGTGCCAGATCTCAGTCCAGGAATTCCTTTCGTTATCGAACAATGACGTTTTAGAGTTAGATCAGAAAATTTCAGAGCCATTGACGATCAATGTACAAGGGAAAAATAAATTTATCGGACAACCCGGTAAGGTAAAAAATCAAATGGCGATCCAAATTATTGATGCTTACGAGAAAGGGGACTTTAATGATGAGTGATGGCATGCTTTCCCAAGAAGAAATCGACGCTTTATTGAATGGCGGAAAAGAAAGTCCAAAAGAGGAAACGAATGAAGAACTGTTAACAAACATTGAGAGAGATGCGATCGGAGAGGTCGGGAACATCTCGTTCGGAAGTGCGGCGACTGCATTGTCCACACTTCTGAATCAGAAGGTTGAAATTACAACACCGAATGTTTCGATTGTGGAACGGAACAAGCTTTCTGATGAATTTCCGAAGCCTCATGTAGCTGTGTTGGTAAGCTATACGGAAGGTTTTGATGGATCGAATTTGCTTGTGATCAAGACTTCAGACGCGCAGATCATTGCAGATCTCATGCTTGGTGGTGACGGTACGAATCCACATGGTGAGTTGGGAGAACTTCACTTGAGTGCAGTGCAAGAAGCGATGAATCAGATGATGGGATCAGCATCCACATCGATGTCGACAGTGTTCAATAAGCGAGTCGATATTTCTCCACCAACCATTGATTTGATGGATGTGAATGCAGATGAAGGGACGGACAATATTCCGAAAGATGATGTTCTTGTGAAAGTCTCATTCAAATTAAAAGTCGGGGATTTGATCGATTCGAATATCATGCAGCTTGTACCGCTGCATTTCGGAAAAGAGCTTGTAGATCAGTTAATGAATCCAGAAAGCGGTAATGGTGCCCTGAACGAAGAACCCGCTTATGAAGAACCTGAGCAATCAGCACCGTCTATGGTACCAGAAAACCATCAAACTGCAGGGTTAACACATCAACAGAGTGAAAGAGAGCAAATTGAACCGTCTTATACGAATCAGCGTAACGCAAATGTCCATCCAGCGGCTTTTACAGATTTCGCTCCTAATGAATCTGTTTCGGTGGACCAACGGAACCTTAACATGTTGTTGGATATTCCATTACAGGTCACCGTGGAACTTGGCCGGACGAAACGAGCCGTCAAAGATATTTTGGAATTATCACATGGTTCGATCATCGAATTGGACAAGCTGGCTGGGGAGCCGGTCGATATCCTGGTCAATCAGAAATTGATCGCAAAAGGGGAAGTTGTTGTCATTGATGAGAACTTCGGTGTAAGAGTAACAGAGATAATCAGCCAGAGAGATCGATTAGAAAAATTACAATAAGACTATTTTCAGGGGGAACGAAACATGGCAAACCGTATTTTAATTGTAGACGATGCAGCATTCATGCGAATGATGATCAAAGATATCCTTACAAAGAATGGATTCGATGTAGTAGGTGAAGCAAGTGATGGCGCACAAGCGGTTGAATTGTATAAAGAACATACACCTGATCTTGTGACGATGGATATTACGATGCCGGAAATGGATGGAATCACAGCATTGAAAGAGATCCGTGCTTTGAATTCTGACGCGAAGGTAATCATGTGTTCTGCAATGGGACAACAAGCGATGGTCATTGATGCAATCCAAGCTGGGGCGAAAGACTTCATCGTAAAGCCGTTTCAAGCGGAGCGCGTCATTGAAGCGATCAAGAAAACACTTGAAGCCTAAGAAGGTGTCACTTGTGAATTGGAAAACAAACATATTGGTCCTTATGATAGGATTCCTTTTATTCGGTGGACCATCGTACATTTCTGCCAATACCGACAATTCACCTGAAGGATGCGAAGGGAAATCTGTTTCCGAGTGTTATAACGAAAGTGGAAAAGAGGTGCCGGAAGAAAAAGAAAATACAGTGAGTGCCTCCGAACCAGACTCAGGACCATCCACATTCGCGACCATGATGAAAGTACTCTTTGCGCTGGCATTGGTAGTCGGGCTTATGGTACTTGTTTTGAAGCTGTTGCATAAACGCACACAGGTGATCCATCAAGGAAAAGGAATCCAGACACTTGGTGGAGCGATGCTTGGAAATCAACGTTCCGTCCAGTTGGTAAAAGTGGGAAATCGGATACTTGTCGTGGGTGTTGGGGATAACGTCGAATTGATCAAAGAGATTGAAGACGAAAAAGAAATCGAAGCATTGATGGCAACCAATGAGACACAAATGACTGGGTCAGAAAAAATGAATGGCTTAGCCGGATGGATCAGTTCGTTATGGAACAACCGAGATAACTCTGACAAAACGAACTTTCAAGGGATTTTGAAGAAACAGCTGAGTGATACGAAACAAAACCGCAATGCGTTGATGGAGTCTTTAAAGAAGAAGGGGCATGACCATGATTGAACTACCAGGTATCAGTAATGAACTGTTCAACAATGATCCAGAAAATGTCGCTACTACAGTTCGGCTGTTAGTCCTGATGACTGTCCTTTCCCTTGCCCCGGCATTTCTCGTATTGATGACTTCGTTTACGAGGATCATCATCGTGCTTTCCTTTGTCCGGAATGGTCTTGCTACACAACAAATGCCGCCTAACCAGGTTCTGATAGGACTCGCTTTATTCCTGACATTCTTCATTATGGGACCAATCCTATCCGATGTGAACGAACAAGCGATCACACCGTTCATGGAAGGTGAAATTTCTCAAGATGAAGCGATGGATCGAGCAAGTATGCCAATGAAAGAATTCATGGCAAAACACACTCGACAAAAAGATCTGGCATTATTCATGAATTATACAGGAGAGGAACGACCGGAAAGTGTTGAGGATATCCCTCTGACGACTTTGGTACCGGCATTCGCCATAAGTGAGTTGAAGACGGCATTCCAGATGGGATTCATGATCTTCGTACCGTTTCTAGTCATTGATATGGTCGTCGCGAGTGTGCTGATGGCAATGGGGATGATGATGCTTCCTCCTGTGATGATTTCATTACCGTTTAAGATATTGTTGTTCGTCCTTGTCGATGGTTGGTATTTGATCGTCCAATCACTGCTGGAGAGTTATTAATAGATGAGAAGGTGTTCGTTCAATGGACTCACAATTCGTTATTTCCCTTGCTGAAAAAGGGGTGTACACTACATTAATCATCAGTGGTCCGCTTCTGATATTGGCACTTGCGGTCGGACTGTTCGTCAGTATCTTTCAGGCCACTACGCAAATTCAAGAGCAGACTTTGGCTTTCATTCCGAAAATTGTAGCTGTGCTTGTTTCACTGATTTTCTTCGGACCCTGGATGTTGACCCAAATGGTGACTTTCACCCATGAACTATACAGCAATATCAATAATTACATAGGTTTGTAGCGTATGGTGGAGTTTGTAAATAGCATTCCTTCTTTCTTATTGGTTCTCGTGAGGGTTACTGCATTTATGGCAACCGTACCGATATTCTCTTATCGGAACATTCCTGTCATACATAAGATTGGATTCTCAGTCGTGTTTTCTTTTTTCATCTTTACGACATTGCAGGCGCCTATGGTTGCTTTGAATGGTGAGTTCATCCTTCTCGTGATGAAGGAATTGATGATTGGATTAAGCATCGGTTTCGTCGCTTCGATCCTCTTATATGGGTTACAAGTAGCAGGAGGTTTCATCGATTTACAAATGGGATTTGCGATTGCGAATGTATTCGACCCGCAAACAGGTATCCAGACACCTCTCATTGGGAGGTTCCTATATATATTCGCAATATTGTTCTTGCTAACGATTGATGCCCATCATATGTTCCTGAATGGAATCTATCAAAGTTATCAATTTGCACCAATCGACCGATGGGCTTTCATATTCGGAGATGGGAATGTTGCTAGGTTAGTAGCGGATACTGTGATCAAGATGTTCTATATCGCTTTTCAGATGGCAATTCCAGTGGTTGGATGTCTGTTTCTCGTCGACCTGGCTCTTGGAATCATTTCACGGACAGTACCGCAAGTGAATGTATTCATTGTTGGACTGCCCTTGAAAATCTTCGTCAGTTTCGTGGTTTTATTGCTTGTCATTCCAGTCATTTTCCAGATGGTCAACTCGTTGAATATCGAAATGCTTGAGGCTATGAGGAAAATGATGAGACTGTTAGGTGGTCGATAATGCCATATTTATCGCTTGATCTTCAATATTTTTCACAAGAGAAAACCGAAAAAGCAACACCAAAAAAGCGGCAGGATAGCCGTAAAAAAGGACAGGTTGCGAAATCGAGCGATGTTAACACCGCTATTATATTATTAATCGTATTTTTATTCCTATGGCTGATCGCACCTTTCATGTTGGATAGGTTATTGGCAATTTACCAGATGAGTTTCAGAGATTTCATCCACTTTGATGCGACAAATGAAAATATCCAGCAAGTGATGTCTGCGATGGCAATTGAAGCAGCTAAAATCGTCGCGCCGATTCTATTGATTGCGATGATTGCCGGTGTAGCCGCAAACTACATGCAAGTTGGTGTCCTCTTTTCGACAGAGCCATTGAAAGCGAAACTGGAGCGGATCAATCCATTGAAGGGATTCAAAAGAATTTACTCGCTCAGGGCGATTGTGGAACTGTTGAAATCGATTTTAAAAATATCGCTTGTCGGTTTTGTCACCTTTGCCGTCTTATGGTTACAGAAGGATGAAATCTTAATGTTGTCACACGGCACGGTTGAACATGCTTTACTCGTGATCGGGAAGCTGACGATCCAAATGGGACTTGCAGCATCCGTTCTCCTCATATTTCTGGCCGTATTGGATTACTTTTATCAAAAGTACGATTTCGAAAAGAGCATCAAGATGAGTAAACAGGACCTCAAGGATGAACATAAGAAGTCAGAAGGGGATCCTCTGATCAAATCCAAGATTAAAGAAAAACAACGACAAATGGCGATGCAGAGAATGATGCAAGAAGTCCCTAAAGCAGATGTAGTCATCACCAATCCCACACATTACGCCATCGCATTGAAATACGATGAAAGCGAACACGATGCGCCAGTCGTAATTGCAAAAGGTGTAGATTTTGTAGCACTGAAAATTCGGGAAGTCGCAAAACACAACGAAATTGAAATCGTCGAGAACCGCCCGCTCGCCAGAAGCCTGTACGACCAGACGGAAATCGGCGATCTCGTCCCAGAAGCCCTGTTCAAAGCTGTTGCAGAGGTGTTGGCTTATGTGTACCGTTTGAAAAAGCTCATTTGATAGGAAAGTTTAAAATAGCCGAATGATAAACTGCGAATTTCTGCGTTACTTGGGTTTAGCGGTCCAAGAAATCGAGCATATGTACCTGCGTCTACAAGTGCTACCGTTGAAGTCAGCTTCCTCGGTACAACTCGCAGTAACTATGCAAGAATTGCTCGTCGCTCCGGTCCTCAAAACCTTCGTGCCTTGAACTTTCGACGCACAGGAAGTGCTAGTACCGGCGTCGTCACAGGACGTGACGGTTTTTAGCCGGTGTTGTTTCTAATTCGTCAATTTTAAACTGATTGATTAAAGATAGGAAAGTTTAAAATAGCCGAATGATGAACTGCGAATTATCAATAACCAAAGCATCAGTTAACGAACCAGAAGGAGAGTACAGCGATGAAGCCAAGAGATCTGACAGTCTTACTAAGTGTAATATTGATCATCACGATGTTGATCATCCCGCTACCGACTTGGATGCTGGACTTCTTGATCATTACAAATATCTCACTAGGACTTCTCATAATCCTGATTGCGATGAATACGAAAGAACCTCTACAATTTTCTATCTTTCCGTCGCTCTTATTACTAGTTACATTATTCCGTTTAGGCTTGAATGTATCGACGACTCGTTCAATCTTAAGCCAGGCGAAAGCTGGGAACGTCATTGATACATTCGGTTCCTTCGTAGTGGCAGGTAATGTTCTTGTCGGTTTCGTCGTGTTTGTGATTTTGATCATCATACAATTTGTCGTCATCACAAAAGGTTCAGAGAGGGTTTCTGAGGTTGCAGCTCGTTTCACGTTAGATGCCATGCCCGGTAAACAGATGAGCATCGATGCCGATTTGAACGCTGGCTTGATTTCTGAACGGGAAGCGCGTGAAAGAAGACAAAAAATCGAGCAGGAGGCAGATTTCTATGGTGCGATGGACGGGGCCAGTAAATTCGTAAAAGGAGATGCGATTGCTGGGATCATCATTGTCATCATCAATATGATCTTCGGTATCATCATTGGGATGGTTCAACAAGGAATGCCGCTTGCTGAAGCCTCCGAAACTTATACTCTATTGACAGTAGGAGATGGACTGGTGAGCCAGATCCCTGCATTGATCATTTCGACGGCCACAGGGATCATCGTCACAAGAGCTGCCTCAGATGGGAACCTTGGGCAAGACATCACAAAGCAATTGCTTGCCTATCCAGCCATGTTATATGTGGCTTCCGCAACGATTGCTCTGTTAGGATTCTTCACACCTATCCATAATATTTTCACTTTACCGATTGCCCTTTTACTTGCGTACGGCGGCTATCATCTGAGCCGTATAGAACAACAACGTCAGGTTTCTGAAGAAGAAGTGGAAGAAGAAATCCAAACAGAAGAATTGAAGAGTCCAGAGAGTGTCGTGAATCTTTTACAGGTCGATCCTATTGAGTTCGAGTTTGGATACAGCTTGATCCCGCTTGCAGATACTAGTCAAGGTGGCGACTTACTGGATCGTATCGTCATGATCCGGAGACAGCTCGCTTTGGAATTAGGTGTTGTCGTACCAGTTGTGAGAATCCGGGACAACATCCAACTGCAGCCGAATGAGTACCGGATCAAGATCAAAGGAAACGAGATTGCTAGAGGCGAGCTCCTTCTTGATCACTTTTTGGCAATGTCTCCAGGTGTGGATGACGAAGAAATCGAGGGTGTAGAAACGGTAGAACCCGCTTTTGGACTCCCTGCCCTATGGATTTCAGAGGATTTGAAGGAGCGAGCCGAGCTTTCGGGGTACACCGTCGTGGATCCGCCTTCGGTTGTTTCGACGCATCTTACAGAAATCATCAAGAAACATTCACATGAGTTATTAGGCAGACAGGAAGTCAAACAACTTGTCGAGCATTTGAAGGAATCCCATGCAGCACTGGTGGAAGATGTGACACCGGATCCATTGACGATTGGTGATATCCAAAAAGTACTTACCAAACTGTTGAAAGAAAATATATCTATCCGGAACTTACCGATAATTTTTGAAACATTAGCCGATTACGGTCAGATGACAAAGGATACGGATCTTCTCACTGAATATGTGCGTCAGTCTTTATCAAGACAGATTTCCAAGCAATATAGTGATGAGCAATCCTCTTTGAAAGTCATCACCTTATCCGGGGGTGTCGAAAAACGGATTGCTGAATCTATCCAACAAACGGAACATGGAAATTATCTCGCAATGGATCCGAACGAGTCACAGACCATTTTTGATTCGATAATGAATGAAATCAAGAAAGTCAGCGATGTAAGTCCGATGACCGTACTTTTATGCTCACCAGCTGTCAGAATGTATGTCCGTCAATTAATCGAGCGATATTTACCGGATGTTGTCGTCCTTTCGTATAACGAACTTGAACCTAGTCTGGAAGTGCAGAGCATTGGGGTGGTGAATGTATCATGAAAATAAAAAAATATATCGCGCCGACCATGCCAGAAGCGATGAAAAAGATCAGGAACGATCTCGGCAAGGATGCAGTCATCCTTAATTCCAAAGAAATTCGTACTGGTGGGTTTCTCGGTTTTTTCACAAAACCTTCTCTTGAAGTATTCGCGGCATTGGATCCTGATCCCATGCCTAGGGACCAAAAGGATGACTACTATAGTCCGCAGTACAATATGGAAAAGTTGACAAATACTACAACGTACTCAAATGAGACTGCACGCAAATCCGAAAAATTGAACAAACCATCCGTGAAAATTGAGCAGGCTCGGCCATCATCTGATGCAATCCAATTCCCTGAAAAAATCACAAAAATCATCGATTACCTTGAAGAACAGGGAGTAAACAATGAAGTGAGGGCAAGCCTATCGAAACGATTATTAAAGAGATGGTATCGAGAAGAATCGGAAATGAAAGCAGACGAGTCGATCAACAAGTGGATGAAAGAAGAGATATGCGGATTAATATCAAACGTTGAATTCGGCGGCTTCGAATATGATAAGAAGTTCCTCAATCTGATAGGTCCCACTGGTGTCGGTAAAACGACTACCATTGCAAAGATCGCAGCGGATGCGGTCCTGAACAAAAAGAAGAAGGTAGCGATGATCACCACTGACACTTACCGGATCGCTGCAATCGATCAGTTGAAAACCTATGCTGAAATACTTAATGTCCCGTTAGAGGTCGCCTATAATCGTGAGGATTTCCAACGTGCCCATGATAAATTCAAGGATTACGACGTCATATTCGTGGATTCAGCTGGACGTAATTACAAAAAGGCACAATATGTCGCTGACTTGGAAGAGGTCTATCAATTCAATGATGATATGGAGAATTACCTGGTACTCTCACTTACCTCCAAATACAGTGATATGAAGCATATTGTAGCCCAGTTTAATACTGTTCCGATAGAGAAATATATTTTTACAAAAAAAGATGAAACAGAGACCTTCGGTGATGTATTGAATTTAATTGATGAGACGGGCTATGGTGTTGCATATATGACGACAGGGCAAAACGTTCCTGATGATATCAGTGAAGCATCACCAGAAAGTATTGCAGACCTTCTGTTAGGAGATGGTCAACGTGCATGATCAGGCAGAAATCCTTCGTCAAAGATTCCAATCAGGTTCGACATCTGCGAGGGTCTGTGCTGTGGTCAGTGGAAAAGGAGGCGTTGGTAAATCAAACCTTACTATCAACCTTGCCCTTTCGCTGGCCAAAACAGGTTCAAAGGTGTTGGTTATGGATCTAGATATCGGGATGGCGAACTTGGATATCTTGATGGGGGTACATTCTCGCTACAATATCGTAGACTTAGTTGAACAGCAGCTGCCGATCCTGGACTTGATAGAAACGGGTCCGGACCAAGTCGATTACCTAGCCGGCGGAAATGGCTTAAATAAACTATTTGAGTTGACGAGTGAGCAATTCAATCACTTTTGTCAACAAATGAAAGTGATTCAAGAACGGTATGATCACATCTTTCTGGATATGGCTGCAGGAGCCTCTCGAGACAGTCTGCAATTCATCACTGCAGCAGATGAAGTACTGTTGGTCACAACTCCTGAACCGACGGCGATAACAGATGCCTACGCCATGTTGAAGCATATCCATCAGCAAGAATCCTCTGGCACAATTTCTGTCATCGTGAACCGTGTTGAGAATAAGCCTGAAGGAGATGATGTGGGCATGAGAATCCAACGAGCAGCTCGACAGTTTCTTCAGAAAGAAATCAAAATGCTTGGGATGCTTCCAGAAGATCGTACGGTCTATAAAGCTGTCAAAGAACAGAAACCATATCGTATATATGCACCATACTCCAATGTTGCAAAATCCGTTCAAAAGTTAGCTGAGATCTATCATGGCACCTCTGACGATTCCCAAAAAAATGAGGGATTCATCCAGCGATTCACACGCTACTTTTCAAGAAAGCAGGGGACCATATGAGCAGTATAAGGGTGATGGTTGTTGACGACTCTGCATTCATGCGAAAAGTCATTTCAGATCTTTTATCAAGCGACCCAACAATCGTAGTCGCTGGTACTGCTCGTAATGGAGAAGACGCATTAAAGAAAATCCCGCAACTTTCACCTGATGTCATCACACTGGATGTGGACATGCCAGTCATGGATGGTTTGACCACCTTGAAGAAAATCATCGAACAATACGCGATTCCTGTCATCATGTTAAGCAGTGTGACAAAAGCTGGAGCTGCCCAGACGATTGAAGCAATCCAGGCTGGAGCTGTTGATTTTATTTCAAAACCTTCAGGCGCGATTTCTCTGGACATTCATAAGGTGCAAGCAGAGTTATTGAACAAAGTGAAGGTAGCAAGTGCGGCTAAGGTAACAAGGACCGCCGAGCGTGAAAAAGGACCGATCACATCTTTTACGAAAAAACCATTGAATAAAGGTTTGACGAAAAAGAAGAAACTAATCGCAATCGGTACTTCTACAGGAGGTCCGAAGGCGTTGGTTGAAGTCATCTCCAACCTTCCGGACTCGATTGAGGCTCCAGTCCTCATCGTCCAGCATATGCCAGTCGGATTCACGAAATCGTTGGCAGAACGGTTGAATAAGCTGTCGGCACTAGCTGTAAAAGAAGCAGAATCAGGTGAAATATTGAGAAACAACACGGTCTATATAGCACCCGGTGGATACCACCTAAGAGCGATACATAAGCAAAATGAAATCATCATCGAACTGGACAATCATACTTCGCCGATCAGAGGACATCGTCCCTCTGTCGATGAAATGTTCACCAGTTTATCTACGGTTCATAGCTACCAAAAGATTGCAGTGATCATGACCGGGATGGGTACGGATGGTACAAGAGGGCTGTTAGCTTTAAAGGAGGAAGAAGACACAATTGCAATTGCAGAATCTGAAGAGTCCTGTGTTGTATATGGGATGCCTCGCTCGGCGATTGCAACACAAAAAGTGGATGAAGTCGTTCATGTCACAGAGATATCAAAACGAATCGTGCGCTATTTATAGTAGGGGGTTGTATACATGGATATGAATCAATATTTAGACGTGTTTGTCGATGAGAGCAGGGAACACCTACAAGCGATTAATGAACATATGCTCAAGCTTGAGAATGATCCAACGGATGTTGCGATTGTAAATGATATTTTCCGATCCGCTCATACCCTTAAAGGGATGTCAGCAACAATGGGATTTGAAGATTTGGCAAGCCTCACTCATCAAATGGAAAACGTCCTGGATGCCATTCGACAAAGTAAGATACAAGTAACGGATGAGGTTGTGGATGCACTTTTTGAATCAGTGGATCATTTAGAAGCAATGGTTGAATCCATCATCGCTGGCGGTGATGGGAAACACGATGTTGACGAAATCGTGAGAAAGCTTAATGTGATTGAAACAGGGGAAAAGCCAGCAACTGTATCCAATGAGCAGGGGCAGTCTAACCAGGGTGATGGACTTGACGAATTTCAACGTTCGATTTTGGCACAATCTTTTGAACAAGGCCTACATCCATACACCGTCAAAGTAACTTTGGAGAAAACCTGTATTCTGAAGGCTGCTCGTGTTTATATGGTCTTTGATGTCATTGAACAATTGTCTGAAGTGATTCATACAGACCCCTCAGTCAACGAACTAGAAGAAGAGAAATTTGATTTTTCATTTTCAGTCACATTGGTTTCTGAGAAAAATGCAGAAGAAATTAGAGAAAAGATAAGCAAAATATCCGAAGTTGAAGAGGTCCGCGTACAAAACTATGAAATCGATTCATCTTCATCAGCAAAAGCAGAGCCAGCTGCTGCAATCGAACTGGAAAAACCGGAAGAGAAGAAAGCAGACATGAAAGGAAAGTCTGAAACATCTTCCAAAAAGGCTCAGAACAATAAAACGATGCGTGTCAATATCAACCGATTGGACCATTTGATGAACTTATTTGAAGAACTTGTCATTGACCGCGGTCGCTTGGAAGCTTTATCGAAACAATTGAACAACAGTGATTTGACGGACACAGTTGAACACATGACAAGACTATCAAGCGATCTGCAGGACGCACTTCTGACGATGAGAATGGTGCCGATCGATCAAGTGTTCAACCGGTTTCCTCGGATGATCCGAAGTTTAGCGAAGGATCTTGGGAAGAAAATCAATTTGGAAATCAGCGGTGGAGAAACCGAGCTGGATCGAACTGTAATCGATGAAATTGGTGATCCTCTCGTCCATTTGTTACGAAATTCTGTCGACCACGGCATCGAGCTGCCTGAGAAACGAACCAAAGCTGGTAAACCTGAAGAAGGAACGATTTCTCTCGTCTCTTATCATAGTGGAAATCATATTTTCATTGAAATTGAAGATGACGGTGGCGGTATCAATCGGGAAAAGGTACTGGAAAAAGCGATCGAAAACCACATCATCGATCCAGCTTATGCAGAGACGATGAAAGATCATGAGGTCTATCAGTTATTGTTCGCCTCTGGCTTCAGTACCGCTGATACTGTTTCAGATATATCCGGAAGAGGTGTCGGGTTAGATGTTGTGAAAAGCAAAATCGAATCCCTCGGTGGTCAGATCATGGTTACATCTGAACCTGGTCAAGGTACGAAATTCGCCATTGAACTGCCTTTGACCCTATCGATTTTATCAGCAATGTTGATAACGATCGGATCGGAAACATATGCAATCCCATTATCTAATATTGTTGAAAGTATTGTGGTTCCGAAGAAAGAACTGATGAAAGCGCATAACCAGTTGGTTGTTGATTTCAGAGGAAAAGTGGTTCCACTTTTGCCGCTCAGGGATGTATTAGAGGTAGAAGGTATTCCAGAAGAAAAAAGTACTTATTCCGTCGTAGTTGTCCGTAAAGGAGATCAGATGGCTGCCTTGATCGTCGACCGATTCATTGGTCAGCAAGAAATCGTCCTGAAGCCTTTAGGAGAATACCTTTCGAATGTTTTTGCGATATCTGGCGCAACGATACTTGGGGATGGGAAAGTTTCATTAATACTAGATTGTAATGATTTGATCAAATAAGGGAGGAATATTAGAAATGTCTGAAATGAAAACTGTAGAAACTGAAATGAAAGCGATCGTGTTTCAACTATTGGATGAGGAATATGGAGTCGATGTGCATCAAGTACGCTCGATTGAACGAATCCAGGAGATTACTAGAGTACCCCGGACGCCTTCCTTCGTTAAAGGAGTCATCAATCTTCGTGGTATCGTCACACCAATCATTGATTTGCGAAGCCGATTTGATTTAGAAGAGGCGTCCTATACAGAGGAAACCCGGATCGTCATCGTCAATGCCAATGACTTGGAGGTTGGTATGATCGTGGATTCAGCGAATGATGTGATCGATGTCCCGGCTGATACAGTGGAGCCAGCACCGAAAGTAGTCGGTGGTATCGAAGCAGAATATCTTGATGGAGTTGCAAAACTGGAAAAGAGATTGTTGATTCTGCTTAATCTGGAAAAGGTGTTGAACCCTGAAGAAATCATTGCCCTTCGCCAATTCAAGGAGACCAATGAATGATCACACCCGAACAGTTGACAGAGTATCATAAAGATATTCTGAAAGAAATCGGTAACATCGGAGCAGGTCATGCAGCAACGGCATTATCTGAGCTGATGCAGAAATCCATCGATATGGCTCTTCCCACTGTGAAACTTGTACCCTTCCATGAAGTTGTACAGATGGTGGGTGGGGAGGAAACTGTTGTCGCGGCAACATTTTTCAGAGTGACAGGTGATGCACCTGGAAATATGTTTCTGATTTTCACATTAGATGAAGCGACTACAATTTTAAGAGAATTGACGGGTGATCCAGAGGTGGATGAAGAACGGATCCTTACATCCGAAATGACCAGGTCAGCTCTTCAAGAAACAGGGAATATACTTGCTGGTTCATATCTTTCCTCCTTTTCAGATTTCACTGGTTTGAATTTGTCGCCTTCTGTACCATTCTTGACGATCGATATGGCCGCGGCTGTATTGTCTTTCGGGCTGATGGAAATGTCACAGGTCAGTGACTATGCAATCATCATCGATACCCAGCTTAAAAATGGAAGTAGTAAACAAACTGGTGTAGACAGTCATTTTCTACTTCTACCTGACCCGGATTCGTTTCAAAAGATATTTCAATCACTCGGAGTTCCGTTAAATGAATAAAACTATGCAAACTGTCAACGTGAAAATCTCAGATTATCAAATTGCGAAAGCACCGAACCGTTTGAAAACGACTGGTCTCGGGTCTTGTGTCGGTATTGTGATTTTTGAGCCTGTGTCCCAGGTTGCGGGTATGGCCCATGTTATGCTCCCGAGTTCAGAACTGTCGAGAGATATGACGTTCAATTTAGCTAAATATGCTGATACAGCACTTCCTGCAATGGTTACGGAACTAGTCCAACATTTTGGTATCCAACGAAATCGATTGAAAGCCAAAATCGCAGGCGGCGCACAGATGTTCCAATTCACAGGGAAGAGTGAAGCGTTACGTGTTGGACCGCGAAACATAAAAGCAGTCAAAGACATTTTAGAGACCTTAAGCATTCCTGTTCTTGCTGAGGATGTTGGTGGACAAAACGGGAGAACTATTGAATTTGATATCGAAAACAGTAAATTGATGATTCGGACGATACATAAAGGAATGACAACCATTTAATGACTGTGGTCAGCAAGATTATAAGATTACGAGGAGGGATTGGATGCGAAGCGGGGCAATTTCAGAAGCGAGTGTACATTGGGACAATTGGTCGAAATTTCGGGATAAAGACTCTTGTGAAGCCTTATTAGAAATGCATTTACCCTTGGTCCAATATCATGTTCAACGTATTGCTGTAGGTTTGCCAAGAAACGTTAATAAAGATGAATTGAGGAGCCATGGACTTCTAGGACTATATGATGCTTTAAAAAAGTTCGACCCTACGAGAGATCTCAAATTCGATACATATGCATCCTTCCGGATCAGAGGTGCAATCCTTGATGGTTTACGTCGCGAAGATTGGCTCCCTCGGTCCTTGCGTGAAAAAACGAAAAAGATTGAGTCGACCATCGAAAGGATGGAACAAGAACAGATGCGTTCTGTGACAGCATCAGAAGTCGCTGTGGAAGTAGGGATGACGGAAGAAGATGTTTTGACGATCATGTCAGAAAGTTTTTTAGCAAATGTATTATCCATTGATGAAGAGAATAAAGACAGCGATTCCAATGAAAAAGTAGGATACACGATTGAAGATAAGAAGGTTGATACCCCTGAAACGCTGATGTTGACGCACGAACTTCACGAACATTTATCTAAAATCATCGAGGATCTTAATGAAAAAGAACAGCTAGTCGTCAGCCTCTTCTACTATGAAGAACTTACACTGACTGAAATCGGACAAGTATTGAACCTGTCTACTTCTCGTATCTCTCAAATACATTCGAAAGCACTTTACAAGCTCAGAAACGTACTGGCGAAATATACAAATTGAGTCAGGAGGAGCATTCGTGGACATTGAGCGATTATCAAAATATGTAAAACTGAAGCTTGGCAAGAAAAAAATGATAGCTGAACTTGTTCCTTTGCATTCATTCGAAGATCACGCTACAGTAGAGGACTTCTTGATCTTTCTCGAAGAATCAGGAATCGTCCACGGTGTGTTGAGAGCAGAGATTGAAAATATCGTAGAGGATATCGAACACTGGACTCAACCTGTCATAGTAGCGGAAGGGACAGAACCAGAGGCAGGGGAAGATGGATATATCAAGCCCATGATTATTAATGGTGGATCCTCCATCGATGAACAAGCTGACTTCATCGACCTGCGTTCGTTCACTGATATCCCATCAGTCCAAAAAGGTGAACGGATTGCTGAAATCATACCTCAAACAGACGGTATCCCTGGTGTTGATGTTAATGGGGAGACTGTCCCGGCTAAATCAGGGAGACCAATCACACTTAAAAAATGCAAAAATACAATCATCGATCATCCTTCTAATGGTATTTATGCTTCAGCAGATGGACAAGTCAGTTATCAAAAACGTGCAGTCCATGTCTTTCCGGTTTATGAAGTGAGAGGTGATCTGGATTTGAAGACAGGAAATCTTTCATTTGTAGGGAATATTCATATACATGGCGATGTTCCTTCTGGCTACACTATTTCAGCTGAAGGCGACATCCGGATTTCTGGAATCGTAGAAGCTTCTGACTTGAAAGCTGGTGGATCTATTTTCATCCGAAACGGAATTGCCGGACATGGAAAATCATATATCGAAGCTGGATGTGACCTGCACACGGGATACATCAATCAAGGGAACTTGAAAGTCGGCGGGGATTTATATGTAAGACTTATCAATTACAGTGATGTACTCGTAGATGGCAATATCTATTGTCAAAAAGGAAAAGGAATCATTTTTGGGGGTCGTGTCAGCGCAGGAGGAGATATCTTCGTCAACCAAACAGGGACTGATGTAATGACAAAAACCCTTCTATATCTCGGGACACCAGCTCACATCCTTGACAAGTCAACTCATTTGTCGAGTCGGATATCTTTAGAAGAGGAGAATTTAAAAAAGCTAGAAAAATTGAAGGCATCCTTAGCATCGAAAGATCTTGCTAAGCTGACGGATCAAGAAAGACTCCTCCTGTTGAAGGTACGGAATACATATCAGCAAACTGAACGTTTATTAAATGGAATGAAAAAGGAATTAGAAGAAGTAAAGGAAGACATCAAACCGCTGCGTGACCAGACACTTGTTGTCAACGGTGTGATGCACCCTGGTGTAGAAGTGACTTTCGGTAAATACAAGAGAGTACTCCCGCACGAATATAAAGCAGTTGAATTTAAACTTGTATCGAGCGAAATCGTTATCCAATCATTGAAATAAGGTAAGTATTTCTCCCTTTAAATCTTTATAACGGTAACCTGATTAGACAAGATAGGAGATTGTGTGATGAGTTTAAAGTTGATTGAACTACAAGTTGCCATACCGAGAACCCAGGATGCAGGGAAAGTTCAAGAGAAACTCCAACAACAATCACAGATCAATCAATCCCATGCAGCTGCCATTGAAAAAGAACGCTCAGAACGGAATCGGACATCGGTTGAAAAGCAAGAACGTACAGATAAACAACAATTCGATGATCGAAATCGTTCAAATGCTCACCATCATCAACAAAATCGACAGACACATGACCAGGAAAAAGAGAATGTAAAACATCCATACAAAGGACAACGGATCGACTTTTCTGGTTAGGAGGAAGAAATGACTGCATTTTTACTTGGTATAAGCTTTATCATACACGTCATCACGCTATTATCCCTGATCATTATATGGAAACGTTCTGGTGCAGCAGACCACCAGGATTTGAAAGTCGCTAAGAAGGAAATGGAAGATATACTTCTAGCGTATACAACTGAGATGAAAGAGGAGAATGAGGCATTTCTGAGGGAACTTGCAACACTGGATAACAGACGAAAAACGGAGAGGAAACAGGCGGATCTAAAAGAAGATGAAATCCCAAAGGAAAAACCGGCAATGGACCCGAAAACCAGTGATGAAATAATACATGATGAAGAAGAAACAATATATTCACCACCTATTAATGAAGAAAAAGAAACGTTCGGTGTTTCTCTCGGTTCACAAATTATTTCCTTGCATAACAATGGTTTCTCTTTAGATGAAATCGCAAAGAAAGTTAATAAAGGGAAAGGCGAAGTTGAACTTATGATAAAATTTCATCGAGATGGGCAATAGGTACTTGCTAGTTCCATTCGATATATGTTATAGTTATTCTCGGTGTTTATGATATAAAAAAATATTTATAACACATCACACACGTTCGTGGATTCAATCATGGGTGCTGTATCGTGGTTAAATTATTCCAAATTTAACTTTAAATACAGTTGTGATTGATCGGAAGCGGGCGGAGGAAAAAAACCACAGGAGGTGCCATTCATGGCAGTAATTTCAATGAAACAATTGTTAGAAGCTGGTGTTCACTTCGGTCACCAAACACGCCGTTGGAACCCAAAGATGGCACGTTACATCTTCACAGAACGTAACGGCATCTACATCATCGACCTTCAGAAGACAGTCAAGAAGGTAGAAGAAGCGTATAATTACGTACGTGACATCGCTGCTGACGGAGGAAAGATCCTTTTTGTCGGTACGAAAAAACAAGCACAAGAGTCTGTTAAGGATGAAGCTCAACGTGCTGGTCAATACTACATCAACCAACGCTGGTTGGGTGGTACATTGACAAACTTCGATACGATCCGTAAGCGTATCAAGCGTTTGAAAGACCTTGAAAAAATGCAAGAAGACGGAACGTTCGATGTGCTTCCTAAGAAAGAAGTTATCCTTCTTAAAAAGGAAATGGATCGTCTTGAGAAATTCCTAGGTGGAATCAAGGACATGAACAGTCTTCCAGACGTTCTTTTCGTCATCGATCCTCGTAAAGAGCGCATTGCGATTGCAGAAGCTCGTAAGCTTAACATTCCGATCGTTGCTATCGTCGACACAAACTGTGATCCAGACGAAGTGGATGTTGTCATCCCAGGTAACGACGACGCAATCCGTGCTGTGAAACTTCTTACTTCTAAAATGGCAGACGCTGTTGTAGAAGCTAACCAGGGAAGTGCGGAAGAAGCTGCATCTACTGAAGAAGAAGAGGCAGAAGTTAAAGCGTAAATGAATGCTCATTTAAGGGTGATAGAGGGGAACTGACCCTTTATCACCTTTTTTAAAGAAATGAAGTTCAAAAAGTCGTCAAATAATAAACGGCGTATTTCGGCGTTACTCGGTTTTAACCCGGATTTCGTAATCAAGTAATGATAACAAAATAATGTTTAAAAGCTACATATTTTAAGGGAGGAATAGACTTATGGCAGTAACTGCACAAATGGTAAAAGAACTGCGTGAAAAAACTGGCGCAGGAATGATGGATTGTAAAAAAGCTCTAACCGAAAATGATGGAGATATGGATAAAGCGATTGATTGGCTACGTGAGAAAGGTATTTCGAAAGCAGCTAAGAAAGCAGACCGTATCGCTGCTGAAGGCTTGACTCATATTGCTACAAAAGGAAACGAAGCTGTAATCGTAGAAGTCAACTCTGAGACGGACTTCGTTGCTAAAAACAATTCATTCAAGAACTTGATCCAAGAAATCGCTGATCACTTGCTTGAAGCAAAACCTTCTTCTGCAGAAGACGCACTTAAACAAACAATGACTGGACAAAGCATTCCTGTTGAAGAGTACATCAACAACGCAATTGCTAAGATCGGTGAAAAGATTTCCCTTCGTCGTTTTGTAATCCTTGAAAAGGAAGACAATGATGCATTTGGCGCATACCTACACATGGGTGGCCGTATCGGGGTTCTATCTGTAGTCGGTGGAACGACTGACGAAGATCTTGCAAAAGATGTATCAATGCACGTTGCAGCAGTAAACCCTCGCTATGTGAACCGTGAGCAAGTTTCTGAAGAAGAAGTCGCTCGTGAGAAAGAAGTTCTTACTCAACAAGCACTTAACGAAGGTAAGCCTGAAAAGATCGTTGAGAAAATGGTTGCTGGGCGTATCAACAAGTTCTTCGAAGAAATTTGCCTTATTGATCAAGGATTTGTTAAAGATCCAGATCAAAAAGTCGGTAAGTACGTAGAAAGCAAAGGCGGTACTGTAAAAGGATTTGTACGTTACGAAGTAGGCGAAGGTATGGAAAAGCGTGAAGAAAACTTCGCTGATGAAGTAATGTCACAAGTAAAGAAATAATTCACTGCTGCAGCATTCAGTAATTATTTCAAAAACATCCACAGAAAAAGGGGACACAAGGTGTGTTCCCTCTTTTTCAAGCAACCCCATATAATAATGCAGGAAACGCTGATGGAGGGAAAAAATGAGTACGCCTAAATACAACAGAGTAGTCTTAAAACTAAGCGGAGAAGCTTTATCAGGTCAGGTCGGTTATGGAATCGACCCGCATATCATCAATTCGATCGCAAAACAAGTGAAAGAACTTGTTGAAATGAATGTTGAAGTTGCTGTTGTGGTAGGCGGCGGTAACATCTGGAGAGGGAAAGCTGGCAGTCAAATGGGCATGGATCGTGCCACTGCAGATTACATGGGTATGTTAGCGACCGTCATGAATTCACTCGCACTACAAGACAGCCTTGAAAGCATCGAAGTAGAAACAAGAGTTCAAACATCAATTGAAATGCGCCAGGTGGCTGAACCTTATATTCGTAGAAAAGCGATTCGTCATCTTGAGAAAAAACGTGTTGTCATCTTTGCAGCAGGAACTGGTAATCCTTACTTCTCGACTGATACAACAGCCGCTCTTCGTGCAGCTGAAATCGAGGCTGAAGTCATCTTGATGGCGAAAAACAATGTTGATGGAGTTTATACTGCAGATCCGAAAACAGATGAAACAGCTACGAAATATAAGAGCCTCTCTTATTTGGAAGTCCTGAAAGAAGGTTTATCAGTAATGGATTCAACTGCCTCATCTCTATGTATGGACAACGATATCCCGCTGATTGTTTTCTCTATTATGGAAGAAGGAAACATCAAGCGTGTTATCGAAGGTGAAAATATAGGAACAGTTGTAAGGGGGAAATAACATGTCAAATACAATCATCAAACAAGCAGATGAAAAAATGCAAAAAGCAGTAGCCGCTTTTCGTCGTGAACTTGCTACTTTACGTGCAGGAAGAGCAAATCCATCACTATTAGACCGTGTTTCTGTAGATTATTACGGAGCATTGACACCTCTGAATCAAATGGCGAACATTTCTGTACCAGAAGCGCGTTTACTTGTAATCCAACCGTATGATAAATCGATCATCGGTGAAATTGAAAAAGCTATTCAAAAAGCCGAGCTAGGTCTATCCCCTTCAAATGATGGGGATGTCATCCGGATTGCAATTCCAGCATTGACTGAAGAGCGTCGTAAGGAACTGGTCAAACTCGTCAAAAAGTATTCTGAAGAAGGTAAAGTCGCAGTCCGAAACATCCGTCGTGATGCAAATGATGAGCTTAAAAAGCTTCAAAAAGACGGCGAAATGACTGAGGACGATCTTCGTCATTATAGCGATGAAGTACAAAAGGTCACAGACCGATTTGTAACAGAAATCGATTCAATTGCGGAGAATAAAGAAAAAGAAATCATGGAAGTCTAACATAATTCAAGTTAAAATAAGATAAGAAAAAAGGGCTGTCCCATAAGTGTCTGACTTACACCGTAACGAACAACATTTTGAGAAAAAATCATGCTTTCGATACAAATGTTGAATTGGCGGTGTTGGGCACTATTGTTCTGGGACAGCCTCTTTGATACATATGGCCAGTTTTCATCTATAATAGAAATAAGGCCATGAAGGTGAACATTCCCTTTTTGTTGTTTGATTTATTCTCTCTGGGGGAGACTATATGTTAAATAAGCTTACGAACTTTACGAAAACTAAAAAAGAAACGACTGATAACCTCGAACTCGATTTATCACGTGTACCAAATCACATAGCCATCATCATGGATGGGAATGGACGTTGGGCGAAGAAGAGAGGTCTACCACGAATCGCAGGTCATCGTGAAGGAATGAAAGTCGTCCGTAAGGTAGTAAAGCGTGCAAATGAATTAGGTGTAAAGGCTTTGACCATGTATGCTTTTTCTACAGAAAATTGGAAACGACCAAAACCTGAAGTGGAATTCATTATGAAACTTCCTGAACAATTCCTATTGACGTATCTGCCTGAGTTGATTGAAGAAAATGTACGAGTCCGGATCATGGGTGAAAAAGAAGGCATCCCTTCTTATACTCAAAAAGCTGTAAATGAAGCAGTCGAGAGAACAAAGGACAACGATGGACTTGTACTGAATTTTGCTTTGAATTATGGAAGCCGTTACGAAATCACTTCTGCTGTTAAACAACTTGCAAAAGAAGTTGAAGATGGAACCATTAAGCCTGAAGATGTAAGTGAAGAGATGATTGGATCTTATATGATGTCCAATGAAGTTGGGGATCCAGAATTGTTGATTCGTACGAGCGGAGAAATCCGTTTAAGCAACTTCATGCTTTGGCAAATGGCTTATACAGAACTTTGGTTTACTGATGTGTATTGGCCCGACTTTTCTGCAGCGGATTTAGACAAGGCGATCTATGATTATCAAAATCGAGGCAGAAGGTTTGGTGGGGTGTAACCCTAGGAGGATTTTATGAAAGAACGTATTATTACAGGAGTTATCGCAGCGCTTGTATTTCTGCCTATCGTATTTATCGGCGGACTCTGGTTCTATAGCATAATAGCTCTGTTAGCTGTGGTAGGGATAAGAGAATTATTAAGAATGAAAGGAATCAAGCTCGTCCATGTCCCTGGAATGATTTCTTTATTGATGGTCATTCTTCTCGTCATACCTAAGAATTTTTGGGATATCAATTATGATATCGATACGGTGAAAATGTACACGATCATCATCGGGTTGTTTTCGATGTTGACGTGGACGGTAATTACAAAAAACCGTTTTACATTTGAAGATGCTAGTTTCGTCATTATGTCTACATTATATGTCGGAATCGGATTTCTTTATTTTAACGAGACTAGAGCATTAAATGATGGAATTGGTGCGATTTTCTTTGTATTGTTCATTGTTTGGGCGACAGACTCGGGGGCCTACTTTTTCGGGAAATCCATGGGAAAACGCAAGCTTTGGCCGGTAATAAGTCCGAATAAGACGATAGAGGGTTCATTAGGCGGTTTATTATGTGCTGTCATTGTAGCTGTCATTTTCCAAGTGTTCCTGCCGATTTACTCGACGATTCTGCTTGCTGTTGTAGCAGCAATGGTCATCGGTGTTTTTGGACAAATCGGCGACTTGGTTGAATCAGCTTTTAAGAGGCATTATGAAGTGAAGGATTCAGGAACGTTATTACCTGGGCACGGTGGAATATTAGATCGATTCGACAGCATCTTGTTCGTCCTGCCGATTTTACATATCGTTCAATTATTGCCTTAGGAGGTTTTTGTAAGTAAGGAAGAGCAACCTTACTGGTGAAAACCTTTTACCAAGTCAGCAGGTTTCAACTATTAAACAACTGGGCAAGTTTTCTTTAAATGGAGGAATGTATGAAATATATCAGCATACTAGGTGCTACTGGATCGATCGGTACCCAGACAGTGGAAGTCGTTCGGGCGCATCCAGAACAATTTAGAATCACATCATTTTCTTTTGGTACAAATCTCGAAGTTGGAGCAAAATTGGTTAATGAATTCCGCCCCGGACGTGTTTCTGTCGCTACTAAAGAATTGGCCGATGAATTAAAAAGGACTATCGATCATCCTTGTCTCGTATACTATGGTGAGAATGGCCTGTTAGAGATTGCGACAGATCCTGCCTCAGATACACTTATGAACGCTGTTATGGGAAGCGTCGGACTTGAACCGACACTGGCAGCTATTGATGAAGGGAAGACCATCGCACTTGCAAATAAAGAAACTCTGGTCACGGCTGGTCACATCGTGATGACCCGTGCGAAGGAAAACAATGTAGACATCCTTCCAGTTGATAGTGAGCATTCCGCAATCTATCAATGTCTTAATGGGGAAAAAATAAGTGAGATGTCCAAGCTGATTCTGACTGCTTCTGGAGGGAGTTTCCGTGACCGGACTCGAACGGATTTGCAAGGAGTCACTGTTGAAGAAGCACTCAATCACCCGAATTGGTCGATGGGATCCAAAATCACGATCGATTCTGCAACGATGATGAATAAAGGTCTGGAAGTCATCGAAGCACACTGGTTGTTTGATACCAAGTACAAAGATATTGAGGTCGTCTTGCATCGTGAAAGTGTCATCCATTCTATGGTAGAGTTTATAGATGGCAGTGTAATTGCACACCTGGGTACTCCTGATATGAAGGTACCGATCCAATATGCTCTTACGCATCCAGGCAGACTTGATTTACCAAGTGGAAAAAGGTTAAACTTAGTAGATATTGGAACCTTGCATTTTGAAAAAATGGATTTAGAAAGGTTTCCATGTTTGCGATATGCATTTGAAGCAGGGAATGCTGGCGGGACGATGCCGACAGTACTGAATGCAGCCAATGAAGCTGCAGTGGATGCCTTTCTAACTGGGCGTATCGAATTTTTGGAGATCGAGACCTTGATCGAGAAAACACTAGACAATCACGAATGTGTCGAGGCTCCTTCGTTAGAAGAAATTCGTGAAGCTGATGTTGCTTCACGGCAATTTGTACAATCCCTTATAGTGTAAAGGTGGTCACGTAAATGAATACATTTATTTCGATCGTTATTATCTTTGGTGCTCTTGTATTCTTCCATGAATTAGGGCATCTGTTGCTGGCAAAGAGAGCTGGAATTCTATGTCGTGAGTTTGCAATCGGGTTTGGTCCGAAGATCTTCTCCTCAAAAAAAGGGGAGACGCTATACACGATCCGGCTGCTTCCACTCGGCGGGTTTGTGCGGATGGCAGGGGAAGATCCTGAAGGAATCGAAATCAAACCCGGAACACAAGTTGGACTGATCTTCGATTCAGAAGGAAAGGTCAAGCAGATTGTAGCCAATCAACTGGCCCGTTATCCTGATGCGAAAGTTGTTACAGTTGAGAAGGCTGACATAGAACATGACCTTGTTCTTAGAGGTCATGTCAATGACGAACTGACAGAATCATATCCTGTGCATCCAGAGGCAGAGTTTGTTCAGGATGGCATGCCGATGCAAATCGCCCCTTACAATCGCCAATTCGGTTCTAAATCATTGGTTGATCGTTTTCTTGCGATATTTGCCGGTCCATTGATGAATTTCTTGCTCGCATTCGTATTATTGGCTGCTTATGCTATGACTCAAGGTATTCCGGTCGATGAAGCACAATTAGGCAAGCTGGATAAAGACGGAGCTGCATATGAAGCTGGGCTTCAAGAGGGGGACCGTGTCCTCTCAATTGACGGAGAAGCTGTAAACACATGGGAGGAGCTTGTCAAAGTCATTCAGCAAAACCCGAATGAAGAGTTACAATTCACCATTCAAAGGGATGGGGACACCAATAAGGTCACAGTGACCCCTAACGAGCGGGAATCACAAGACGGGAAATCCTCAGAAGGTTATATCGGTGTATACATGCCGACTGAAGTATCCTTCCTTGGGTCTCTACAGTACGGAGTCGAGAAGACAGGAGAACTTACTGTTTTGATCATTCAAGCATTAGGACAGCTTGTCACTGGCCAGATTTCGTTTGATAATCTTTCGGGTCCCGTTGGTATATATAAATACACGGACCAGGCTTCTGAAGGTGGCGTCTTTGTCTTATTGCAATGGGCTGCTTTCTTGAGTGTCAACCTAGGTATATTCAACCTGTTGCCGCTTCCTGCCCTTGATGGTGGAAGACTTACTTTCCTGGCAATCGAGGCTGTCCGTGGAAAACCATTGGATCCTCAAAAAGAAGGAATGGTTCACTTTATCGGTTTTGCCTTGTTGATGTTGTTGATGATCGTTGTCACATGGAATGACATCCATAAATTTTTTATCAACTAACTCTGTAATTCATACCGGCTCATCTATCTAATTGATGGGTCGGTTTTTCTTCTGTTCAGGCTTTGTTGTGGAATTTAGAGATGCGGATGCAATAGAGGAAATTAGAGGACACAGGAGACCTTATCAGCATGAAATCGACATGTTTTCGAAAATTAGAGGACACCAGAGACCTTATTGGCTTGAATTCAACGATAAACCTAGTGATTTTAACCCAATAACGGAACAGTTGTCCTCTAAATATTTGAAACACCTCATTTGTTCGCAAATAACGGAACAGATGTCCTCTAAATTTTTCCTTGGACCTCATATCACAAACAACAGAGTTTATGACCGGAAACTTATTTCACTTAAAACGGTTGATTTTTTAAGCCAGTACCTTTTAAATTAAAATAGGTATGATTATCAGGTCAACGTAATAGCGATTGCAATATTTAAAAAATAAAGAAGGTGCTGTAATGAGACAAAGTAATTTATATATCCCTACGTTAAGGGAAGTCCCTTCAGATGCTGAAGCGATCAGTCACCAGTTGCTCGTACGCGCTGGTTTTATCCGCCAAAGTGTGTCTGGAGTCTATTCTTTTCTTCCATTAGGTCGAAAAGTCCTTAAGAAAGTTGAAACGATCATACGTGAAGAAATGGATAACATCGGTTCCCAGGAAGTCCTGATGCCTGCTCTGCAACCATCGGAGCTTTGGGAAGAATCCGGCAGGTGGAATACATATGGTCCTGAATTGATGCGTTTGAATGACCGCCATGATCGCAGGTTCGCACTTGGTGCTACACATGAAGAATTGATCACAAGCTTGCTTCGCGATGAAGTGAAATCATATAAACGATTACCTATGGTTCTCTATCAAATACAAGCGAAATTCCGTGATGAGAAAAGACCACGTTTCGGTCTTCTGCGCGGTCGGGAGTTCATCATGAAAGATGCCTATTCTTTCGATGTCGATTCTGAAGGGTTGGACCGTAATTATGATGCTATCTATGGAGCGTATATGAACGTCTTCAATCGATGCGGATTGAACTTCAGAGCAGTCATCGCCGATTCAGGGGCCATGGGTGGTAAAGATACGCATGAATTCATGGTGCTCGCTGATATGGGGGAGGACACGATTGCGTATTCTGATGAATCTGATTTTGCAGCAAACGTAGAAATGGCACCTGTAAAAGTAGAATACAAGAAAGAGGATGTGCCAGTAAAAGAACGGGTAAAAGTCAAAACAGAAAACATGCGGACGATCTCGGAGGTTGCTGAATACTTAAATGTAACCCCGCAAAGTTGTATCAAATCACTTTTATGGATGGTCGATGAGATGCCGATCCTTGTGATTTCACGCGGAGACCATGAGATCAATGATGTCAAGATTAAAAATGTACTTGATGCAGAAGTTGTCGAGTTGGCAACTGAAGAACAGGCGAAAGAAATCGTTGGCTGTGAGGTAGGATATATTGGACCAGTTGATGTACCGGATGAGGTAAAAGTGATTGCTGATCATGCAGTAGAATATATCGTAAATGGTGTTTGTGGAGCGAATGAACCACATATGCATTATCAAAATGTCAACCCTGGAACAGATTTTGAAGTTGATTATTATGAAGACCTACGCTTCATCGAAGAAGGGGACCGTTCTCCAGATGGAAGAGGTACAATTGTTTTCGCAAGAGGAATCGAGGTTGGCCATGTTTTCAAATTAGGCACAAGATACAGTGAAGCAATGAATGCCACTATACTCGATGAAAACGGAAAATCAAAACCGATTACGATGGGCTCGTACGGAATCGGTGTGTCCCGAATCATGGCAGCTGTCGTTGAACAAATGCATGATGAGAATGGGATCGTCTGGCCTAAATCGTTGACACCTTTTGATGTCCATCTCATTTGCGTCAATCCTAAAAATGATACCCAGGCTGACCTTGGAGAAGAACTCTATGCTCAATTGAAGAGGAATCGTTTGGATGTATTGTATGATGATCGTAAAGAACGTGCCGGTGTAAAATTCACTGATGCTGATTTGATCGGCATTCCGTTCCAGGTCATTGTCGGGAAGCGGGCTGAAGAAGGAATCGTCGAAGTGAAGAACCGCCAAACCGGCGAAAAAGTAGAAAAGCCTATATCTGAAATCGAAGCGTATATTGCACAAGCTTAAAAATGTTCGAAAGCCTCAGAGGGACTGACGAGTAGATCACAGTCAGTCCTTTCCCTATTCTTATATAAAGGTACATACTTGTAAATCGGGTATTGGTACAATGGAAAAGTACCACTCGTTTTTAGTTTGAGGCTCTGTTAAAGTACTTTGTTGATTTAAGTGAGTTTTGCGGCATTCCTGAGGAAAACTCGCGGAAAGCGAAGGAGTTTCGTGGAAATCAGCAATAAAAACGAACAAAGCCTAGTTTGAAAGGAGTCAAGACGAAATGGAAGACCTCGAAATTCGGAAACAACGATTGTCCTTGTTGCTTGAACAAATCGGTTTTCCTCAAGAGAAACTTTCTTTTTTTGAAGATGGATACTTGAAGAAGCTCTCCATTCAAAAGGAGCAGAAAAAATGGACGTTCCATATATTCATAACCTCACCTTTGCCATATGATGCTTATCAACTACTTGAGACATTAGTACAAAAAGCTTTCCACACCATTGCAAAAGCAAGTTGTGTTATACACTGCGATCAAAAAGAAATCTCAAGTGAATTATTTGAGGGCTATTGGAGTCCAGGTATCGAACAATTACAATCCCAAAATATGCCTGTCTTGGATATGCTATCAGGGAAGATACCTAGCCTTGAAGGAAATAAGGTCACAGTGAAAGTATCCAATGACGCACAGGCGATGCTTTTTCAAAGAAAACTTGGTCCATCTCTCGGTGCCGCCTTTAAAAAATATGGCTTCCCTACATTGAACTTCGAGACGAAAGTAGAACAGAATCAGGAAGATTATCAAAGGTTCGTTGAGCAGCGGGAGCAGGAAGATAAGACCAAAGTGATGGCCGCCATGATGGAGAAGGAAAAAGCGGAGAAGAAGCTTGAAAACGGAATTCGGAATGAAAAATTGAAGATCGGATACGGAATAAAAGATGAACCGGTGCAGATCCAATCAATCGTGGATGAAGAGAGAAAAATCACCGTCCAGGGTTACGTATTCGATGCTGAGACGAGGGAATTGAGAAGCGGCCGCGTCCTATTGACATTCAAGATAACGGATTATACGGATTCTTTGCTTATTAAAATGTTTTCGCGTGATAAGGAAGATATCCCAAGACTTCAATCCTTGAAGAAAGGGATGTGGGTAAAGGCACGTGGAGGAATCCAGAACGATACATTCGTAAGGGATCTCGTCATGATTGCGAATGATATTGAAGAGCTGCCACCAGTAGTCAGGAAGGATGAAGCACCTGAGGATGAAAAACGGGTTGAACTTCACCTTCATACACCGATGAGCCAGATGGATGCGATCAGCTCTACGTCTTCTCTCGTCGAACAGGCGGCGAAATGGGGGCATCCAGCAGTAGCAATCACAGATCATGCAGTCGTCCAATCCTATCCAGAGGCCTATTCTGCTGGCAAAAAACATGGAATAAAAATTTTGTATGGACTTGAGGCGAATCTTGTCGATGATGGCGTACCGATCGCTTATAACGATCAGCACAGACTGTTACAGGACGAAACATACGTTGTATTTGATGTAGAGACGACTGGCCTATCTGCTGTTTATAATAAAATCATTGAGCTAGCAGCGGTGAAAATCAGAAATGGGGAGATCGTCGACCGGTTTGAATCGTTTGCAAATCCACATCATCCTCTTTCAGCTACGACGATCGATTTGACTGGGATTACTGATGATATGGTGAACTCCGCTCCTGAGATCGAAGACGTGTTGAAGGATTTCCATGCTTTCATTGAAGATTCAATTTTAGTGGCTCATAATGCAAGTTTCGATATGGGATTCTTGAATGTCGGTTTCCGGAATGTTGGAATCGGTGATGCGCTAAACCCGGTGATCGATACCCTTGAACTTGGTAGATTCCTATATCCAGAGTTCAAGAACCATAGATTGAACACGCTGTGTAAGAAGTTCGATATCGAATTGACGCAGCATCACAGAGCGATTTACGATGCTGAAGCAACGGGTTATCTATTATTGAAAATGATCAAGGACAGTATCGAAAAAGGAATCACCTATCATGATGAATTCAATGATCACATGGGAGAAACCGGATTTGAACGGACACGCCCATCTCATTGTATTCTTCTTGCTAAAAACCAGGAAGGTCTGAAAAACATCTATAAACTGGTGACAGATTCCCATCTCAACTATTTTTATCGTACACCGAGAATACCTAGGTCCAAATTGAAGAAGCATCGCGATGGGATTTTAATCGGCTCAGGCTGTGATAAAGGTGAAGTTTTCGAAGGTATGATGCAGAAATCGCCAGAAGAAGTGGAAGAGATCGCTAAATTCTATGATTATCTTGAAGTGCAGCCAATCGGAAACTATGAACACCTCATAGAGAAAGAGCTAGTCCAGAATGAGCTTTCATTGAAAGAAATCATTAAAAATATCGTCAAACTTGGCGAAAAATTGGACAAACCGGTAGTTGCAACCGGGAATGTTCATTACCTTGATGAAACTGATAAGATATACCGGAAGATCCTGATTGGAAGTCAAGGAAATGCGAATCCTCTTAATAGGCAGAAGCTACCTGATGTCCATTTCCGGACAACCGTTGATATGCTTGAACAATTCGATTTTCTTGGCGAAGATACAGCAAAAAAGATTGTTGTTGAAGCAACACAAGCAATTGCAGAGCAAATCGAAGAAGTGAAGCCGATTCCGGATGATCTTTATACGCCAAAGATTGAAGGTGCGGATGATGAAATACGTAACATGAGTTATGGCCGTGCGCGAAGCATCTATGGAGAAGATCTTCCTAAATTGGTTGAAGATCGACTGGAAAAAGAGCTAAAGAGTATCATTGGTCATGGTTTTGCCGTCATCTACTTGATTTCTCAAAAACTCGTAAAGAGATCATTGAATGATGGCTATCTAGTCGGTTCTCGTGGATCCGTCGGCTCTTCATTCGTGGCGACGATGACGGAAATCACCGAGGTGAATCCGCTGCCGCCGCATTATGTTTGTCCATCCTGTAAACACTCTGTATTTTTTGATGATGGATCGGTAGGATCAGGGTTCGACCTTCCTGATAAACCATGTGAAAAATGTGGCACTGAATATACGAAAGATGGTCACGATATTCCATTTGAAACGTTCTTAGGGTTCAAAGGGGACAAAGTGCCTGATATCGATCTGAACTTCTCAGGCGAATATCAACCTCGAGCACATAACTATACGAAAGAACTGTTCGGGGAGGATTATGTATACCGTGCAGGGACGATCGGAACGGTAGCTGAGAAGACGGCCTATGGGTACGTCAAAGGGTATGCGTCTGATTACAATATCCATTACCGCTCAGCAGAAATCGACCGGCTTGTCAGTGGATGTACCGGTGTGAAAAGGACCACAGGGCAGCACCCAGGCGGTATCATCGTCGTACCTGATTACATGGATATTTTCGACTTTTGTCCGATTCAATTTCCAGCGGATGACAAGAAATCAGAATGGAAGACGACTCACTTTGACTTCCACTCCATCCATGACAACCTGTTGAAGCTGGATATTCTCGGGCATGATGATCCGACGGTTATAAGGATGCTCCAGGATCTGAGTGGTATCGATCCGAAAACGATTCCGACTGATGATGAAGAGGTCATGAAATTGTTCAGCGGAACCGAGGCTTTGGGAGTAACAGAGGAACAGATCATGTGTAAGACGGGAACTTACGGCATTCCAGAGTTCGGAACACGGTTCGTCCGGCAGATGCTTGAGGAGACGAAGCCAAGTACATTCTCCGAATTGGTGCAAATCTCAGGACTTTCCCATGGTACAGACGTATGGTTGAATAATGCGAATGAGTTGATCGCAAATGGAACATGTGAACTTAAAGATGTGATCGGCTGTCGTGACGATATCATGGTTTATCTAATATACAAAGGTCTCGAACCATCACTGGCATTCAAGATCATGGAATTCGTCCGTAAAGGGAAGGGTTTGCAGGATGAATGGATCGAAGAAATGAAAAAGAACGATGTCCCGGATTGGTACATTGAATCTTGTAAAAAGATCAAGTACATGTTCCCGAAAGCCCATGCTGCTGCATATGTGTTGATGGCAGTAAGAATCGCCTATTTCAAAGTTCACCATCCGATACTCTTCTATGCTGCATATTTCACTGTTCGTGCAGATGATTTTGATTTAGAAGTGATGGTGAGAGGATCTGCAGCGATCCGGCAACGTATTGAAGAAATCAACCAAAAGGGACTTGATGCTTCACCTAAGGAGAAGAGTTTGCTGACTGTGCTAGAGTTGGCTCTTGAGATGTGTGAACGCGGGTACGGCTTCAAAAAGGTAGACCTCTACCGCTCTTCTGCATCGGAATTCATCGTCGATGGAGATACGCTCATTCCACCGTTCAATGCGATACCAGGACTTGGGACGAATGCTGCGATCAACATCGTCAAAGCGAGAGAAGATGGCGAGTTCCTTTCGAAAGAAGATCTTCAGCAAAGAAGTAAGATTTCAAAAACTGTGATTCAATATTTAGAAGATCAAGGCTGTCTAGAGGGACTGCCGGATGCGAACCAGCTCTCGTTGTTCTAAGTTGCAATCCTGAACACGTTTATGGTATATTGAAATTGGAAATACTAGTGAATAGGTCGTCGGAAGGAGTGGGTGCCAACCCACTCTTTCCTTTATGTTTGATATCTTTTTCTAATGGCTCTGTTAAAGGACTGTGTGTTTTATAAAAAGCGAAACTTGCGACACTCCTGTCGGAAAAAGGGTTGCCGATCAGCCGCGGAAAGGGAGTAAATTTCGTTGGAATCAATAAAAAAACGAATAGAGCCAATCTATCAAGTATTCGAACAGCAAGAATTGAAGCAGAAAATGTCCCAGTGATAAAGGAGGGCCACAAATGAGTAAAAAGGTGACTGAGATAACGGAAGAACTCGTAACACCGATCTTAGAATCCATGGACCTTGAACTAGTAGACGTCGAGTTTGTCAAAGAGGGAAAGAACTGGTTTCTAAGGGTATACATCGATAGCGAAGATGGTGTGGATATTGAAGAATGTGGGAAAGTAAGTGAACAATTGAGTGAGAAATTGGACGAAGTCGATCCAATCTCCCAGGCTTACTTCCTTGAGGTATCCTCACCAGGTGTAGAGCGTCCTTTGAAAAAGGATGCAGACTTTCAAAAAGCAGTCGGCAAGCACGTACATGTCAAAACATATGAACAAATCGATGGCCAAAAAGAATTCGAAGGAACGCTCACTGCTTTTGATGGTGTAGAGCTTACTGTCGAAATTCGCGTGAAGACAAGAACGAAGGAAATCAAGGTACCGTATGACAAAGTTGCTAATGCACGTTTAGCGGTATCATTCTAATCATAAGGGGGAGAGTCCGATGAGCGATTTAATGGATGCGTTGACAGTACTTGAGAAGGAAAAGGGAATCAGTAAAGACGTAATTGTAGAAGCAATTGAGGCGGCATTGATTTCGGCTTACAAGCGAAATTTTCACCAAGCACAGAATGTCCGCGTTGATTTTAATCAAGATACGGGCAGTGTAAAAGTATTTGCAAGAAAGAATGTAGTGGAACAAGTGGAAGACAGCCGCCTGGAGATGTCGGTCGATCAAGCGAAGGAAATCAGTCCTCAATATGAAGAAGGGGATGTCGTAGAGCTTGAAGTGACACCGAAGGATTTTGGCCGTATAGCAGCACAGACTGCTAAACAAGTCGTCACTCAAAGAGTACGTGAAGCAGAACGTGGAATCATTTTTTCTGAATTCATCGATCGCGAAGAAGATATCATCACGGGTGTAGTGCAGCGGCAGGATCACCGTTTCATGTATGTTGATTTAGGTCGAGTCGAAGCGTTGCTGCCGACTACCGAACAAATCCAATCCGAATCTTATAAGACGAATGATCGGATCAAAGTATTCATCACAAAGGTCGAGAAGACGACAAAAGGACCACAGATTATGGTTTCAAGGACTCATCCAGGATTATTGAAGAGATTATTTGAGCTAGAAGTACCCGAAATCTATGATGGTACAGTTGAAATCAAATCAATATCACGTGAAGCTGGTGATCGTTCTAAAATATCCGTCCATGCAGAAGACCCGGAAGTAGATCCGGTCGGCTCTTGTGTCGGACCAAGAGGCCAGCGGGTACAAACGATCGTCAATGAGCTTCACGGAGAGAAGATTGATATTGTAAGATGGTCCAACGATCCTGTGGAATATGTCGCTAATGCTTTGAGCCCTTCAAAAGTGCTTGAAGTACAAGTGAATGAAGAGGAAAAGATGACCCGTGTCATCGTCCCTGATTATCAGCTTTCACTTGCAATTGGAAAACGTGGTCAGAATGCTAGATTAGCTGCCAAGTTGACTGGCTGGAAAATTGATATCAAGAGTGAGTCAGAAGCAGTTGAACAAGGTTTATATGACCCGGATAAACAACCTGAAGAGCCGGATTATGATGAAGTATATGACGAAGAACTGGAAGATTAAAAGGAGAGGGAAACGATGAAAAAGCGGAAAATACCGATGCGAAAGTGTATAGCTTGTCAAGAAAACAAGCAGAAGAAAGATTTGATTCGCATTGTCCGTACTCCTGAAGGAGTGGTTTCGATCGATCTTACCGGTAAAAAGTCAGGCAGAGGAGCTTACATTTGCAACGAGATCTCCTGTTTTGAATTGGCACAAAAGAAGAAAGCTTTCCAGAACCAACTTTCTGTCCAAGTTTCTGATACAGTATACGAAGAACTGAAAAGTCAAGTCAGTCAATCGGGGGATTAGATGAAATCATCATGGGAATCCCTATTAGGCTTAGCGAATAGAGCTGGAAAATGTGTATCTGGTGAAGAGTTGGTTGTCAAAGAAATACGTCAGCAACGTGCCAAAATGATCTTGCTTGCAGAAGATGCATCCGCCAATACAAGGAAAAAGCTGATAGATAAGTGTTCATACTATCAAGTTCCTTATTATATAGTGCCGAACCGATATGAGTTGGGTAACGCAATTGGGAAAGAACAACGGGTAACCGTTGCTGTGATCGATAATGGATTTGCAGAAAAGTTGAAGAAATTAATCGATCAATAATTTTGGGGGTGACCAAATGAGTAAGATGCGCGTTTATGAATATGCAAAGAAACAAAACGTTCAAAGTAAAGATGTTATTCAAAAATTGAAGACTATGAATATAGAAGTCACAAATCATATGTCAACGATTGAAGATTCCACAGTAACTAAATTGGATCAAGCATTCAGTCCTAATAAAGGTCAGAAGAAAGACCAGAAACCGAATAAACCATCCAATAAACCTATGAATCAATCGGACAGCAGACAAAAAGGAAAAACGACCGACAACAATCAGAATCAGCAACAGTCTGGTAATCGTCCGAACAATCGTGGTGGAAATAAACCGAATGCCAACAATTCTAATAAACCGAACCGCGGCAATAACCCTAATGCAAACCGTGGGCAGAACCGTCCAGGAGGACAAAATCGTCCTGGCGGGCAGAATCGTCCAGGAGGACAAAACCGTCCAAAAGGAAAAGGACGTAACAATCGTCCAGCTGCGAATCAACAACAGCAGCCGAAGAGAGAACAGCCGAAACCGAAAATGCCTGAAAAGATCACTTTTGAAGGTTCTTTGACTGTCGGTGAACTCGCTAAGAAACTTCATATTGAAACATCTGAAATCATCAAAAAGCTGATGGGATTAGGTGTAATGGCGACGATCAACCAGGAGCTTGACAAAGAAACGATCGAGCTGGTTGCCTCTGATTTTAACGTTGAAGTTGAAGAAGAAATTATCATTGACGAAACGAACTTCGAGGAAAATGAAATTGAAGAAGATGAAAGTAAACTCTCTATCCGTCCACCAGTCGTGACGATTATGGGACACGTTGACCACGGAAAAACGACGTTGCTTGATTCAATCCGTAAAACAAAAGTAGCTGCAGGAGAAGCTGGTGGAATCACTCAGCATATCGGTGCCTATCAGATCGAAGAAAATGGTAAACCGATTACATTCCTAGATACACCAGGACACGCAGCATTCACAACAATGCGTGCTCGTGGTGCACAAGTTACGGATATTACCATCCTGGTTGTAGCAGCTGATGATGGCGTCATGCCTCAAACGATTGAGGCGATCAACCATGCAAAAGCAGCAGAAGTCCCGATCATCGTAGCAGTGAACAAGATGGATAAAGAAGGGGCAAACCCAGATCGCGTCATGCAGGAATTGACTGAACATGAATTGATTCCTGAGGATTGGGGCGGCGACACGATTTTCGTCAAACTTTCAGCTATCAATGGAGAAGGAATCGATGACCTTCTTGAAATGGTTCTTCTCGTAGCAGAGGTGGAAGAGCATAAGTCGAATCCAGACCGTTTTGCCAATGGTACAGTAATTGAGGCACAACTAGATAAAGGCCGCGGTCCTGTCGCTACACTTCTTGTACAAGGCGGTACGCTTGAAGTCGGTGACCCGATCGTCGTCGGAAATACGTTCGGACGGGTACGTGCAATGGTCAACGACCTTGGACGCCGTGTTAAAAAAGTTGGTCCATCGACACCTGTTGAAATCACCGGGTTGAATGATGTCCCAAATGCAGGGGATCAATTCCGAGTGTTCAAGGATGAGAAAAAAGCCCGTGCAATTGGTGAAGCCCGTGCGAAAAGACAAATTGAGCAACAGCGAAAAGAAAGCTCGAAGCTTAATCTGGATGATCTATTTGAGCAGATCAAGGAAGGCGACATCAAGGAAATCAACGTCATCCTCAAAGCAGATGTTCAAGGTTCTGTCGAAGCTCTCGCAGGTTCATTAAGAAAGATCGATGTGGAAGGTGTCAAGGTTAAAATCATTCATACTGGTGTAGGTGCGATTGCAGAATCTGACATCATCCTTGCATCAGCGTCAAATGCGATTATCATCGGCTTCAATGTACGTCCAGATAACAACGCGAAACGTACAGCAGAAGCTGAAAAAGTGGATATCCGATTGCATAGGATCATCTATAATGTGATTGATGAAATCGAATCTGCGATGAAAGGTATGCTTGATCCTGTCTATCAAGAGAAAGTGATTGGGCAAGTTGAAGTCCGTGCGACTTTCAAAGTTTCCAAAGTAGGAACCATTGCTGGTTGTTACGTAACTGAAGGAAAAATCACTCGTGATTCAGGTGTCCGTCTTGTTCGTGACGGTGTTGTCGTATTTGAAGGGGAAGTCGATACACTGAAACGATTCAAGGATGATGCGAAGGAAGTAGCAACTGGTTATGAGTGTGGTATAACATTGGAGAAATTCAACGATATTAAAGAAGGCGACGTTATCGAAGCCTATGTGATGGAAGAGGTTAAACCGAAATGATTGGAAGTTTGAAGTGTGAGTGTCATATACATGATGCTCACTCTTTGAAAGAAAAACGTTCGGTAGTCAAAAAAGTGATCCAGCGGCTGAAACAGCAGTTTAATGTTGCTGTAGCAGAGACGGATTTTCATGAGCTGTGGCAACGATTTGAAATTGGAATCGTGACCATTTCCAAAGATAAGCAAATGGTCGAAAAAGAATTACAGCAAGTTATGAAATATCTGGACCGCTTTGATGAGTTTGAAATCACAAATTATGAGACCGAATTATTATAAGAAACCTTCGCCTAAAAAGGCGGAATGAGGTGTTTTTTATGAGCAATGTACGTGCAAACCGCGTAGCAGAGCAGATGAAAAAAGAACTTGGCGAAATCATCGGCCAGAAGATCAAGGACCCTAGAGTAGGTTTTGTAACGGTCACCGCTGTTGAAGTGACTGGAGATCTTCAACAAGCAACCATCTTCATCTCTGTTTTCGGAGACGAAGAAGAGAAAGCGAATACACTTGCCGGACTCGCAAAAGCGACAGGGTTCATCCGTTCAGAAATTGGGAAACGGATCCGTTTGAGAAAAACACCAGAAATTCTCTTCGAATTTGACCATTCGATTGAATATGGCAACCGGATTGAGACCATTCTGGATGAAATCAATGATAACAGAGATTAAAGGTAAGAGGGATTGCCCTGGGTTTGGAGTCTGAATTCCGAAGAAAACGAGCAGCTATTCATGTGTGTTCGTATCATAGGATGGACCAGACTGCCGGGACAGTCCCATTTTTCTTCTCAGATGCCAGAGAACAATATTTAGAGGACACCAGGGACCTTATTTGGAGCAAATCACCACGTTTTACAAAAATAGAGGACACCAGAGACCTTATTTAGTGAAAATCATGTACAAATGACCGATTTATACAGCAATAACGGAACAGATGTCCTCTAATTTTTAAAATCAACGCTTTTAGTCACACATAGCGGAACAGTTGTCCTCTAATTTTTCACAACCATGCTACTCTGATAAGGAAGTGCGTGTATGATAATAACAACAGATGGAATTATCCCTTTACATAAACAAGCAGGAATGACTTCTCACGATTGTGTCGTAAAGCTTCGCAAAATCCTGCGAACAAAACGTGTTGGTCATACGGGTACCTTAGACCCATCCGTTTCAGGTGTACTCCCGATTTGTATAAATCGCGCTACAAAAGTGGCTGAATATATGAGTGCATATGATAAGACATACGAAGCAACGGTCGCTGTGGGTACAGCAACTACAACCGAAGATCAAACTGGAGAAATCATAGAGTCTTCCAGACCAGAACTGTTCAGTAAAGACGAAGTGAAGGCAGTATTGCAATCATTTGAAGGCGAAATCGAACAAATTCCACCGATGTATTCAGCTGTCAAAATCAAAGGTAAAAAATTATATGAGTACGCTAGAGAAGGGATTACCATTGAAAGACCCTCTCGAACGATACGGATTGTACAAGTAAAGCTTTTGAGCCTACCAGAACGAAATGAAGTTAACGGTAATGTGGAATTCAAAATCAGAGTGACGTGCAGCAAGGGTACTTATATCCGTACATTGGCAGTCGATATTGGCAAAGCATTAGGTTATCCAGCACATATGTCATCTTTGGTACGGACACAGTCTGGACCGTTCTCTATACAAGATGCCGTTACACTTGAGGAACTCGAGCATGTTGTTGAGGCGGGAAATCTTTCTGATGTTTTATTGCCGATTGAGAAAGCATTATCAATCTTTCCATCTGTAACGGTATCTTATGCAGTGGAACAAAAAATCCTTAATGGATCTTTACTTGAAGAAACGAAAGAACTTTCCAATCCCAGGACTGCCGTTTATAATGGACAAGGAGAGTGCCTCGCAATCTATAAACCACATCCTGAACGCCAGGGATGGGTTAAACCTGAGAAAGTACTTAAAATTCAAAACAGAACTTAGGTGGTAATTTGAAAACGTATAGGATTGACCACACCCAATTGGACCACTTGAAAGGGTCGCCGTCTGCAATGGCTATCGGATATTTTGATGGAATACATTTAGGTCATCAAAAAGTCATCATGGCTGCAAAGCATATTGCAGATGAAGCAGGATTGGACTCGGCGGTCATGACATTCGACCCTCATCCATCTGTTGTCTTAGGCAGGGAACAGACGGAAAAAGCGCATATTACACCAATTGAAGATAAACGGTCCTTGATTGAAGCCATGGGAATCGACCGATTATATATTGTGAATTTCAGCAAAGCATTCGCATCACTTACACCACAACAATTTGTAGATGATTTCATTATCGGTCTCAATGTAAAACATGTCGTTGCTGGATTCGATTTTTCATTTGGCAAAAAAGGTGAAGGGACGATGGAAACACTACCGTTCCATTCAAGAGACCAATTCAAACATTCCGTTGTCGATAAAGTAGCGGTCGATGATGAAAAAGTGAGCTCCACATTGATCCGGATATTGATCCGGAGCGGTGAAGTCGAGAAAATTCCTAAATACTTAGGCCGAAGGTATTCCATTAAAGGCACTGTCATTCACGGTGATCATCGCGGTCATACGATCGGTTTTCCGACAGCCAATATTGAACCAGCCGATTCTTATATCTTACCAGAAATTGGGGTCTATGCTGTCCGGATGGAAGTGAATGGGAAATGGTATGAGGGTGTATGTAATGTCGGCTATAAACCGACCTTCAATGATGAAAAACCAGAAAACCCAAGTGTAGAAGTTCATTTGTTTTCATTTGATTCATCCATTTATGGAGAAGCTGTTGAAGTTGAATGGCACCACAACATTCGCAAAGAAAAGAAATTCTCTTCAATCGATGAATTGAAAGGACAGATTTCAAAGGATATTTACGCGGCAACACAAATTTTTCACAAACCGTGAATGTTCTTGACTTGCATTTACACTCGAAAAAAGGTATTCTTGTAGTTGTACAAATTGTACAGAACCACTTCTTGGCACAGCGATTCACCGACGCTTGCTAGGAGGATGGGGATCAATAGAAAAGGAGGTGAAGAGGATGGCTATTTCACAAGAGCGTAAAAACGACTTAATAACAGAGTACAAGACTCATGATAATGATACTGGTTCTCCAGAAGTACAGATTGCTATCCTGACTGAGCAAATTAACGAATTGAACGATCATTTACGTACACACAAAAAAGATCACCACTCTCGTCGTGGTCTGCTGAAAATGGTTGGTAAACGACGTAATTTGTTGACGTACTTACGTAAGAAGGATGTAACACGTTACCGTACTCTTATTAACAAACTTGGTTTACGTCGATAGTTCACAAAAAGCGGGTGTTACACCCGCTTTTTTATTAGCTTTAAAAAGGGACAGTGCCGAACATAAAGTGTCAGACACCTCAAACATTCCATTATGTTATGAAGTAAGTGTCCGAGTTAGCTTTATTAGCTTTTTGAATATATACTTTTGGGTTATACTAGAACAAGACAACCAATAATTTTATGTAAGTTTGAGAGGAGTTCTCTGAGAAATGGAGCAAAACAAGCATGTTTATTCCATCGATTGGGCTGGGCGGAAGCTTACCCTTGAAATTGGAAACTTAGCTAAACAGGCTAACGGCGCAGTTATGGTCCGCTATGGCGACACAGCGGTTCTTTCAACAGCTACAGCCTCCAAAGAACCAAAAAATCTGAGCTTTTTCCCACTGACTGTCAATTACGAAGAAAGATTATATGCTGTCGGTAAAATTCCAGGTGGCTTCATCAAGCGTGAGGGAAGACCAAGTGAAAAAGCAACGTTAGCTTCCCGTCTTATCGATCGTCCGATCCGGCCGTTATTCGCTGATGGCTTCAGAAATGAAGTTCAAGTCGTCAGTACCGTCATGAGTGTCGATCAGGATTGTTCATCCGAGATGGCCGCTATGTTCGGTTCCTCACTCGCTTTGACGATTTCGGATATTCCATTCGAAGGACCGATTGCTGGTGTCACAGTAGGAAGGATTGACGGTGAATTCGTCATCAACCCGACTGTGGAGCAAAAAGAACAAAGCGACATCAACCTTGTGGTAGCAGGTACGAAATATGCAATCAACATGGTGGAAGCAGGTGCTGACGAAGTTCCAGAAGAAGTGATGCTTGAAGGAATCATGTTTGGTCACGAAGAAATCAAACGTCTAATCGCCTTCCAGGAAAAGATTTCTGAAGAAGTCGGTAAAGAGAAAATGGAAGTGCAATTGCACCAGCTTGATGCAGATCTTACTGCAGAAGTAAGTGCGCATTTCCTGGATGAAATAAAAGAAGCAGTAAAAGTGATTGAAAAGCATGCGCGTCAAGACGCATTAGATTCTATCACTGAAAAAGTCCTTGTGAAATATGAAGAAGATGAAGAAAAAGCTGCTGAAGCTAAAGAAATCTTACATACGCTCATCAAACAAGAGGTACGTCGCCTCATTTTGAAGGACAAGATGCGTCCTGATGGCCGTAAGATTGATGAAATCCGTCCACTTTCTTCTGAGGTCGGTCTGTTGCCAAGAACTCACGGTTCCGGGTTGTTCACACGTGGACAGACACAAGCACTCAGCATCTGTACACTTGGAGCATTAGGAGATGTACAGGTACTTGATGGACTTGATATGGAAGAATCAAAACGGTTCATGCACCATTATAATTTCCCTCCATTCAGTGTAGGAGAAACTGGATTCATGCGCGGTCCAGGCCGTCGTGAAATCGGCCATGGAGCCTTAGGAGAACGTGCACTCGAGGTTGTAATCCCATCTGAAGAAGAATTTCCTTACACGATCCGTCTCGTTAGTGAAGTACTAGAATCTAACGGGTCTACTTCACAAGCAAGTATTTGTGCGAGTACATTAGCGATGATGGATGCTGGAATTCCGCTTAAGGCACCAGTCGCTGGAATCGCAATGGGGCTGATCAGTGATGGAGAAGATGTTACAGTACTTACTGACATCCAGGGCATGGAAGACTTCTTAGGTGATATGGACTTTAAGGTAGCAGGTACTAAGGAAGGTGTCACTGCACTTCAAATGGATATCAAGATTTCCGGGATCAACCGTGAAATTTTACAAGAAGCATTATTCCAGGCTAAAGAAGGCAGGATGAAGATTTTAGATTCGATGCTAAGTACATTAGCAGAGCCAAGAACAGAACTTTCTTCATATGCACCTAAAATCCTCACGATGAAAATCAAGTCAGATAAAATCCGTGACGTCATCGGACCAAGCGGTAAGATTATCAACAAGATCATTGAAGAGACCGGTGTTAAGATCGATATTGAGCAGGATGGAACCATTTTCATTGCTTCAACTGATGAAGCGATGAATAGAAAAGCAAAAGAAACGATTGAAGATATTGTCCGTGAAGTCGAGGTAGGAGAAATCTATCTTGGAAAGGTAAAACGCATTGAAAAGTTCGGTGCTTTTGTTGAACTGTTCAGTGGAAAAGATGGACTTGTCCATATTTCTGAACTTGCAATGGAACGGATTCCTAAGGTGGAAGATGTTGTGAAGCTTGGTGATGAAATACTTGTAAAAGTAACAGAAATCGATAACCAGGGACGAGTGAACCTTTCGCGTAAAGCTGTTTTGAAAGAACAAAAGAAAGAACAAGAACAAAAGTAAGAGACGGATTCATGATCCGCCTCTTTTTTTTATGCTTTGGCTGGTTATCGCAAACTTTGTTGCTCTTGCACTTAAAGAAAGTATAAAATACTTTCTTCAGTATAAGGGCAACTAAGGCTCGACCTACAAAAGGCTTGGTCTCGCCAAGTTTTCTTTAAAAGTCGTTGATTTCCGCTCCAGGATGCTCGCTTTCCTCGGGGCATGCGGTGAGCCCACTCGTTGCCTTGCAACCTCAGGAGTCTCCTTTTCAAGGAAGCATTTGTGCTCCTGCGTCTACAAGAAAGTCCTGTCGAAGCGAGCTTCCTCGTCGCATGCCTTGCGAGGAGATCATTCAGGTAGTAGGCACGCAAATCCCGCAGGACAAGGAAAGCATCGGCAGCGTTACATCGCACGAAGAAAATGTGATTTTCATTTTCGAGGAGTCTCGCACCCTGCTCTCCAAACAACTACTTGCACAAGGTGAGTTTTTAAAAATGACTCTTATCATCTATTCCACTCTAAAATGGCTATAACATTTACATTCCCTATACGTTCTACCCTGTCCTATCCTATCATACGTTAACTATTGAAAGGGGTGGATCGTAGGTGAAGGAATACAAGCCGTTCATTATAATAACCATCATATTATTGATTTCCTTAATCAGTGTTCAGAACCCGCCTTCACATCGTTATATTTCGACGTTAAAAGAAGCAGCTTTCACCACATCTACAATACAATTGTCCGATGCAGGACCGTTATTGGATCAGATCAAGCTTTTCGCTAGCCAACATGATATCAAGCCTGTGGATGCGCGGATTGACCCTGTTTGGAAAGCGATTCCAGGTTATAACGGTCTATCTGTGGATATTGACGCCTCTTACGACCGTATGAAGAAGAAAAAAGAATATAATGAATCAATGATCGTTTACAAACAGACGAAACCTAAAGTATCACTGGAGGATCTTCCGCCATCACCAATCTACAAAGGGAACCCGAACAAACCGATGGTCACTTTCTTGATCAATGTGGCTTGGGGGAATGAATTCCTTCCACAAATGCTGGAAACGCTGAGAGAACATAAAATTCATACAACCTTCTTTTTGGATGGATCATGGGTGAAGAAAAATCAGGATTTGGCGAAAGTCATCTACGAGGAAGGACATGAAATCGGTAATCATGCCTATACACATCCTGATATGAAATCTTTAACTAATAAACGTATTCAAGAGGAAATTCATAAAACAAATGAAATCATCCAAAGTACATTGGACGTTACCCCAAAATGGTTTGCTCCTCCAAGTGGTAGTTATCGGATGGATGTTGTTGAAATCGCATCCACAATGGATATGCATACGATTCTGTGGTCAGTGGATACAGTAGATTGGAGAAAGCCTGCTCCTGATGAAATGGCAAAACGGGTTGTAAACAAAATCCATCCAGGTGCCATGGTTCTAATGCATCCCACATCATCAACTGCAAAAGGCCTAGAGCAAATGATACAAGGAATACGTGCTAAAGGGTACTCAATCGGTACAGTGTCACAGATGATGAGCGAAAAAAGACTTGTTAAAACAAATCAGATTGGCGAGACTGACAAATAATTGTCGAATATAGGCTTAAATGGTATAGTGGTTTTATAATAAGTATAAGTACCAAAATACCTACATAATTTGCCTGTTTGACAATTTAGGAGGAAAAAAGTTTGATAACAAAACATACGTGCAAGAATGGTGTGCGAATCGTAACAGAAAACATTCCTAGCGTAAGATCGGTTGCAATCGGTATATGGATCGGCACGGGCTCTCGTTTTGAAACCAAAGATAATAATGGGATCTCCCACTTCTTAGAGCATATGTTCTTTAAAGGTACGAAAACGAGGAATGCAAGAGAAATTGCAGAATCATTCGATAGTATTGGTGGTCAAGTGAACGCCTTCACATCAAAAGAATATACATGCTACTATGCAAAAGTTCTGGACAATCATGCATCTCATGCGTTGGAAACGCTATCGGATATGTTCTTCAATTCCACATTTGACGAAGATGAGCTTTTAAAAGAAAAGAATGTCGTACTTGAAGAAATCAAAATGTATGAAGATACACCTGATGACATCGTCCATGATCTTTTGAGCCAGGCGACTTACAGCCATCACCCTTTGGCATATCCAATCCTTGGGACGGAAGATACACTGAATACGTTCAATGGGGATGCATTACGGGCCTATATGAATGAGTTTTACACACCCGATAATGTCGTGATTTCAATTGCGGGGAATGTAGATGATTCATTTATTGATGAAGTCGAAAAATATTTCGGGAGTTTTACAGCTTCCAACAACAAACCACAAGCACAGAAACCGGCGTTCTGTACAGAAAAGAAAGCACGCAAAAAAAAGACAGAACAAGCACATCTGTGTATTGGTTATGAGGGATTGCCAGTAGGTGATAAGAGTATATTCGACTTAATCATCATCAATAACATCTTCGGAGGAAGCATGAGCAGCAGGTTGTTCCAAGAAGTGAGGGAACAGCGTGGTTTAGCATACTCAGTGTTTTCATATCACTCAGCTCATTTGGATACCGGCGTCTTCAACATTTATGCTGGAACAGCACCAGGACAGTTGGACGAAGTGTATGATACGATTTCCAATATCATCGGTACATTGAAGGAAACGGGTGTTACTGAAAAAGAAGTAGCCAACAGCAAAGAGCAGATCAAAGGAAGTTTGATGCTCAGTCTTGAAAGTACGAATAGCCGAATGAGCAGGAACGGGAAACATGAATTGCTCTTGAGGAAGCATCGGTCTCTTGATGAAATTTTACAAAGTATTGATAACGTTTATAAAGAGAACGTCGACAAGCTAATCCGAAAAATTTTCACAGATGACTTTTCAAGCTCTCTCATCAGTCCGAGCGGGCAATTTCCGAAAAACTTTCCGAATTAAAATAAATGGGGGGACTCCAGAGTCGCCTCATTTTTTCTATTGCGGCAACCTGTCCCACAATAGTTTTTTTACCCTATGCTAAACAAACACCCGGAGGTTCCTTCTTTTCTTCGTTTATTTGTGGTTCGACTTTTTATCCCTACATATATATAGAATGATAAGCGAAAATAGGAGGGGAACCCCAAATGAGGTTAAGTGAAATTTTAGGAAAAGAAATCATCGATTATACGAAGGGCGAGAAACTTGGTATATTGACCTATGCTGAGTTCATCATAGATGAAAATGCTGGGTATATACATACGCTGGAAATTCCATTGAAGGAATGGAACGGGTTGCGAAAAAGAAAATCAATCATACAATTTAAGTGGAATAAGATTTACCGAGTGGGTGAAGAAACAATTCTAGTGGACCCCTCAGAAGCGGATGTCCAAACCGAATATAAATAATCACCATGAAAGTATCTTCTTCATATGATGTTGAAGAATCAGCACTCAAGTATTATTATTCCTCCGTTATTAATGACGAATGAGAAAGGGGAGGAAGGATGTTAACAGGAATTAAAGCGGCGATCATTGGCGGCGATGCAAGGCAGCTGGAAGTAATCAGAAAACTGGCTGCATTGAACGCCAGTCTGTATTTAGTAGGATTCGATCAATTGGACCATGGATTCACTGGAGCAACTAAAATGGATTTAGATGACTTGCCTTTAGGAGAATTGGATGCATTGATCCTACCGGTGAACGGCAGTGGCCCGGATGGAGAGATTGATACGATTTTTTCGAATAAAAAAATTAAATTCACAGAGGAAATCTTACAAAAAACAAAACCATCATGTACCGTATTTTCTGGTATAACCAATCCTTATTTGACGAAATGCACATCGAATGCGAACAAAAAACATATCAAGTTATTTGAACGTGACGATGTTGCTATCTATAATGCCATCCCTACTGTCGAAGGTACGATCATGATGGTCATCCAGCACACTGATTTTACGATCCATCAATCAAATATTATGGTATTGGGCTTTGGTCGAGTAGGATTCTCAGTAGCACGGACATTTGCTAATCTTGGAGCCAACGTATCTGTTGGTGCACGAAGATCTGAACATATCGCTCGAATCACTGAAATGGGCTTCAAGCCATTTTATCTCGATCAATTGGAAAATGAAGTAGAGTCGATCGATGTTTGCATCAATACAATCCCAGCACCAATCATCACTTCCAATGTCATTTCGAAAATGCCATCTCATACTTTGATCATCGACCTTGCTTCCAAGCCTGGAGGTACGGATTTTCGTTTTGCTGAAAAGAGAGGGATCAAAGCATTGCTAGCTCCAGGATTACCGGGTATTGTCGCTCCAAAGACAGCCGGTAAGATCATTGCGAATGTATTGACACAACTACTTATGGATGAAAGCAATTAAGGGGAAGGGGCAAGGAGAATGAAACTGGAAGGTAAACATATCGGATTTGGTTTGACAGGTTCGCACTGTACCTATGATGCAGTCGTTCCCCAAATCCAAAAGCTTGTTGACTCAGGGGCAAAGGTCACACCTTTTGTTACGTTTACAGTTCAGAACACGACAACAAGATTCGGAGAGGGAGAAGATTGGATCAAGAAGATCGAAGAAATCACCGGTAATGAAGTGGTTGATTCGATTGTCAAAGCTGAACCATTCGGTCCTAAAACGCCTCTCGACTGTATGGTCATCGCTCCATTGACAGGAAATTCGATCAGTAAATTTGCAAATGCAATGACAGATTCACCCGTGTTGATGGCTGCAAAAGCAACGATGAGGAACTTGAATCCGGTAGTATTAGGGATATCCACAAATGATGGACTCGGTCTAAACGGTGTGAATATCATGAGATTGATGGCTTCAAAGAACATCTATTTCATCCCATATGGTCAGGATTCACCACAAAATAAACCGAATTCATTGGTCGCACAAATGGAGTTATTGCCTGAAACTGTAGAGACTGCATTGGATGGTCAACAATTACAACCAGTTTTACGAATATATTAATGGAAGTATAAGCGCCACGACTGACAGTGTGCGTAGATTACTTCTCTAGAAAAATATACATTTTTGATGAAGAATTCTTACCTCTACAAACAATGATATGGTAAAATAAATGACAATATGACCAGAGATACAGGAGAAACCATGTTGTTTCTCCTTCTATCATTTTTAAATAACTATGTCGTTTAGCTTTATTATGCCGCTGTTCATGTTATGTTTTTATTGTATACACGTATAAAGAGTATGCTCGATTAGCGAGCGGATACGAAGCTTTGGACATAGTTTACAAAATACACTAGGTAATGAGATCGATAAATTATGAGGAGGGACATACCAATGAAATCTAACAATGGTTATCACATTGCAGTTGTTGGGGCTACTGGAGCAGTAGGTCAACAAATGCTCAAAACATTAGAAAAAAGAAACTTCCCGATCGCTTCTCTGAAATTATTGGCTAGTAAGCGTTCTGCAGGAAAGAAGCTCGATTTCAAAGGTGAAGAGTTCACAATAGAAGAAGCGACTCCAGAGGCGTTTGAAGGTGTACAGATCGCTCTATTTTCTGCAGGGGGATCGATATCGAAAGAATTGGCGCCGGAAGCAGCGAAAAGAGGGGCTGTAGTCGTCGATAATACAAGTGCTTTCAGGATGGATCCAAACACTCCGTTGGTCGTACCGGAAGTGAATGAAGATGCACTTCACAACCATAACGGAATTATTGCGAACCCTAACTGCTCAACGATCCAGATGGTCGTCGCCCTTGAACCAATCCGTAAGAAATATGGAATGAGTAAAGTGATCGTCTCCACTTATCAGGCTGTTTCTGGTGCTGGTGCGAAAGCAATCAATGAACTAAATGCACAAACACGTGCAATTATCGATGACGAAGAATTCACACCGGAAGTATTGCCGGTTGCTGGGGATGAAAAGCACTACCAAATCGCATTCAATGCAGTTCCACAAATTGATAAGTTCCAGGAAAACGGCTTTACTTTTGAAGAAATGAAAATGATCAATGAAACGAAGAAAATCATGAGCATGCAGGAACTGGAAGTAGCAGCTACATGCGTTCGTCTCCCGGTAGAAACAGGTCACTCAGAGTCTGTCTATCTTGAAATTGACGATGACACCGTAACAGTTGATGAAATAAAAGCATTATTAGCTGAAGCACCGGGGATTTTGCTGCAGGATGATCCTTCTCAACAACTTTATCCGATGCCGGCGGATTGCGTAGGTAAAGATGACGTATTCGTGGGACGTATCCGTAAGGATCTTGATCGTCCGAACGGCTTCCATATGTGGGTCGTTTCTGATAATCTCTTAAAGGGTGCAGCACTGAATTCTGTACAAATTGCTGAAAGTCTCGTAAAGCTGAATTTGTTGAAATGAACGAGAGAGGTGCATCAATGAATATCGTCGTGCAAAAATTCGGCGGAACATCTCTAAAATCAGATGATGGACGTAATCGCGCCGTACAACACGTATACAATGCTGTTAATGAGGGGAAAAAAGTCGTTGTCGTCGTATCAGCCATGGGACGTAAAGGCGATCCTTATGCGACAGACACGCTATTAAGTTTGATAACCGGAAATCCTACTTCAATCAGTCCTAAGGAAACTGACCTTCTCATGTCATGTGGAGAGGTCATTTCATCTGTCGTCTTCTCCAACTTACTGAAGCAGAAGCACATTCGTTCATTGGCTTTTACTGGTGCAAAAGCAGGTTTTAAAACGAATACTGAGCATACTAATGCGAAGATCGTGGAGATGGATTGTAAGAATATTATCCATGCACTTGAAGAAATGGATGTCGTGGTAGTAGCCGGATTTCAGGGTCAGTCGAATGATGGAGATGTGACAACTCTTGGAAGAGGTGGAAGTGACACTTCTGCTGCAGCCTTAGGCGCTGCGTTGAATGCTGAAGTCATCGATATTTTCACTGACGTTGAAGGGGTTATGACTGCAGACCCTCGTATCGTAGAGGATGCACGCCCACTAAATGTTGTAACATATAATGAAATATGTAACATGGCCTATCAAGGAGCAAAAGTCATTCACCCTCGAGCAGTAGAAATCGCCATGCAAGCAAAAGTGCCGATCAGGATCCGTTCCACATACTCAGATCATGAAGGCACGCTGGTTACATCCGCAGCTGGCGGTGGAGCGGGAAGAGATATCGAGGATCGCTTGATCACCGGGATCGCCCATGTATCGAACGTTACTCAAATCAAGGTACTTGCTCCTGATGGAGATTACGATTTCCAGTCGAAGATATTCAAAGCGATGGCTGAGGAACAAATCAGTGTTGACTTCATCAATATAAGTCCACGTGGAGTGATCTATACGATCAACTCGGCTTTAACGGATGATGCGGTGAAAGTTTTGAATGAGTTGGGCTATGAAGCAGATATCCAACGGAATTGTGCAAAAGTATCTGCTGTAGGTGCAGGAATCGCAGGTGTGCCTGGGGTAACGGCGAAAATAGTCGGAGCTCTCTCAGAGCAAGGTATCAATATCCTGCAATCGGCTGACTCCCATACGACGATTTGGGTGCTTGTACGGGAAGAGGATATGATAAACGCTGTCAATGCGCTCCATCGAGTGTTCAAGCTTGAGAAAGGCGATCATATCTGAGGCAGTATTAAGGAGGAGTATAGTAAGATGGACTTTGGAAAAGTATTGACCGCTATGGTCACGCCATTCGACCATAAAGGAAACATCGATTTCACACGAACTACCAAATTGGTCGAATATTTAATTAAGAACGGATCGGATGGGCTGGTGATTGCCGGGACGACTGGAGAATCCCCTACCTTGACAAAAGAAGAGAAGGTAGCGCTCTTCAAGCACGTTGTAAAAGTCGTCGAAAAACGTGTGCCTGTTATTGCTGGGACTGGAAGCAACAACACACACGCTTCGATTGAACTTACAAAACAGGCTGAAGAAGCCGGTGTAGACGGGATCATGCTTGTAGCCCCATACTACAATAAACCGAACCAGCAAGGACTTTACTTACATTTTAAAACAATCGCAGAATCCACATCGCTGCCAATCATGTTATATAACATTCCAGGTCGATCTGTCATTAATATGTCAGTCGATACCATCGTACGGTTGTCTGAAATCGGAAACATCGTTTGTGTGAAGGAAGCCAGCGGTGATCTGGATCAGATGACAGAAATCATTTCAAAAACAAGTGATGATTTTGCATTATATAGTGGTGATGACGGCCTTACGTTACCTGTAATGGCTATTGGCGGAAATGGAATCGTTTCTGTAGCTTCTCATGTAGTAGGAAACGATATGCAAAAAATGATCGCTGCTTTCCAGTCTGGAAATAATAAAGAAGCTGCTGCACTACATGGTAAGCTTTTGCCGATCATGAAAGAAATGTTCGCTGCACCTAGCCCGACACCGGTCAAGACTGCATTGCAAATCTCCGGTGTTGATGTTGGAGGCGTAAGACTTCCTTTGGTACCATTGTCAGAACAAGAGCGCGTCCGATTAACATCTTTAATGAACAATTATCATACTGTTTGAAACTTATAGAAGAGGTTGGCCCTTAGAGGTCAGCTTTTTTTTGGCTCTTTTTTAAGAGATTGTTGCTTTTGAGTCATAAAAACCTCACCTTGTGCAAGTTGATTGGAGAGCAAGATGCGAGACTCCTCGAAAATGAAAATCGCATTTTCTTCGTGCGATGTAACGCAGCCGAAGCTTTCCTTGTCCTGCGGGACCAGCGTGCCTACTACCTGAATAATCTCCTCGCAAGGCATGCGACGAGGAAGCTCGCTTCGACAGGACTTTCTTGTAGACACAGGAGCACAAATGCTTCCTTGAAAAGGAGACTCCTGAGGTCGCAAGGCGACGAGCGGGCTCACCGCACGCCCCGGGGAAAGCGAGCATCCTGGAGCGGAAATCAACGACTTTTAAAGAAAACTTGGCGAGACCAAGCCTTTTGTAGGTCGAGCCTTAGTTGCCCTTATACTGAAGAAAGTATTTTATACTTTCTTTAAGTGCAAAAGCAAGAAAGTTTGCGAAAGAAGCCATTTCTTTTGATTGACATTACGGTGCAAATACGTAATTTATCGGTGATTTGCCCATAATGAACCTTTAAAATCGCAAGATCAGAAGTTCTCGTTTCATGATGGATAGAATGATTCCGAATAAGACAATACTAAAGGAAAAGTAATTGTTGTGAAAGGAGTCCGCCCATGAACGAGCAGCAGAATGCGAATAACGATGAAGTCACACCAACTCAACCAACACAACCTCAAAAACCGAATAAACAAGAACAGGATAAGGAAAACTCCTCGTCACTGATCAATAAAATCCAGCAAATGGGACAGACGAATGTACCACAAATGGAGCAATCCAATATCCATTGTATGACGATTGTCGGGCAAATCGAGGGGCATGTCCAGCTTCCTCCCAATAATAAGACGACTAAATATGAGCATATGATCCCTCAAATTGTGGCAATAGAACAGAACCCGAAAATCGAAGGTCTACTAGTAATCCTCAATACTGTGGGGGGAGATGTTGAAGCAGGATTGGCCATTGCGGAAATGATTGCCTCTTTATCAAAACCAAAAGTTTGCCTTGTCCTTGGCGGTGGGCACTCTATTGGAGTTCCAATCGCTGTGGCAGGGGATTATTCATTCATTGCTGAAACAGCTACGATGACGATCCATCCTGTGCGTCTGACTGGATTAGTGATCGGTGTGCCTCAAACATTCGAGTATCTGGATAAAATGCAGGAAAGGGTAATTAGTTTTGTTATGAAACACTCGAACATTCCAGAAGAGAAGTTCAAAGAATTGATGTTATCGAAAGGAAATCTTACTCGTGATATTGGAACGAATGTAGTAGGGGACGATGCAGTGGCTTATGGATTGATTGATGAAGTTGGGGGCCTCGGAAAAGCAATGAAGAAACTGAATGAGCTTATAAAAGCTGAAAAACCCGAAAAGCCTGAAGAAGAACAGGATCTGGTCCAATGATTCTATATACCTCGATGCCCAATGAACTTGTCTTCAATGTAGCCAATGAAGATTATGAAAAACACGCTATGATCGAAATGAATGGGGTCTCGATGATGGTGGAGCATCTAGACGGAAATCAATGCAGGATTGTGAATCTCTTAAGTACGGATCCTTACCATTATCTTGATCCAAATTTTCAGCCAGGCACGATTTTAAAGAAGAGCTACAACTATGATCAAAGTCCATCTAGTTCCCAGAATTCCAGTATGTTATAATAACACTACTTATAGTGGGTTGACCCATAAGTGTCCGACTCGTTTAACACGGTTTCCAGTCATTGAAGTGTTAACACAGTCCCGCTTTAACAGGGTCAGCCCTTTTGCAATACATAAGTAAATGTGAATCACCAAATACATACATCCAGACAGAGTAAATCGCATGAGAGGTGAAAAAATGGCAAAAAGGAAAAAAAAGAAGAATAAAAAGTCGTCAGGTTGGAAATCGCAGCTTTCTTTTGAAGTTTTCGGACTTCTATTGCTTGCGATGACGTTGATTGCAGCTGCGGAATTCGGCAAAGTGGGGAATATTTTTGCTGGATTGTTCCGTTTATTAGGCGGGGAATGGTATGGGATCTTGCTATTAGGAGTCTTTGTCCTCTCCATCTATATCATTTGGAAGCGGGCATGGCCAAACTTTTTTACACGCCGGTTAAGCGGTGTTTACTTGTTTGTCCTCGGTTTATTATTGCAAAGCCATGTTAAGCTTTTCGATCTGTTATCTCGAAATGGCGAATGGGAAAATCCTTCTGTCATCCAGAATACTTGGGAATTGTTTTTGCGCTACCAGGGATCTGATCCAGGAACCTACGATTTAGGTGGCGGTATGATCGGAGCTTTTGGCTTCGCGTTCACTTATGTCTTGTTTGCACCAGAAGGTACACAGGTCATCATTTTCTTCATGTGGATCATCGCGATCTTGCTTATCACAGGATTGTCCATGAATGATATTCTCGCTAAAGTCGTGGTACCATTAAAGAACTTCATCATGAATACATATAGTGATTGGAAGGATCATTTTCAGAGCAAGCGAGAACAGAAGCAAGAAGCACGTAAGAAAGAACGGAAGACGAGGGGCAAACGGACAACCAAGGATAAAAAAGAAGCCGATGATCAGAAAGAGTTTGATGAGGAAACTTACTCTGAACCGATCATTGAAGATTTCACTGAAAACAGCTATCAGGAAGCATTCGAGTTCGAAGAGTTGAAACAAAAGGAACTGCAAAAGGCTCATGCTGAAAAAGAAAACAAAAAACCATCCCAACCTGCCAGCAATTCGAGTATAGATTCTGGCGAAGTCACGTCCGGATTTTCTGTTGCTGAGGTGGAGAATGAATCCTATGAGCTCCCTCCTTATGATTTGCTGAGCAGACCAGTTAAATCCGGCCAACATCGGGAAAGACAACATGTTTCGGAAAACACGAGGAAGCTGGAACGAACGTTTGAAAGCTTCGGGGTAAAAGCGAAGGTAGTTAAAGTCCATTTGGGTCCTGCTGTCACAAAATATGAAGTACAGCCGGCAATTGGTGTGAAGGTAAGTAAAATCGTGAATTTGACAGATGACCTCGCATTGGCCCTTGCAGCAAAAGATCTGCGTATTGAAGCGCCGATTCCAGGAAGATCGGCAATCGGAATCGAAGTGCCGAATCAGGAAGTGGCGATGGTTTCATTGAGAGAAGTAGTGGATACAAAGCGCAACGATTTAAATGCTAAGCTTAGTATTGGTTTAGGTCGCGATATTTCCGGCGAACCGATTCTTGCTGACCTGAGCAAAATGCCTCACTTGTTGATTGCAGGGGCGACAGGTAGTGGTAAAAGTGTATGTGTGAATGGAATCATAACAAGTATTTTGTTGAAAGCGAAACCGCATGAAGTGAAAATGATGATGATCGATCCGAAAATGGTCGAATTGAATGTCTATAACGGTATTCCTCATCTGCTTGCTCCAGTTGTGACTGAACCGAAAAAAGCTGCACAAGCATTAAAGCGGGTCGTCAATGAAATGGAACGTCGATATGAATTGTTTTCACATAGCGGGACAAGGAATATTGAAGGCTATAACAACTTGATCAAAAAACAAAATGAGGAATCGGATGCTAAGCAGGCTTTACTGCCATATATCGTTGTCGTCGTAGATGAACTCGCTGATCTGATGATGGTCGCTTCTGGTGACGTTGAAGATGCGATTACTAGGCTTGCGCAGATGGCCCGTGCTGCTGGAATACACTTGATCATCGCAACACAAAGACCTTCAGTTGATGTCATCACGGGTGTCATCAAAGCAAACATTCCATCAAGGATCGCATTCAGCGTTTCATCTTCAACGGATTCCCGAACGATTTTAGATATGGGAGGGGCTGAAAAGCTTCTAGGGAAAGGTGACATGCTTTACTTCCCAATCGGCTCAAACAAACCGACACGTGTACAAGGTGCATTTTTATCTGATGAAGAAGTGCAACAAATAGTCGATTTCGTCATTGGACAGCAAAAAGCGAAGTATCAGGAAGAAATGATCCCGACCGATGAACCTGATCAGAAAGTGGAAGAAGTAGAAGATGAACTTTTTGATGATGCAGTGAATTTGATTGTCGATATGCAAACAGCGTCAGTTTCCATGCTTCAGAGGCGTTTCCGTATAGGATACACAAGAGCTGCAAGACTGATTGATGCAATGGAAGCCAGAGGCATTGTCGGTCCCTATGAAGGTAGCAAACCGAGAGAGGTACTCATTTCAAGTATAGATCAGGATGCTTCATCCAGTTAAAGAAAATGAGAAATGATAAGTGTCTGACGCTCTGAATTCCGAAGTGTCAGGCACTTTTTCTATGTTTACTGGACGTATAATTTGAACTCAGCTGATAAATGTAAATGACATTTCGTTGATGCTTTAATTATGGCTCTTTTCTAAAAGATTGTTGCTTTTGGGTCATTTTAAAAAATCACCTTGTGCATGTTGATTGGAGAGCAAGGTGCGAGACTCCAGCGGGATCAGCGTGCCTACTACCTGAATAATCTCCTCGCAAGGCATGCGACGAGGAAGCTCACATCGACAGGACTTTCTTTTTAGACGCAGGAGCACAAATGCTTCCTTGAAAAGGAGACTCCTGAGGTCGCAAAGGCGACGAGTGGGCTCACCGCACGCCCCGCGGAAAGCGGGCATCCTGGAGCGGAATTCAACGGCTCTTAAAAAAACTTGGCGAGACCAAGCCTTTTGTAGGTCGAGCCTTAGTTGCCCTTATACTGAAGAAAGTATTTTATACTTTCTTTAAGTGCAAGAGCAACAAAGTTTGCGAAAACAGCCTTTATTATCAAATAGCATGTCAGATTTGAAATATTATCGTAACATTTTTATATATAATGTAAAAATAGTATTTATTTATTGATGTAAAAATGATATAGTATTGTCGAATATTGTTAAATAAACAGAATAGAATGCAATACACTTGGGGTGAAGACGTGTGACCATTAAAACGGACCATCGTCTATTATATTTACAAGTAATAGATCGATTAAAGAAAGATATTGAATCAGGGGTCTATCAGGAAGGGGAAAGACTTCCGAGCGAGTTTGAATTATCGAAGCTGTTAGGTATCAGCCGCGCAACACTTAGAGAAGCGCTGCGAATACTAGAAGATGAGAATGTCGTCGTCAGAAGGCATGGTGTAGGTACTTTCGTACGTACTCGACCCGTTTTCTCATCTGGGATCGAAGAGCTCTTCAGTCTCACTGAAATGATTGAACGAGGTGGACAGAAACCAGGCACAATCTTCTTATCATCAGATACGAGAGAAGCGATGGACGAAGAAATCCAGCAGTTCAACCTTGAAGCTCCAGATGAACTTGTAGTAGTGGAACGAGTTCGTACGGCAGATGGACAACCTGTCATTTATTGTCTTGATCAGGTCCCTGCTAAATTGATGCCAACCAATTACAAATCGATGGAAGAAGAATCACTGTTCAATTTGCTAGAAAAAGAGTCTAATAGCCGAGTATTGTATGCGGTTACTCATATCGAACCTTTAGGGTATCACGACAAGGTTTCAGACGTACTGGAATGTCCACCGGAATCATCCCTGCTCGTATTGAAGCAAATGCATTATGATCAGAATGATATTCCTGTGTTATATTCGGTGAATTACTTTAGGGCTGATAAGTTTGATTTCCACGTTGTCAGACGTCGGGTGTGAAAGGAAGTTCAAAATGGCATCGAATGATAAACGGTGAATTTAAGGAGGTGGTCAGGGGGTTGTTTGAAAGCGCTTAGCTTTTAGAAATTTATGAAATTTTGATAATACACTAAGGGGGAAATGTACGGAATGAAAAAGCGTTATGGGTTATTGATGTCTATGGTTTTAGCGGCTGGAACATTGCTTTCGGCTTGTGGCAGTGATGAAGCTGCATCAGGGGATAAGAAGGATGACGGCTTTAAAGTCGCAATGGTTACAGACACTGGCGGAGTAGACGATAAGTCGTTCAACCAATCTGCTTGGGAAGGTCTTGAAGCATTTGGTGATGAAAACGACCTGGAAGAGAAAAAAGGTTACAAATACTTACAGTCAGAAAAGCAAAGTGACTACCGTCCGAACTTGAACAACTTGGTCCGTCAAAATTATGATTTGATTTACGGAATCGGCTTCTTGATGCAAGAAGACATTCAAAAGGTCGCACAACAACAAGAGGCTGCACAATTTGCACTTGTTGATAGCGTAGCTGTCGATAAAGAAGGAAATCCACTTGAAAACGTGGCAAGTATCACATTCAAGGAGCATCAAGGATCTTTCCTCGTAGGATTGGTAGCTGGATTGCAGACGAAAACGAATAAAGTCGGGTTCATCGGCGGTGTAGAAAGTGAACTTATTTCTAAATTTGAGAATGGTTTCCTTGCTGGGGTTTTGACTGCAAACCCGGATGCTGAAGTACTGACTCAATATGCTGGTGATTTCAACGATGCTGCTAAAGGTGCCACGATTGCTTCAGCACTGTATGGTAAAGATGTAGACGTTATTTATCATGCAGCAGGAGGAACGGGTGCAGGAGTGTTCACAGAAGCAATCAACCGTAAGAAGAACGGTGAAGATGTATGGGTGATCGGTGTTGACCGTGACCAATTCGAAGAAGGGATCTATGACAAAGAGAACAACAAGAGTGTAACCCTTACTTCAATGGTGAAACGTGTAGACACCGCTGTATTTGAAGTTTCTACCCAAACGAAGGACGGAAACTTCCCGGGTGGCAAAATCGTCGAGTTCGGTCTTGAGCAAGATGGAGTCGGAATCGCTCCAACAGAAGATAACGTTACAGAAGAGTCACTGACAATGGTTAAAGAATATAAAGAGAAAATCGTTGCAGGTGAGATTGAAGTACCTAAGACAGCTGAAGAATACGAAGCGTTCAAAAGCGAAAAGTAATCTATAGCTCTATACAGAGGGGTTGACCCATCATTCTTTGAGTCAACCCCCTTTTTATGCAATTGAACAGTTTTCAATTCCTTGATGATCGACTCATCCAGCATTAAGTTCTTGAGTGTAACAAAGGTATGTCGGATATTCCCCAGACTCTCTTGTTACACTTAAGAGCCATTGAGGATATAAGAAAGAATGCTGTTCAATCTATGCAAACGCAACAACATAGTAGGAGTGATGACAGTTGGAATACGTCATTGAAATGCGGGACATCCGCAAAGAGTTTCCTGGCATAGTTGCCAATGACAACATAACTTTACAGGTTCAAAAGGGCGAGATCCATGCATTGTTGGGAGAAAACGGTGCAGGGAAGTCCACATTGATGAATGTGCTATTCGGCCTGTATCAGCCTGAAAAAGGTGAAATACGTGTACGCGGTGAGAAGGTGGAGATCACAGATCCGAACATCGCGAACAATTTGGGAATTGGTATGGTCCATCAGCATTTTATGCTCGTAGAAAACTTTACTGTTACTGAAAATATCGTCCTTGGACAGGAACCGAAACGGCGTGCACAGGTCGATATCAAATCAGCAGCAAAGAAAGTCGAAGAAATATCCAGACAATATGGATTGCGTGTTGATCCATATGCAAAGATCGAGGATATTTCTGTAGGGATGCAACAGCGTGTGGAGATTTTAAAAACGTTGTACCGTGGAGCGGAAATTCTGATCTTCGATGAACCGACAGCTGTGTTAACACCTCAGGAAATAAAAGAATTGATCCAAATCATGAAACGTCTGATTGCTGAAGGCAAATCGATCATCCTGATCACCCATAAATTGAAGGAGATCATGGAAGTCTGCGATCGTTGTACGGTCATCCGCAGAGGGAAAGGAATCGGTACTGTTGATGTAGCAGATACAAATCGCGAAGAATTAGCTTCGATGATGGTTGGGCGTGATGTATCGTTCACCACGAAAAAAGAAAAGGGAAATCCTCAGCAGGAAGTTCTTGAGATAAACAGCCTTGTGGTGAAAGATGCTCGCGGCGTACCAGCTGTCAACGGTCTGGATTTGACCATTCGCGCAGGGGAAATCATCGGAATCGCAGGGGTAGATGGCAACGGCCAGACGGAATTGATTGAAGCGATTACAGGTTTACGCAAAGCGGACAGTGGAGAAATCCGATTGAATGGTAAAGGAATAACCAATCTTAAACCACGTAAAGTCACAGAATCGGGAGTAGGTCACATTCCGCAGGATCGTCATAAACACGGTCTTGTCCTTGATTTTTCCATCGGTGAAAACATGGTTTTGCAAACCTACTACAAAAAACCGTATTCCAAATACAAACAGCTCAAAGCAACAGAAATTTTCAATAAGGCGGAACAGTTGATTGAGCAGTTCGATGTACGTACACCGAGTGTACATACGGAAGCGAGAGCTTTATCCGGAGGGAATCAGCAAAAAGCGATCATAGCTCGTGAAGTGGACCGTAGTCCTGACCTGTTGATTGCCGCACAGCCGACAAGGGGACTTGACGTCGGAGCGATCGAGTTCATCCATTCGAAGCTTATTGAAGAAAGAGATGCCAATAAAGCTGTCTTGCTCATTTCATTTGAACTTGAAGAAATCATGAATGTGAGTGATCGGATTGCTGTCATATATGAAGGGAAAATCATAGCGATCGTTGATCCACAAGAAGTGTCCGAACAAGACTTGGGCTTGCTGATGGCTGGTTCGAAACAGACAGAGAAGGAGGAGAAGTAAGTGAAACTGCAAAGAATTCTATTCAAGCTCAGCGTACCTGTCATTGCAGTTGCGCTTGGTCTTCTCGTCGGCGGAATTATCATGGTTACAAGTGGATATGATCCGCTGCTGGCATACTCCTCTCTGTTCAGTGTAATTTTCACAGATCCATATTATATCGGAGAAACAATCAGACAGATGTCACCGCTGATTTTATCAGGAATTGCTGTCGCATTCGCTTTCAGAACAGGGTTGTTTAACATCGGTGTAGAAGGTCAGCTATTAGTGGGATGGCTCGCTTCTGTTTATGTAGGAATCGTTGTTGAAGGGGTCCCTGCTTTCATCCATATTCCGCTCGCTATCATTGCGGCAGCAGTTGCTGGGGCATTGTGGGGGCTTGTACCTGGCTATTTGAAAGCAAGATTCAGAGTACATGAAGTCATTACCACGATCATGATGAACTATGTCGCTTTGCATGTCACCAACGCAATCATTCGAACTCATTTGTTAGCGCCAGGAGAACGGACTGAAGTTATCCAGTCTTCAGCTTCATTGTCATCACTGTTTTTACAAGAAATAACGGATTTTTCGAGGTTTCACTATGGCATTATCGTGGCCATATTGGCTGCGGTTTTGATGTGGTACTTGTTATGGAAGACGACGACTGGATACGAACTGCGTGCAGTCGGATTCAATCAGCATGCTTCTGACTATGGAGGAATCAGTGTTTCGAAGAATATCATCTTATCCATGTGCATTTCAGGTGGATTTGCTGGTGTTGCAGGTGCCATGGAAGGTCTTGGGACGTATCAATATATGACAATTAATGCTGCCTTTACTGGTGTCGGATTTGATGGAATTGCTGTAGCGCTTCTTGGAGCGAATAGTGCGATTGGAATCATCCTTGCTGCTGCCCTCTTCGGAGGATTGAAAATCGGAGCATTGAATATGCAGGCGATGGCGCAAGTCCCTCCTGAATTGATCACAATTGTCATTTCACTAATCATCTTTTTCGTAGCTTCCAGCTATCTTGTATACTGGCTGCGAAACCGGATTAACAGAAGGGGGAAAATCTAGATGGATCTCATGCAGATATTACAAATTATCATACCTACAGCCATCTTTGCTGCTGCCCCTTTAATCCTGACTGCGCTTGGTGGAGTTTTCAGTGAACGATCCGGAGTTGTCAATATCGGTTTGGAAGGGCTCATGATGATGGGAGCCTTTGTCGGAGCCGTCTTCACGTTCTATGGAGAAACCTGGGGATTTGGAAGTGCATCACCTTGGTTCTCTTTCCTGGCTGCAATCGTAATCGGGGCGATTTTTTCACTGTTGCACGCAGTTGCAAGCATTTCGTTCCGTGCTGACCAGGTCGTCAGCGGCGTTGCATTGAATTTCCTTGCAGCAGGTTTGACACTTTTCTTAGTAAAAAAAATCTTTGATGCTGGTCAAACGCCGTATTTGAACGAACGGATTTTTAAATCGGATATTCCAATACTATCTGACATCCCTTTTATCGGCCCGTTACTTTTTGGTGATGCCTATATAACCTCATTTTTAGCTGTGGCACTGGCTTTCGTTGTCTGGTTCGTCGTGTTCAAAACACCTTTCGGACTTCGTTTACGTGCTGTCGGTGAGCATCCGATGGCTGCAGATACAATGGGGATCAATGTAACGAAGATGCGTTACATTGCAGTTATGCTAAGTGGTGCTTTCGCAGGGCTTGGTGGTGCGGTTTACGCTACCTCGATTAGTGGGAACTTCACACACTCGACGATCGCAGGGCAAGGATTCATGGCCCTTGCAGCAATGATCTTTGGAAAGTGGCACCCGCTTGGCGCATTAGGCGCAGCATTGTTCTTCGGGTTTGCTCAATCGTTGAGTATTACAGGTCAACAAATACCCTTGCTGAAAGAAATACCACACGTCATTTTGCTTATTTCGCCATATGTGCTGACGATCCTTGCACTAGCTGGTTTTGTAGGCCGTGCAGACGCACCTAAAGCAATCGGAAAACCATACGAAAAAGGAAAACGATAATGGATAGAGAACTTCTCATAGTATGAGGAGTTCTTTTTTAAAGGCTTTTTTCTTAAAGATTGTTGCTTTTGGGGGATTTTTGTATAGACTCACCTTGTGCAAGTTGATTGGAGAGCAAGGTGCGAGACTCCTCGAAAATGAAAATCGCATTTTCTTCGTGCGATGTAACGCTGCCGAAGCTTTCCTTGTCCTGCGAAATCAGCCTTTTTAAATGGTGGGTATGTTTAATGGCAATCTTTGGAAATTTCGCAGAAATCAACAATTTAAAACTGCAGAGCCTAGAAGATAAAAAAGTATAAGTCTAGCGGTTGTAATTAGCTTGCCTTTCGTTATGAAAATCTCATTAAAGAGTATTATAATGATGAGAGTTCATGTTTCGGGAATAAATGGGTAAGCTATCAACAGAAAACCTGGCAAAGGAGAGGTTGAAGATATGACAAGGACAACTGAACCTCGAGTGGTACCTACGGAGGGGTACACACTGCATCTGATTGAAACAGAAAAATATAAGACAACGACGATTTCCATCCAGATAAAACGTAAGATTGAAGAAGAGAACGTAACAAAACGGGCGTTGTTAGCGCAAGTCTTGAAAGCTGGCACCAAATCGTATCCATCATCATTACATATCCATCGACTATTGGAAGATATGTACGGTGCCGGATTCGTAACTTCTGTCGCTAAAAAAGGGGATTACCAGATCATCACGATCCGTATGGATGTTTCGAATGAAAAGTTTCTGTTAGATAATACACAGCTCCTCGATCAATCCTTTGAGTTCTTATCTGAAGTGATGTTGCAGCCATTGAACGATGGCACGAAATTCGATGAGAATAATGTAAAAAAAGAAAAACGGGTCTTGAAACAGAAAATCCAATCGATCTATGATGATAAAATGCGTTTTGCGAATAAACGTCTTGTAGAAGAAATGTTCAAAGGCCGCCCGTATGCACAACATGCCTATGGGAAAGAAGAAGAGGTCGATGCCATTACGGCAGAAGAACTTTTCAACTACTATAAGGACGTAATGAATAAAGATGAAATCGATATCTATATTGTCGGAGATATCGATGGTGAGGAAGTAGAACGTAAAGTTCTCTCGAGACTCGAACTGAGTGAACGGTTCAATGCTGATGAATCACCTTCCTCTGAAATCGAAAACAGGACACAGGAGAATGTTGTTTTTGATGAACAGGACATCAAACAAGGAAAGCTCCATATCGGTTATCGGACATCCATTACGTTTTCCGATCCAGAGTATTATGCCATTCAGGTCTTCAATGGAATATTCGGTGGATTTTCACATTCGAAATTGTTTATCAATGTCCGTGAAAAGGCGAGTCTTGCGTACTATGCAGTTTCGAGGATTGAAAGTCATGTAGGTGCCCTGTTTGTCATGTCAGGAATCGAATTCAAAAATTATGAAAAAGCAGTTTCAATTATTAAGGAACAGATGGAAAAGATGAAGGATGGTGATATTACAGACGCTGAATTTTCTCAGACTAAGGAGATGTTGCGGAATCAACTGCTCGAGTCTGTGGATAACCCGAACAGTTGGGTGGACCTGTTATATCATTCAAAAGTAGCCGGCATTGAGCGTTCCATCGATGAGTGGATAGAGGGGATTCAGGCGGTAACGATGGACGATGTCAAGAAAGCTGCCGAAACCGTCACGCTTGATACGATCTATTTCCTTAAAGGGGAGGGTCAATAACCATGAATGAAACGCATTTCGATCAACTGCAAGAAACCCTTTATTCCGAAACATTAGACAATGGACTTCAGGTATATGTTTTACCGAAAAAAGGGTTCAATAAGACGTATGCAACCTTTACGACCAAATATGGTTCAGTCGATAATCATTTCACACCGATTGGTTCAAATGAGCCTGTCAAAGTTCCGGATGGCATCGCTCATTTTCTAGAACATAAATTGTTTGAAAAAGAGCACGGCGATGTTTTCCAGGATTTCAGCAAACAAGGGGCATCAGCCAATGCTTTCACATCCTTTACAAGAACGGCTTATCTTTTTTCCAGTACATCGAATGTAAAGGAAAATCTGAAGACATTGATTGATTTCGTGCAAGCGCCTTATTTCACTGAAAAGACTGTAGAGAAAGAAAAAGGGATCATCGGACAGGAAATTGAGATGTATGATGATAATCCTGACTGGCGTGTGTACTTCGGTGTAATCGAAAACATGTTCCATCATCATCCGGTAAAGATCGATATTGCAGGAACCGTTTCTTCCATTGCGAAGATTACAAAAGATTCACTGTACACATGCTACGAAACTTTTTACCATCCAAGCAACATGCTCTTATTTGTCGTCGGTAATGTCGATGTTAAAGAAATAATGGGTCTCGTAAAAGAGAATCAGGATGGAAAAGATTTTGCAGCACCTGAGAAAATCGAGCGTTTTTTTGAAGATGAACCACCTGAAGTTGCAAATAAGAAATCGGTCATTAAAATGACTGTACAAACACCGAAGTGTATGGTTGGGTTTAAAGAGGCGACACCTAATCGTTTAGGTGAGGAACGCCTTAAATACGAATTAAGCATGAATCTTCTGCTAGATTATTTGTTCGGCCAAAGCTCAGACAATTATGAGGAATTATACGATGAAGGCTTGATCGATCAATCATTTTCGTTCGATTATACAGAGGAATCTGATTTCGGTTTCTCACTCATAGGCGGAGAAACAAGCGATCCGGACCGCTTGACGGAACGTATTTTTGAAATGATTGAAGCGACCAAATCAAAAGGAATTGATCCTGACTCAATCGAACGTTTGAAGAAAAAGAAAATGGGGAGTTTCCTGAGATCGATGAATTCCCCAGAATATATCGCCAATCAATTCACCCGTTTTCAATTCGGAGATATGAATCTGTTCAACGTCGTTGAAATGTATGCGAAAATCACACCTGATGATCTCCAAAAGATAATGAGTGATCACTTTAAGGAAAAAGCTTTTACAAGCTGTCAAGTACGACCAAAAAGCAGTTGAGAATATTGGGGGAAAAGTGAGGCTGACTGAAAAAGTCAGTCTCTGCTTTATGTTTCATTTAAAGAAAGTATAGATACTTTCTTCAATATAAGCACGACTTAGGCTCAGCCATCGCTAAGGGATTTTATCGGGACTAAGTACAGAAATTTCAGATGGGAGGGGACACTATGAAAACCTATGCCTTAGTCACTGGAGCAAGCGGGGAAATCGGACAAGCAATCGCAAGAGAATTGGCTTCTCAAGGGTACAACATGTATCTGCACTATTATCAAAATAAAGAGGCTGTTGAAAAATTACAGATGGAATTTGCGGACTCGGTCGAATGTAAATTGATCAATTCGAACTTAGCTTTACCGGACGGACCAGGGATTTTAACCCAACAAATTAAAACTCCGGTCAACGTACTCGTTTATAATTGCGGGAGCTCACATACTGGATTGATAACGGATGTGGCTCAAAAGGAACTTGATGGGATGGTGCAGCTCCAATTAAAAAGCCCATTCCAGCTCATACAACAACTTCTGCCTTCGATGATTGAAAAGAAACAAGGGTCGATCGTCATGATCACGTCGATTTGGGGACAGACAGGTGCATCCTGTGAGGTTCTCTATTCAATGGTGAAAGGCGGTATGAATACGATGGTAAAAGCATTATCAAAAGAATTGGCGCCGAGTGGGATTCGAGTCAATGCTGTCGCTCCAGGGATCATTGCAACAAAAATGAATGAACATCTTTCTGATGAAGAGCTGGAAGCGATCTCAGATGAAATACCGATTGGGCGTTTCGGGCTTCCGGAAGAAGTCTCTGATGCGGTTGGATATTTGGTTTCCAAAAAATCATCCTATGTGACAGGCCATATCCTCCCGGTAAACGGTGCTTGGTATTGTTGAAGGACTGTTTTAAAAAAATTGGCTGCGAAACGCCGCGGAGTTAATTTTGTATAAATTAACAATAAAAACGAGCAATGCTTTACTAAAAACCTTGTTGAAAAACGATGCATACTTTCCACTTTTTGAGACATGATAATGCTTGAACGATTTTATTTTTTCTAGGAGGGACTAGACATGTCTGTTCTTGATAACTGGAATGAGTGGAAAGGCTTCCTCAGCCAACGTTTACAACAAGCAGAGGAAAAAGGTATGAAGGATGGAGCGATTACAGAAATCGCTACTGAAATCGGAGGATACCTTGCTGATCAGGTTGAACCGAAGAATGCAGAAGAAAAAGTACTTGCTGACCTTTGGCATGTTGCCGATGAAGAAGAGCGTCATTCAATCGCAAGCATGATGGTCAAGCTTGTACAAGAAAGACGATAGTTGAAAACGGGCTGATTCCATTAGAGGATCAGCCTTTTTTCGTGAAACCAAGACAGTTCTTATCACTTTGCTTAAGACTTGCCAAGTTTTCTTTGCATCTCGTGGCATAACGGGAACTAAGGCAATTCTTTGCACTCCGTTTAAGACTTGCCAAGTTTTCTTTAATTTTACTTTTCTTAATGTGGAAAATCATTTATCATTAGAGAAAAGGATGTCGGATATTGGTGAACAGCGAAGGAGATGACTAATGGAACAACAGGAATGGTATTTAGAATATGAAATACATAAAAACCGTCCCGGGCTTCTAGGTGATATTTCTTCTTTGCTCGGTATGTTAGGGATAAATATTATTACAATCAACGGCGTTGACAATATGAGGCGCGGAATGTTGTTGTTGGTTCATAATTCTGAACAAGTCGAACGTCTGAAGACTATCCTTGAGACGATGGACAACATTACGATCACGAAAATGAGGAAACCGAAGCTCCGAGATATTTTAGCGGTCAGACATGGACGTTACATACAAAGAGATGCTGATGATAAAAAGACATTCCGGTTTGTCAGGGATGAACTTGGATTGCTTGTTGATTTTATGGCTGAATTGTTCAAGGTTGATGGGCACAAACTCATAGGTATCCGCGGGATGCCTCGTGTCGGGAAAACTGAATCGATCGTAGCAGCAAGTGTATGTGCGAACAAGCGATGGATTTTCGTTTCTTCAACACTTCTGAAACAAACGATACGCAGCCAATTGGCAGACGATGAATACAGCAATGACCATGTGTTTTTAGTTGATGGGATCGTTTCTTTAAAGCGGTCGTCAGAAAAACATTGGCAGCTGATTCGTGAAGTCATGAGACTACCAGCAACCAAAATCGTTGAACACCCGGATATTTTCGTAAGGGATTCAGAGTACACGCTTGATGATTTTGATTATATTATTGAACTCCGAAATAACCCTGAGGAAGAAATTACTTATGATGTCGTTGAAGATACAAACCCTACATCCTTTGGTTTTGACTTTGAATAGTGGCAGGTGGTAGCAAGTATGACAGAGCTTGGTCAGCGCTTGAAAGAAGCGCGGTTGGAAAAACAGTTATCATACGAAGAGTTACAAGACAAGACGAAGATTCAGAAGAGGTACCTTCAAGCGATCGAAGAGGGAAAATACTCCGTCCTTCCGGGAGCATTTTACGCCCGAGCATTCATTAAAAACTATGCTGAAGCAGTCGGTCTGGATCCCGATATGCTTTTTGAAGAACATGCGAGTGAAGTGCCCGCTTCAAAAGAAGGGCCAACTGAATTCGCACCCAGATCCTCAAAACCTAAAGCAAATGTGCCGAAAGATAATAAATTGGCCAAGGTCGTCCCATTATTATTAACAGCCGTTTTATTAACCGCTCTATTAATCGCCTTTTACTGGGTAGTACAGAATAACGGTGGCAACAGCAGTTCTGAACCGAATAAAGATAATGTCGACAATTATGAAAGTGCTGAAGGAGAGAAACCACCGGAAGAATCCTCAGATACAACCGAAGGTACGGACGACAATAATGAAGAAGACAATGAAGGCTCAGAAGATGATGGAACGAATGAAACTGAAACCCAATCTGAAGAAGAAGCCCCAGAGCAAAAGCTAGAGGAACTATCTTCAGAAGGAAGCATCAAAACCTATTCCTTATCAGGAACAGACGAGTTCAAAGTCGAGCTGAAAGTAAATGGGGAAACCTATATTGATGTGAAGGATGAATCAGGTGAAAACATTCAACCTGGCGGGAAAATATTCAAAAAAGAGGATGGTCCGCTTTCGTACGATCTGAAAGATCTCACTCAAGTAACATTCAATATCGGTGCGACTCAGCATGTAGAAGTCACTGTCAATGGTGAATCAGTCACCTACGCAGTTGAACCATCCAAGAGACCTCATCAGAAAATCGTCATCCAGTACCAAAAAGGAACAGAAGCACAATAACCAAATGGATTGACTCAACCAGCAAACACTGACATGTTGAGTCGGTCCTTTTTTATACTTAGGCTCTGTTAAAGCATAATGTTGATTCGTATAGAGTTTAATTGAGTGAAATTCGCGACACTCCTGTGGGAACAGCGAGCCTGGCAAGATCCCCCAGCGAGGAACTCGCGAGGAGGCTTGCGGATCACCCGCGGAAAGGGAGTGAATTTTTGCAGAAATCAACACTGTAGATTACAAGCCTCTACTTAAAGAAAGCATAAAGATGATTCATTGTTTGCTTTTCTTTCGTTTGTGGTAAAATATACATGCTTGAGCGATAACCGACAGGAGGCAGTTATGAACTTACCAAATAAAATAACAGTATCAAGAGTAGTGTTGATTCCTATTTTCATGGTTTTCCTTCTCGTTCCATTCGACTGGGGTACATTTGAAGTCATGAACGGGGAGATACCGACACATCATTTTATCGCTGCACTTATCTTCATTATTGCATCATGTACAGATTGGATTGACGGTTATTATGCAAGGAAATTGAACCTGGTCACGAACCTAGGGAAATTTCTTGACCCTCTGGCAGATAAGTTACTGATCACAGCGGCATTGATCGGACTTGTTGAACTGCAGCTTGCACCAGCTTGGATGGTCATTTTGATTCTTAGCCGTGAATTTGCGGTCACAGGACTACGGTTGATTGCAGCAGGTGATGGGGATGTCATTGCGGCAAGTCAGATGGGTAAATTGAAGACATGGATCCAAATCATTGCAATTGCAGCATTATTACTTCATAATGTTCCGTTCACGATCGTTGGATTTCCTTTTGCTGACATTGCACTATGGGCAGCAACAATCATTACGGTCTACTCCGGATGGGATTATTTTATGAAAAACAAGCACATTATGCTAAAGTCGAAATAACGACAAAGAAAAGGCTGACTCAACAAATAAGGTGAAGTCAGCCTTATTCATTTCAACAATGGTTCTACCAGAGATGTATTTTATGTAACTGATACAATTTCAAAAAGAGGTGCAGAATCTATGAATGCAGAAATCATTGCAATTGGCTCCGAGCTTTTATTGGGTCAAATCGCCAATACGAACGGCCAATTCATTTCTAAACAGCTAGCTGATCTAGGCATCAATGTTTTCCACCATACTGTTGTCGGGGATAACAAACAACGGTTGATTTCTACGATTAAAACCGCTGAAAAACGTTCTGACTTGTTGGTTTTTACCGGTGGCTTAGGACCCACAAAGGATGACCTCACGAAAGAAACGATTGCAGAACATCTCGGACTTCCTTTGATTGAAAATAAGGAAGCGATGGATTTCATTGAAGGCTATTATGAGAAAATCCAACAACCGATGTCTGAGAATAATCGAAGACAAGCCCTCGTGTTCGAAGGTGCTGCAGTATTACCGAATAATAACGGGATGGCCCCCGGAATTGCCTTGCAACAAGAAAACAAGACTTACATACTCCTACCTGGCCCACCAAAGGAAATGAAACCGATGTTTACTGATTTTGCGATTCCGTACATTCAACAGGTGAGAGGTGAAGATGTAGAACGCATCCTTTCACGCGTCCTGCGATTCTATGGGATTGGTGAATCGGCACTCGAGACGAATTTGATGGACCTTATTGAAAACCAGACGAATCCTACAATCGCACCCCTTGCTGGTAATTTCGAGGTTACCTTGAGATTGACTGCCAAATGTGAGACCGAAGAGCAGGGTAAAACGATGATCGATGAACTCGAGAGGGAGATTTTAGGTCGGGTCGGCAGTTTCTTTTATGGTTATAATGACACCACGCTTTCCTATGAAACTTTCGATACATTACAAGACAAAGAACTTACTGTTTCATGTGCAGAGAGTCTAACGGGTGGATTATTCGGACATGCATTAACGAAACAGCCTGGAGCGGGACAAGTTTTGCAGGGCGGGATCATTTGCTATCAGAATGAGATCAAAAAGAATCAACTGAAGATTCCCGAAGAAGTCCTGGATAACGATGGTGCCGTCAGTGAAACATGTGCGAAATTGATGGCTGAAAATGTCCGTGAATTATTCAACAGTGATTATGGCATCAGTTTTACCGGAGTAGCCGGACCGAATGAAATGGAGGGCAAACCTCCTGGAACCGTTTATATCGGAATAGCATCTTCCCAAGGGACCGATGTATATCCCCTTCGTTTAGCTGGTGATCGGAATGCAGTCAGGACCCGGACAGTCAATTATGGATTGTTTTATTTATTAAAGGAACTTGTTGGACAGTCTATTTCGCAAAAAGGCGAATAAATGTTCGTAAAAAGTATTGGCAAACGAGATGAAAAAAGGTATGATGAAGTTAGTTAATTTTAAGGAGTGATTGCATGAGTGATCGTAAAGCTGCATTAGATATGGCATTAAGACAAATAGAGAAGCAATTCGGTAAAGGATCTGTCATGAAGTTGGGAGAACAAACGGAAAGTCGCGTTTCTACAACTTCAAGCGGATCACTCGCAGTAGATATCGCACTTGGCGTGGGTGGCTATCCACGGGGCAGGATCATCGAAGTTTATGGACCTGAGTCTTCCGGTAAAACAACCGTAGCACTGCATGCGATTGCGGAAGCACAACGGAATGGAGGGCAGGCAGCGTTCATCGATGCTGAGCATGCTCTTGACCCGGTTTACGCTGAAAAGCTTGGTGTGGATATCAATGAATTGTTACTTTCACAACCAGACACTGGGGAGCAGGCGTTAGAGATCGCAGAAGCACTCGTACGAAGCGGAGCGGTCGATATCCTGATCATCGACTCTGTTGCTGCACTGGTACCGAAAGCAGAAATCGAAGGAGAAATGGGTGACTCGCACGTAGGACTTCAAGCTCGTTTGATGTCACAAGCCCTTCGTAAATTGTCCGGTGCGATCAGCAAATCAAAAACAACAGCGATCTTCATCAACCAAATCCGTGAGAAGGTCGGCGTCATGTTCGGAAATCCAGAAACAACTCCTGGTGGACGCGCCCTCAAATTCTACTCATCTGTACGTCTGGAAGTACGAAGAGCAGAAACGTTGAAGCAAGGTAACGACATGGTCGGAAACAAGACACGGATCAAGGTCGTCAAGAACAAAGTCGCACCTCCGTTCAAAACAGCGGAAGTGGATATCATGTATGGAGAAGGAATCTCAAGACAAGGAGAAATCCTTGATATCGGATCTGAAATTGATGTTGTCCAAAAGAGCGGTGCCTGGTACTCATTCAATGGTGATCGTCTCGGTCAAGGACGTGAGAACGCAAAGCAGTTCTTGAAGGAAAACGAAGCGATCCAAAACGAAATTTATCAGCAAGTCCGCGCATACTACCAATTGAATACGGAAACAGCGGCTGCAAAAGAAGATTCAGACAAAGAAGAACAAGATTCATTAGTATGATAATTTGACGGAAGTTGACCCGTAGGTATCCTCCTAATCGTAGATTGATTGGAGAATCGCTTCGGGTCTTCTTTTATTTTCATTAGAAATCAGAGAGCATTCCAAACACTTTTCATTGCCAACTAAACTCTGTATTGACAGCTCTTGACATTAAAAATAGACAACTATACAATTAGTGTATATTGTTTGATTACTTTTACAATTGTTAAACAATGAAACCGCTGTATGTGAATAGCTAGCTTGATGGAAAACTATTCAAATTTACACCCAACAATTAGATAGCAAGAGGAGGTGATTGGTATGTATATTGATATAATCGTCCTCATCTCCATTTTGCTTGTCTCTGCAATCGTGTTTGCAGTTGTTGGATATCTTGTTCGTAAATCAATTGCTGAAGCGAAAATTTCTAGTGCCGAGCATGCGGCGAAACAGATTATCGAAGATGGAAAACGAGAAGCTGAAGCTAGCAAAAAAGAAGCTTTGCTCGAAGCGAAAGATGAGATGCATAAGCAACGGGTAGAAGCTGAAAGTGAAATTCGCGAACGCAGATCAGAACTTCAAAAACAAGAACATCGATTGGTACAAAAAGAAGAGGTCCTTGACCGCAAAAGTGAAACCTTAGATAAGAAAGAGGAATCATTAGAAAAAAGGGAGGATACTCTCACCAAAAAACAACAACAAATTGAAGAGATGGAAAGCAAAGTGGAGCAGGTGTTGCAGCAAAAGCAACTGGAACTCGAACGACTATCTGGAGTTTCACGCGATGAAGCGAAGCAGATGATCATGGAACAAGCCCAGTCGGAAATCGATCATGAGCTTGCAGCTATGATTAAAGAACGTGAAATCCGCGCGAAAGAAGAAGCAGATAAGAAGGCGAAGGAGATTTTATCTCTTGCCATCCAGCGTTGTGCTGCCGACCACGTAGCGGAAACAACTGTTTCCGTTGTCAATCTGCCGAACGATGAGATGAAAGGTAGAATCATCGGTCGTGAAGGACGTAATATACGTACTCTTGAAACATTGACGGGAATCGATCTGATAATCGATGATACACCTGAAGCGGTCATTCTTTCCGGATTTGATCCAATCAGGAGAGAGATTGCAAGAATTGCACTTGATAAACTTGTTTCCGATGGACGGATCCATCCTGCACGAATTGAAGAAATGGTGGATAAGTCCAGAAGAGAAGTTGACGAGTATATCCGGGAAATCGGTGAACAGACTACATTTGAGATTGGTGTACATGGCTTGCACCCTGACCTGATCAAGGTCCTGGGACGCTTGAAGTATCGTACAAGTTACGGTCAAAACGTCCTTAAGCACTCAATGGAAGTCGCTCACTTGACTGGATTGATGGCTGCAGAGCTTGGAGAAGATGTAAACGTAGCTCGCCGGGCTGGATTGCTCCATGATATCGGAAAAGCAATCGACCATGAGGTGGAAGGAAGTCACGTTGAAATCGGTGTAGAACTTGCTCAGAAATACAAGGAACACCCGATTGTCATCAACAGTATTGCATCCCACCATGGAGATACTGAACCAACGTCAATCATCGCGGTTCTGGTCGCCGCTGCAGATGCCTTATCTGCCGCAAGACCTGGAGCTCGCAGAGAGACGCTTGAAACATACATCAAGCGACTTGAAAAGCTTGAAGAGATTTCTGAATCCTTCGATGGTGTCGAGAAATCATTTGCAATCCAAGCTGGACGTGAAATCCGGATCATGGTACGCCCAGACATGGTGGATGATATTGCATCCCACCGTTTGGCTCGGGACATCACCAAGAAAATTGAAGATGAACTCGATTATCCTGGACATATCAAAGTTACAGTCATTCGGGAAACAAGAGCAGTTGAATATGCGAAATAAAGCGGCGGAAACGTCGCTTTATTTATTTATTTATTTCATTTAAAGAAAGTATAAAATACTTTCTTCAATATAAGCGCAGCTAAAGCTCAGCCTGCGCCAAAGGCTTGGCTTTGCCAAGTTTTCTTTATCCTGGCTAATTTTTCGCACTTATTGATTCCCATAGCCCTCCCCTATGTCTAAAATCCAAATGTAAGTTAAAAAAATTAGAAACAAGTCTAAAAATCTGAAAACAAGTCTAAAAATTCCATGATAAGTCTAAAAATCTGAAAACAAGTCTAAAAATTCCATGATAAGTCTAAAAATCTGGAAATAAGTCTAAAATCCTAAAATTAAGTCTAAAACCGTATCAAATGGCATGTCATTTCAATTGGACACTGGCCACACAACGTGGCATATTAGAAGAAATAATGCTGAATAAGTAATCTTGCAATAGAAAGGGTAATAATCAATGAGAATATTATTTATTGGTGACATTGTCGGTTCACCTGGCCGAACAATGGTTGAAACATACCTTCCAAAATTGAAAACCAAGTATCAACCTACATTAACCATCATTAACGGAGAAAACGCCGCTCATGGTCGTGGAATAACAGAAAAGATCACAAAAAACTTGAAGCAATGGGGTGCTCAAGCAATCACAATGGGGAACCACACCTGGGACAATAAAGAGATCTTCAACTTTATTGATGATGTTCCGCAAATGGTTCGTCCAGCTAACTTTCCAGAAGGGACACCTGGACAAGGATATACCTTCGTGAAAATCAACGACATCGAAGTAGCTGTCGTCAATCTTCAAGGTCGTACGTTCATGCCTCCCCTTGATTGTCCCTTCCGTAAAGCAGATGAAATAATCAATGAGGTCAAAACACGTACTCCTTTCATATTTGTCGACTTCCATGCTGAAGCCACAAGTGAAAAACAAGCACTTGCCTGGTACTTGGACGGTCAAGTATCGGCAGTTGTAGGGACACATACACACGTGCAGACCTCCGATAACCGTGTCCTGCCAGGAGGTACAGCTTACATTTCAGATGTCGGAATGACTGGACCTTATGATGGAATCCTCGGAATGAGTAAAGAAGCTGTTCTTAAAAAATTCTTAACAAATTTACCAGTTAGGTTTGAAGTCGAAAACGGGCGGGAACAGTTAAGTGGAGTCTTAATCGATCTTGAACGGGACACTGGGAGAGCCAAATCGATTAAAAGGATCCAAATCAACGATGATCATCCTTTCACAGAATAGTCTTGGAAGAGCTTTTGAACTTTTAAAGGAATACAAGCTCACATCGTGAATATAGTAGAAGTGGTAGGATATCAATAAGGAGGTACAAATCATGGAAATATTAAAAGTTTCAGCAAAGTCCAATCCAAATTCTGTAGCTGGCGCATTAGCCGGAGTCCTCCGTGAAAGAGGGGCAGCCGAAATACAGGCAATCGGTGCTGGCGCCTTGAATCAAGCTGTGAAAGCAGTAGCTATCGCTCGAGGATTTGTAGCACCCAGTGGAGTTGACCTCATTTGTATCCCTGCATTTACAGATATCTTGATTGAAGGGGAAGAAAGAACCGCAATCAAGTTGATCGTTGAACCAAGATGATGATGTGTGGCCTGTTTGTTCTAATGGACAAACAGGCTTTTTGCATATGTTGCTTTGCAATGCGTATTGTTGATTCTTTTAGAGTATTTGATTGGGCGGAACTTGAGACACTCCTGCGGGAATCCTTAATGATAAATACATTTTCTAGTATGAGTGGGGAGCGGATGGGGAGTGAATATTAGAGAAACATGATGTTAGCGGAAAGAAAGGTTTTCAATCTAGCAGGATTGCATATATCATTGTATGTATAGTACGATTCTTGTCCAAAATGGAATAATGGAACTCGCTTGGCACCTGCTCGTCAGATGGGACCAAGTTTTTTCTAGTTTCAATGGATAAGTTCATCATTTACTAAGGAGGTACATAATGAAAATATTCGACGCCCATTGTGATGCGTTATTGAAGCTATGGCGAGATCCTCAGTTGACATTTTCTGATTCTGACCATCTCCAAGTCTCTTATCCTGGTTTAAAAGAAGCGGGAGCGAAGGTACAATGTTTCGCCGTTTTCGTCCCAGAGGACGTTGTCGGGGATGCGAGATTTCAGGCTGCTATTGAAATGATTGACATCTTTTACGAAAAGATCGTAAAGCCATATCCGGATTTGAAGCTTATCCAAACGAAAGAAGACATATCTTTACTTGGTGAAGGTGATATCGGGGTGATGCTCACACTGGAGGGCTGTGGACCGATTGCGAATGATCTCTCGAGGTTACGGACGTTGCTTCATCTTGGTGTTCGTTCAGTAGGACTTACGTGGAACTTCGCCAATGATCTTGCAGATGGCGTTCGTGAAATAAGGCAATCGGGTCTGTCAAACCTGGGGAAAAAAGCTGTTTCTCTCCTTGATGAAGAAAAAGTATGGACAGATGTCTCTCATCTGGCCGAAGCTGGGTTTTGGGATGTGATGGAGTTGACAGATTACGTCATTGCTTCACATTCGAACGTGAAGAAGCTATGTAACCATCCGAGGAATCTTAATGATCGACAAATCAACGCTTTGATCGAAAAAGATGCGGTGATGGGGATAACGTTCGTCCCGTATTTCCTGAAAACCCGTTCACCGGTTCGGATCGCTGAAATCCTCAAGCATATCGATTATGTCGCTTCATTAGGCGGTGTGCATAACATCGGTTTTGGGTCCGACTTCGACGGAATCTCCGAAACAGTAATTGGCTTGGATACCTATTTCGGTTATGAGATGCTGATCAACGAATTGCAGAAACATTTCTCTGAAGCACATGTCAGAGGTTTCTGCTTTGATAATTTCAATAACCGGATCAATTTTTAGTAAATTTCCAATTGTCCAATGAATGGAAGAATTTTTCGGTGGAATACTTGCATTTTTATAGTGTTAGGTCTATTATTGTAGACGTTATTAATCATTTTTCTTCCCAAATTTTAGAGGTTTTTTACTCGGATGATTTGGTTGAAAAAATACATCTATACGATTGAAATATTGATTGGAACAATAAAAGGGGTGGAGTTTCAAATGGTAGATCAACTTTCATGGAAAGTTGGCGGACAGCAAGGTGAAGGAATCGATAGTACTGGTGAGGTCTTTTCACTTGCACAAAACCGATTAGGTTATTATCTGTATACATACCGTCACTTTTCGTCACGTATCAAAGGAGGTCACACGAACAACAAGATTCGTGTTTCCACAAAAGAGATCGGTGCGGTATCGGATGATTTGGATATCTTGGTGGCATTCGATCAGGAAACGATCGATGTAAACTATCATGAGTTGCACGCAGAAGGATTGATCATTGCAGACGCAAAATTCAACCCGACTGCACCTGAAGATTGCAAAGCGAAGTTGTATGCGGTTCCATTTACTGAGATTGCAAATGAATTAGGCACTTCTTTGATGAAAAACATGGTTGCCATTGGTGCAACAAGTGCGATTCTTGGACAATCTACAGAAGAATACCGTGAAATCGTCCAAGAGGTTTACGGACGTAAAGGTGAAAAAGTAGTCGAGAAGAACATGGAAGCGCTGCGTCAGGGAGCAGAGTATTTCAATGAGCAAGCAGGTGGCTCTATTGAACGGCTTCAGCTTGAAAAAGCTGACGGTAAGAAGCGTATGTTCATGATCGGGAATGATGCGATTTCCTTAGGCTTCTTGGTTGGTGGCGTACGATTCATGTCTGCATACCCGATTACACCAGCATCAGAAATCATGGAATATATGATTAAACATCTTCCTAAGTATGGTGGAACCGTCATCCAAACGGAAGATGAAATCGCAGCAGCGACGATGGCGATCGGAGCTAACTATGCAGGAGTGCGTACAATCACTGCCTCAGCAGGACCTGGACTTTCGCTTATGATGGAATCAATCGGTCTTTCTGGTATCACAGAAACTCCACTTGTAATCGTAGATACACAACGTGGCGGTCCTTCAACAGGTCTGCCGACAAAGCAGGAACAATCTGATTTGATGGCGATGATCTACGGTACTCATGGCGAGATTCCAAAGGTCGTAATAGCACCGAGTACTGCTGGAGAAGCGTTCTATGATGCTGTAGAAGCATTAAACATCGCAGAAGAATATCAATGTCCTGTAATCGTGTTATCCGATTTGCAGCTTTCACTTGGTAAGCAAACGGTTCAACCGCTAGACTACAGTAAGACAGAAATTCGCCGTGGCAAGCTTCAGACTGAGGAATTACCAGAGCTTGAAGCGAAAGAGTACTTCAAACGTTACGAAGTCACTGAAGATGGTGTATCACCTCGTGTAACCCCTGGTATGAAGAATGGAATCCATCACGTAACTGGTGTGGAACATGATCAAACAGGTAAACCATCTGAAGTAGCAGAAAACCGTCAGGCTCAAATGGATAAGCGAAATCGAAAACTTGAGAATCTGAAGTTCCAGAACCCGATTCACAAAAATGCGAAACATGAGGAAGCGGATGTCCTCGTGGTCGGTTTCAACTCTACGCGCGGAGCAATTGAAGAGATGATGCCTCGCTTGGAGGAAGATGGAATCAAAGTCAACCATGCGCATGTACGCCTGATTCACCCGTTCCCGACAAAAGAAATGCAGGAAATGGTCGACTCTGCAAAGAAAGTTATCGTTGTTGAAAATAACTCGACCGGTCAACTTGCAAATATCATGAAGATGAATCTTGGGAACCTGGATAAGATCAACAACGTATTGAAATACAACGGGAACCCATTCCTACCTTCAGAAATTTACACGAAATGCAAGGAGCTGGTATAGATGGCAACATTCAAAGATTTTCGTAACCAAGTAAAACCAAACTGGTGTCCAGGTTGTGGAGATTTCTCAGTACAAGCTGCAATCCAGCGTGCGGCAGCTAATATCGGCTTAGAGCCGGATGATCTTGCAGTCGTTTCTGGTATTGGATGTTCCGGACGTATTTCGGGTTACATCAATTCTTATGGATTCCATGGGATTCATGGCCGTTCATTACCGATCGCGCAAGGCGTGAAAATGGCGAATCGCGATTTGACTGTCATCGCATCTGGTGGTGACGGGGATGGCTTTGCAATTGGTATGGGTCATACAATCCATGCCATCCGCCGTAATATCGATGTGACATACATCGTCATGGATAACCAGATCTATGGATTGACGAAGGGGCAAACGTCTCCTCGCTCTGATTTTGGATTCAAGACGAAGAGTACACCTGAAGGATCTGTTGAGTCTTCCATTTCAATCATGGAAACTGCTTTGACTGCCGGAGCAACCTTTGTTGCTCAGAGCTTCTCAAGTGACTTGAAGGAATTGACTTCATTGATCGAACAAGGAATGCAGCATAAAGGATTCTCGCTTATTAACGTATTCAGTCCTTGTGTTACTTACAATAAAGTGAATACGTACGATTGGTTCAAAGAAAATCTCGTCAGCTTGGCTGATGTCGAGAATTATGATTCTTCAAACCGGATGATTGCGATGCAAACGCTGATGGAGAACAATGGTCTTGTCAAAGGTTTAATCTACCAGGATAAGAATAAGAAATCCTATCAAGAGCTCGCACATGGTTACAGTGAGACTGCATTATCAAAAGCAGACTTGAGCATTGATGATAAACAATTCGAGGAATTGATTTCCGAGTTTATGTAAGAATTAAAGACAAAACCTCATCCGAATCGGGTGGGGTTTTTTTAAAACCTACACTTAAAGAAAGTATAAAAATACTTACTTCAGTAAAAGTGCAACTAAGGCTCATCCTGCGCCAAAGGCTTGGCTTCACCAAGTTTTCTTTAGGCTATGTTAAATAATACTGTTGATTTCTGACTATGTTTGATTGAAGCGTAATTTGCGACACTCCTGCGGGAAAGCGATCGAATTTTACTAGACATAACATAACCTTGAAAAGCTAAAAATAAAACGAAAACACGTATAGTTTCCGCAACAGAATTGCAAAATGAATAAGAGACTTCCATCCATCAAAACAGTATGTTTCTCTCAGGTGGACATACCTTTACTACTTTTTGTTGTCATGATACAATTTCAGAGGGAAATGAATAGTTAAGTTTAAAGGAGTGTTCATCTTGGAAGGAAAAATGAAGGCGATTGTAAAACACCATCGCGGTAAAGGCGCTAAGCTAGAGATGGTCGATATCCCTCAAATTAAAAAAGATGAAGTGTTGATCAAAGTAAAGGCAACTTCTATATGTGGAACAGATGTACATATTTATGCTTGGGACGAATGGTCAGCGAGCCGTGTGAATCCGCCGTATGTATTTGGGCACGAATTCGCTGGGGAAGTCGTTGAAATTGGTGAAGATGTAACAAATGTGAAAATCGGTAACTCCGTTTCTGCTGAGACCCATATCGTCTGTGGAGAATGCCCGCAATGCCTGACGGGTAATGCGCATATCTGCCGCAATACGAAAATCATCGGTGTCGATATCGATGGCTGTTTTGCGGAATACGTAGCACTCCCAGCCAAAAACCTTTGGGTGAATGACCCTGAGCTTCCGATGGCGGTCGGTTCTGTCCAAGAGCCGATGGGGAATGCAGTCCATACTGTTCTTGCTGGTGATGTTGCGGGCAGAACAGTGGCGGTAATTGGTTGTGGGCCTATCGGACTTATGGCTGTTGGAGTTGCAAAAGCAGCTGGTGCTTCACAGGTGATTGCATATGATCTGAATGAATACCGCCTGGATCTCGCAAAAGAAATGGGAGCAACAACCACTGTCAATTCGAAAGAACAAGATCCTGTCGAAGTGGCTATGAGCCTGACAGATAGAAACGGCGTAGAGATCGTGTGTGAAATGTCTGGACATCCTGCAGCGATTGATCAAGGCTTCAAGATGCTTACGAATGGTGGCCGCATGGCGATCTTAAGTCTCCCTGTAAAACCCGTTAAAGTCGACATCACAAATGATATCGTTTTCAAAGGGATCACTGTCCAGGGGATCACGGGACGAAAGATGTTCGAAACATGGCGTCAGGTCGCTGGTCTTTTAGGTTCAGGTCAAGTGGATGTCGAAAAGATGATTACACATGAATTTTCATTAGAAGACTTTGAAAAAGGTTTCGACTTGATGCTCCAGGGCAAATGTGGAAAAGTGGTATTGAAGCCATAAGAATTTGAAAAATGATTATGCAATTTAATAATGACAGGAGGAATTCCAGTGAAAGGTTTTGAGTATCTCCAAAAAGAACTTGATGAAATGAAGTCAGAAGGTGTATTTCGTGAATTGATCCCTCTTGAATCCGAACAGGGTTCACGTGTGGTGATCAAAGGAAAGGAAGTCATCCAGCTTTCCTCAAACAACTACTTAGGTCTGACCAACCACCCTCGTATGAAGCAAGCTGCATTGGATGCCGTTGATAAGTACGGTGTAGGTACTGGATCTGTACGGACGATTGCGGGTACTTTGGCAATGCATGAGGAATACGAAAGGAAGCTCGCAGAATTCAAGCATACAGAAGCTGCTCTTGTATTCCAATCAGGGTTTACTACGAACCAGGGTGTTCTTTCTTCGATTCTTACGAAAGAAGACGTTGTCATATCCGATGAATTGAATCACGCATCAATCATCGATGGAATTCGTTTGACGAAGGCAGATAGAAAGATCTACAAGCACGTTGATGTAGAAGATCTTGAACGTGCATTGAAAGAATCCTCTGAATACCGTGTCCGTCTTGTCGTGACAGACGGTGTGTTCTCGATGGACGGAAATATTGCGCCGCTTCCTGAAATTGTGGACCTTTGTGAAAAGTATGATGCAATCCTAATGGTTGATGACGCACACTCTAGTGGTGTTCTTGGCAGTAATGGACGTGGATCGATCGATCATTTCGATTTGAACGGACGCGTACATATTCAAGTTGGAACATTAAGTAAAGCGATTGGTGTCCTTGGTGGTTACGTCGCAAGTACACAAGCATTGAGGGATTATCTGATCCATAAGGGACGTCCATTCTTGTTCAGTACATCTCATCCTCCTGCAGTAACAGCAGCATGTTCAGCAGCGATCGATGTGCTTTTAGAAGAACCTGAGCTTATTGATAAGCTATGGGATAATGCAAAATTCTTCAAAGACGGCTTGCAAAAGCTTGGGTTCGATACTGGTAAGAGCGAAACACCGATCACCCCTGTTGTGGTAGGAGATGCTGCACTAGCCCATAAGCTATCCGATAAACTGTTCAAATATGGTGTGTTTGCTCAAGGTATCGGATTCCCTACTGTTGCAAAAGGATCCGCGCGTGTGCGTACCATCGTGACTGCACAGCATTCTAAAGGTGATCTGCAGGAAGCGCTTGACGCTTTTGAAAAGGCTGGTAAAGAACTGAATATCATCTAGTAACCCAAAAGGAGAAGGCGTGATGGCCTTCTCCTTTTCATGACTTTAGAAGTGAACAGATTAATCCTCAATAATGCACAGATTGGTCTGGCGCACGCCTAATCTCATAATCTTCACGTCTCATCCTCTAACTTTTATGGTCAAGTGTTCCACTATTTGTTATAATAAACTAGTTATATATATTAATTTTACTATTCATTATTTCACATACACATTGATTTTGCAGTAAGGAGTGAGACTGTTGAAAAAAGATACCTCCGTAATCGAAACACCAGAACAAAAGACAGATGAGAAAGATTACTCGAAGTATTTTCAAACAACCTATCAACCCCCTTCGCTGAAAGATGCGAAACGTCGGGGAAAAGAAAAAGTACAGGTTCATAAAGATTTTATTATTGATGAAGACTTCAAAGATATAGGTAAAGGGAAAAAGTTCATGATCCGTACTTACGGATGTCAGATGAACGAACATGACACCGAAGTAATGGCAGGGATTCTCACGGATATGGGATTTGAATCAACAATGGATACGAAAGAAGCGGATGTCATCCTCCTCAACACATGTGCAATCCGTGAAAATGCAGAAAATAAAGTGTTCGGGGAAATCGGCCATTTGAAGCCGTTGAAGCTTGAAAATCCTGGCCTCATACTGGGTGTATGCGGATGTATGTCTCAGGAAGAGTCTGTCGTTAATAAGATTATGCAGAAGCACCAGCATATCGATTTGATTTTCGGAACACACAACATCCACAGATTACCACAATTGATTAAAAACGCCGTTTTCAGTAAAGAAATGGTCATTGAGGTTTGGTCGAAAGAAGGGGACATTGTTGAAAACCTGCCGAGAGTCCGCAAAGGGAATATTAAAGGCTGGGTTAATATCATGTATGGCTGTGATAAGTTCTGCACGTATTGTATCGTCCCTTATACGCGTGGAAAGGAAAGAAGCCGTCGTCCAGAAGACATCATTGAGGAAGTACGCCATCTTGCAAGAAACGGGTATCAGGAAATTACATTGCTTGGGCAAAATGTCAACGCATATGGAAAAGATTTCGATGATATCGACTATGGCCTCGGCGACTTGATGAATGAGATCCGGAAAATCGATATCCCTCGTGTAAGATTTACGACTAGCCATCCACGAGATTTCGACGATCATTTAATTGATGTCCTTGCAAAAGGCGGAAATATGGTTGAGCATATCCACTTGCCGGTCCAACATGGCAGTTCTGAAGTATTGAAGTTGATGGCGCGTAAATATACCAGAGAGCACTATATGGAACTTGTCAAAAAGATCAAGGATAAGATACCGAATGCTGTCTTTACAACGGATATCATCGTCGGATTCCCGAATGAAACAGATGAACAATTTGAAGAGACGCTTTCGCTTGTGAAAGAGGTCGAATACGACATGGCATTCACGTTCATTTATTCACCACGTGATGGTACACCTGCTGCAAAAATGAAAGACAACGTACCGATGGAAGTGAAAAAAGAACGACTTCAGCGTTTGAATAGTGTCATGAATGAAATCTTTTTAAAGAAGAACAAAACATTAGATGGAAAATTTGTCGAGGTTCTTGTTGAAGGGGAAAGTAAGAAGGACCCGGATGTTCTGGCAGGCTATACGAGAACGAATAAACTGGTACACTTCAAAGGACCAAAATCATTGATCGGTAAACTCGTCAATGTGAAAGTGACAGATCCTAAAACATGGAGTCTCAATGGAGAGCTTGTAGAAACGGCAGGGGTGAAAGCGTAATGGCACAATATACTAGGAAACATGTGATTGAAAAAGCAGAAGAGCTTGCAAAAATGATATCTGCTACCGAAGAAGTGGATTTCTTCAAAAAGGCAGAAGAAAAGATCAACGAAAACGATAAGGTCCAAAAGTTGATCGGTAAAATAAAAATGTATCAGCAAGAAGCGGTCAATCTCCAGCATTATCAAAAACATGAAGCATTGAAAAAAGTGGAGGACAAGCTTGAGAGTCTTCATGCTGAGGTTGATGCGATTCCAATCGTAATGGAGTTCAAGCAATCACAAACAGATGTGAACGACCTTTTACAGTTGGTCACGTCCACAATTTCGAATACAGTGACGAACGAGATCATCCGTGAAACAGACGGTGATCAATTAAAAGGGATGACAGGTTCAGCAATTAAACATAATCGATACTGAACATGGGAAAGCGATGCAACTAATGCATCGCTTTTTATTTTTGGCTATTTTCTAAAAGATTGTTGCTTTTGAGTCATTTTTAAAAAACATCTTGTGCAAGTTGATTGGAGAGCAAGGTGCGAGACTTCTGCGGGTTCAGCGTGCCTACTACCTGAATAATCTCCTCGCAAGGCATGCGACGAGGAAGCTCGCTTCGAAAGGACTTTCTTGTAGACGCAGGAGCACAAATGCTTCCTTGAAAAGGAGACTCCTGAGGTCGCAAGGCGACGAGTGGGCTCACCGCACGACACGCGGAAAGCAAGTATCCTGGAGCGGAAATCAACGACTTTTAAAGAAAACTTGGCGAGACCAAGCCTTTTGTAGGTCGAGCCTTAGTTGCCCTTATACTGAAGAAAGTATTTTATACTTTCTTTAAGTGCAAGAGCAACAAAGCTTGCGAAAACAGCCTTATTTTTTGCATTGCGGCTGGACCAAGTTTTCTTTAGCTGAATTCCTGCTCCAGGTATAATAAATCCATTGAAAAGATAAGCTAAAAACATTACTGATCCATGAACGGAGGAAGAGTTTTATGGAGGTCAACCGAAAGATCCGCTTAACCTCAGCAGAATTATCCCAACTTTGGACAGCTTATATGAATGATACATTTTCAGTCTGTGCTTTGAAGTATTTCCTGAATCACGTTGAAGATGATGAAATACGTCCGATTCTACAATATGCACTACAATTGGCAGAAACACACGTTGAAAGGTTAGAGGCGTTTTTTAATGGTGAAGGTCACCCTGTACCTTATGGATTTAAAGTGGAGGAAGATGTCGACATCAATGCACCACGTTTATTTGCAGATTCTTATTATCTGGTGTTCCTCAATCATATGGGGAAGATCGGCTTGAATGCATATAGTATGAGTACTGGACTTGCAGATCGCTCAGACGTATACGAGTATTTTTCTACCTGTCTTCAAGAATCGGTCGAGTTGAGAAATCGCACTAGGGAGACATTATTATCCAAAGGTTTATATATACGTTCCCCATATATTCCGACACCGGCCACATATGAGTTTGTGACAAAACAAAGTTTTCTTACAGGCTACTTTGGAAATCGTAGACCACTGACATCACTTGAAATTACAAATCTATATGAAAATATACAAAGGAATGCACTGGGAGTAGCGACGATGATGGCTTATAGTCAGGTTGCTCAACAGAAAGATGTTGTTAAATTTTTTACAAGGGGCAAAGAGATTGCCAAAAAACATGTGGAAATTTTCAGTTCAGTGATGAGAGAGGATGATCTGCCAGTACCTATGACATGGGATACGGATGTTACTGAATCCACAACCTTTACATTTTCGGACAAATTGATGATGTTCCAAACCACGTCATTGACTGCCTTAAGTATCGGTTACTATGGTACGAGTATATCCACCAGTCCTAGACGTGACCTTGGGGTAATGTATGGAAGGTTGATCGGTGAAGTTGGCAAGTTTTCGGAAGATGGAGCAAATATCATGATTGATAATCGATGGCTGGAACAACCACCTATGGCGAGTAACAGGGAAGAACTTAAAAATCTCAATGATTGAGGTGGTTGATCCGTTCAATTGTAAATTTTAATACAATGGCGATCAAAATATAAATCACAAAGGAATAGAAATGACTCCATTTCAGCTGTTCGTAAACGTCAAGATATATGAATAATGGTTCAATGATGAATGCTCCTATGGAAGATAATACGATAGATGCTATGATGTACCTTTTCCATGAGCCGAAAAATTGATATGTAATCATATATCCAACCGGCAGGACTGAATAGTCCATAGGTATAAAATGGGGAACGATCCGAAACAATTTCGAATTGTATCTCCACCATTCATTATTAACCCCAGTAGTATCCAAAAGTATAACAATTGTCGATAATAGAAGCCCGAAAATCAATATTTCCATTAAACGAGTTCGATCTATTGTTTTCCACCAAATGATCCAGGGTACGATCAGCAGTGTAATATAGAAAAGATTTAGCATTATCATGTCCATATACTCAGTCCTCGGCTTGACAAGTTTACAGGAACTTTGAAATACATCAATAATACTGCGATGATGACCAAAGAAACCAAATAAGCAATGAGAGGCTTCAGATAATGAAGTCTTAACATCGGAAACATGACACACACAAACAATAATGAGTAAAGGAGATTCCACTTATTGAAATAAGTTATTCGATCGAAGAGATTAGCCAGGAATTCAAAGCCAATATAAATGCCAATCCATTTCAGGTTGTACAAGACCTTTTTTGAAAGACTCTCAGGGTAATCGGTTAAATATAACAATACTGTTGCAGGGTATATGATGAAAAAATAAAGAGATTCAGTCACAGCGTAAGGAATCCCGAAATCAGGGTCGATACGCCAAAGCAGATGGCCAGAACAATAGAAGAAATAGAGAAGACTCATACTGGTCATATAAAGCATTGTTGCATGGTATTTCCTCCAATTTCTCCAATCGCCCCATTTCCATGCTGTAAAAACTGCTAAAACCGTCAGTGAAAGGTGCATGTCCTTCATTCCTTTTCCATTCTGATAATCAAAACCGTTACGATGAAATCCCTGTTTCAAGAATTTCGACATTGACTTTTACCTCGATCTGCGCAAATGGATATTTTTCCTTCCATTGTTTATGAACGAATTTTCGTTCGCGACTTTTCATAACATTCCCCAATCCTAACGGGTCAATGTCTTTTTCTTGTAATTCCCCTAACATACTTAAGCAATTCTTTTCCAAATTTGCAGCGAATTTCTTTTCCAACTTGGGAATTAATTTTGGGTCTTTTGGCATTTTGAAGCGGGTGACTTCATTCAAAATTCCATTCAAATTGATTTCGATTTGGAACTTCGGGTTGTCAATTCCTTCAATAACGTGGTACTTCACTTCCGAACCGATATTTTCGATGATGTAATCATGTTCTTTGTACTCTACTTTACGATTCCCGTATTTGAAGTCCTCCTTCATGATTTTAAAGAGGAAACTGTCGCTGAAAGGTACAGAGTGAACGTATGTCCCTTTTTTGAAAAAGGCAATCCCATCAAGTTCAACATGCTCACCTTTTTTTTTCAGTATAGGTAAAAAACCATCCATCCCTGCCGAGCTGTAGGCATAGGCAAAATCATGTAGGTTGGTGGTGGGAAAATTTTCCATGGTGTTATTTTTTAAGAGACCGGTTATATACCTGGAAGTACGCTCATTCGCTGAAAATTCCGTCTCGATCAGCTCCTTTGTAGAACCCTTAACTACACCTAGATAAACGTCTCTGCCAATGCTTGCATCCCTGATCAGATTATCGAGAAGAAATGATATGTCATTTCTTGCAAGTTCCTCCTCGTAAAGGTTCACAGTCGTTTTACCATGGATCAGTGGTCTGGAGGATTTTCCTTGCAACTTTCCATGGATTTCTTTTAACGTTTCACCCTCAGCACTAAAGTATTTTTCACTGATTGTAGCCCCTGTTTCAACTCTACTGAACTGTGGAATAGAAATCGTCCCCTCGATCTGTTCATCATCAATATAGTCATAACCTTCTACCTGGATAATGGCCACATCTTCAATACTATAAATTTCGCAACTTGTGAGTACCAATAAGGAAAGGGACAGAAGTAACGGCATAATGATTTTGTTAGACATGACGTTTCCTCACTTTATTTGCAGCCTTTTGAAATAGAAACAATATAGGAATGTAAAGCAATATATAGAATCCGATCTTACCTGTCCAATCATTCAATTGATCAATGGTTTCTCTATCTTTCAATAAGCCGCATGCTATGAATAAAATGATGAAATAGATGATGAGGATCCAGTGTTGTTTGAAATTCAGAACACGTCTTGGAACTCGGCTGGCGGCCCACAATGCCAAACAAATATTCGGTAAAATGACGTAAACCCACATCGCCAATCCTATATATTCAAATCGCTCTACAAAAGGTAATTCTACGATTTTCCACAACGAAATCGTCGGCCATATGATATCCTGAATTCCTTCTAGACTGTAATAGACAAATGAGACGATTGCAGTCCCAAGATATATGAGAGTGGTGAAAAACACCCCGTGATGCGCCCATTTTTTTGAGGCATGCGGCTTTTTGATGAAGGGATAATAAATCAGCAATAGTTCAATTCCAAGAAAACTCAGAGTAGCCGTCTTTGTAGAAGCTAACAATTCCGGGATTGAATGATTAATGATTGGAAAAAGATTTTCCATATGAGCGAATTGTAATGGAAAGAAGTACAAAGATAGCACCGGTAATCCTAAAAGGACACTGAACAGACACATGCCGGTTACTACACGGAATCCACCAGCTGCAAAATAATAGGCTAATAAAAGGAAAACGAATGAAAATACCCAAACATTCAATCGAGGAAAAACCCAAACTTGAACGACTTCGATGAACGTTCTCACAACAGTTAGACTCAGCAAAAGGAAATAAAAGCTGAATATGATGCTCAACAAACCTCCGAGATATTTCCCATAAATATCATTGTGCACAGATACGATATCACCATCACTGTCTTCGAGAATCTTGTAAATCATCCATAGCAGGATATGCATCATCAATCCGCCTATTAAAATCGAGATCCATGCATCGTATCCTGCATCTTTGGCTATATAACGTTGAAAACCAAGTATCCCTACACCGATCTGCATCGCGTGGATCAGAAAAAAAACAAGGGTGGGAGATACCATTGCATTTTCAGATATGGATCGTACTCCTGATTGATTGTTTCTAATCATCGATATCTCTCTTTTCATTAGACCGATGTGCGTTGAAACGTGTTGAATCATCCGGGCGCGTTTGTAACGGTCTTTTCGATTGTTTATTGAAAGGCAGACGGATGAAAGCATCCTTCAAATCCCGGAACCGCAGAGGGTATAGTGGTGCAAAAAAAGGTCGTCCGATTGATTTGAGTCTGATCAAGTGTCCGATGAAAAAGACCATAGATAGGGATATACCGATCAATCCCCAAAATTGTGCTCCAAGTAAAAAGGGGAATCGGATAAGACGGATCGTATTACCGATTTGGTATACAGGCGTCGTAAATGACGCAAGTGCTGCAAGTGCAGTGATGATCAGCAGGACATTACTTGTCAATCCAGCTTCAACTGCTGCTGTTCCAATTACGATACCGCCAACAATACCAATGGTCTGACCAACCTTGGCTGGAAGCCTTGCTCCTGCTTCTCGGAGTAATTCGATGGTCAATTCCAAAACAATGACTTCGAGGATCGGCGGTAACGGGATATCCGCTCTCGAAGAAATGATCGTTGGCATCATATCCTCTGGTACCATTTCATGATGATGTGTCAACACCGCTACATATAAAGAAGTACTCAGAACTGAAAAAATTACCGCAAATAATCTGATCAGCCGAAATGCAGACGCTAGATGCCAGGGTAAGAAATAATCATCTGAAGCGGAAAAAAATTCAACGATGGTCGTCGGGCATGTCAAAGCATGCGGAGAGCCATCAACGACAATAGCAACTTTACCTTCTACCAATACCTCCGCCACACGATCAGGTCTTTCCGTATCTAAAAACTGTGGAAAGGGAGAGTTCGAATTATCAGCAATCATCTGTGTAATGAAAGAACTGTCGATGATCTGATCGTATTCAATCACATTCAAACGTTGAATGACGGTATTCAGGTTTTCTTCATTTACGATCCCTTCAATTGAAATGACAGCGACCCTGGTTTTGGTGAGTTTCCCGATCACTAACTCATGGATGGTTAATTGCGGTAGTGTAAGACGTTTCCGTAAGAGATTGATATTGGTATCAAGTGACTCGACAAACGCTTCTTTGGGACCAACGACACTGAATTCAACTTCCGGAACACTGACTTTTCTTGTTTCCACGGTAACCGCCGGTATCAACAGAACCTCTTTATCAGCTTCCTCCATCTGGATCATGACATAACCTTGCATCATTCTTATCCGGATCTCTTCTAATTCATCTGTTATCTTGATGTTATCAACAGGTATTTCATGTTTAATATCTTCTAAATCTTTTAGATGATGAGACTTGAGAGCTGGTAAAATCGACTGGTGAAGGAATTTAGGTTCGATCATTGTTTTTATGTACGAGATGACACATGTAGTAGGACCCGTAAGATGATCGGTTGTAAAATCTTTTGAACGTTTGAGGGTTTCAATTAATGCATCAATGGAATCGTTTTGTTGGACTTGTTCGTCTTTTGGAAATTGTTTTTTATTACGCCTCCATTTCCACATATCTCATGTCCCCCTATATTACTCCAAAATGATTGAGCTCTTATCATTTTTTACAGCAGGGTTATTATTTATACTGTTATAGGAGAAGATAGTGGAAGTGAAAGGGGGAAATCGATGTTTTTCGGTTATGTGATCCCATTGTTGCTGCTCTTGCTGTTTTTCCTGTCAGCATATTTTCTTTTAAGTGGACTTTCAAAAATCATCTTGATCGGTTACGTCATCTATTTGATCATTCTTCCTTTTGTTCTTTTATATCGCCAGGAAGTCAAAGAATACCGTAAAGATAAAAATAAAGTGTTGAATGATGAAGAGAGCGGCGCATGAGGATGCACCGCTCTCTTCATCTGTATAATATTACCCTTTTGCTCTTTCAGTACGAAAGTGGTCGAGCTTCCTAAATCTTGATTTCTTCTTCTTCACGGTTTGCAATGAAATCTGGTCTTGCTTTTCCGCCAGAGAACGGCTCTACAAGTCGATTGTTTACACTGTTATAGACGAGGAAGAGGTTGTTCCGATCATAAGGCGTGATATTGCTGTTCGAGCCGTGCATCGTATTCGATTCGAAAATAATAACGGAACCAGCTTTACCAGTGGGAACTTCGATTCCACCACCATCGACTAGCCATTTCATATGGTCATGATCTGGTACACCTAATTCCTGACGTTTCAAGGATTGTTTGAAATTATCTTCAGGCGTTTCTCCTGCGCAAGAAATGTAATATTGATGCGAGCCTGGTACGAGCATGAGTGGACCGTTGAAGGTGTAGTTATTTGATAAAGCAATGGATACACTTAAAGCCCGCATACGGGGCATCCCGTCCTCCACATGCCAGGTTTCGAAATCGGAATGCCAATAAAACTCTTTCCCGGTGAATCCAGGTTTATAATTAATCCGTGACTGATGGATATATACGTCATCACCGAGCAAATGGTTGATGATTTTGATCAACTCAGGGTTCCTTGTCAACTTCTCAAGGTATGAATTACTTTTATGAAAATCAAATATAGATCGGATCTCATTACTTTCTGGTTCTCTGATGATTTTAGGGGAATCGGTCATCCGATTCTCATCACGTAACCCGAAAATCTCATCCTGTAATTTTCCAACTTCTTCTTTAGAAAAGAAATTCTCGAGCATGATGAATCCATTCTCTTCGTAATATAAAAGTTGTTCATCGGTCAATGGACAGCTTTGCCTAGTCTTTTCATCTCCATGGATGACCGGATCCTTTCTCTGGAGGACTTCGAATTGGTCATTGTTTCGAGATGGATACAAATCTTGCATATTAACACTCCTTCGATTAGATAGGGTCATTTTCGTAGTTGTTGTACCCTCTTGTATTATCATTAAACGTGCATATTCTTAAAAAATGGGAATTCACTTTTTAGAAATTTCACATACCGTATTAAACGTTATTTTTTATAAATTTGTTTTTACAACGAAGGCTGAAGAAGCGTGCGGATCGTCCTTGGAAAAAGAGTCATTTTGCAAGACAAGAATAATCAATTAAAAAATAAAAAAAATGAACAATAATTTCGTAAGAATCTCATAGACTGAACTAACGGGACATTATGAACGAGTTTATAAAATTTTTAGCACACTAGTCATTCGCCCTGCATAGGATGAATTGAAGATTGGAAGAGGAGGGATTGAGTTACATGGCCAATAACGATTTCAGTTACAGAGAAATTATAACTAAAGCGGTTTGCGGCAAGGGGAGAAAGTTCTCACAGGCCACCCACACGGTTACACCTGCTCATAAACCATCCAGCATTCTCGGTTGCTGGATCATCAACCACAATTATAAGGCGATAGAAAACGGAGATGCAGTTGATGTAGAAGGCAGCTATGATATCAATGTATGGTACTCCTACAATAACAATACAAAAACAGAGGTCGTAACTGAGACAATCAAGTATAAAGATTGCTGCAACCTTTCAAAGAGAGATGAAAATTCATTAGGAGCACATACACAAGTGAGTGCAAGAGCAATACAGGAGCCTAATACATTAGAAGCAACAATTTCTCCTAACGGCAATAAAATACTTGTTCAAGTCGAGAGGGAATTCATTGCAGAAGTGATCGGAGAAACGAAAGTCTGGGTCCATGTAAACCAGGATGGTGTTGAAGAAGATTTAGAAGACGATTCTTGGGAAGATGAAGTGGACGGAGAAGAATTCGAAGATCTAGATCCGAATTTCCTTCTAGGTGATTTAGAAGAGTAGGTGAACAAGGAAGAAGAAAACTTCTTCCTTGTTTTTTGTTTGTTTTAGAAAGCGATACCGGCAGCCAGCACCGTACATTTCCCGATTTTTATTGAACATTTCTTCCCATGATATATGTACATATATTGAGTTTTATCAACATTTTACGTTTTTCGACAACGTCAGGATAAAATCAGACCTTTGTACTATGCCACTTCAAAGGGTTTTTATCTTAAGATTTCATTTCATCCAACGAATCAAAAAGTCGAATTATGCTATAATGGGGTGTAGAAAATAAGTAAGACGGAGGGCTAAAATGGCTGAATACACTCCAATGATCCAGCAATATTTATCAATTAAGGCAAAATATGAAGATGCCTTTTTATTTTTTCGATTAGGAGACTTTTATGAACTGTTCTTTGATGATGCACTCAGAGCATCCCAAGAACTTGAAATAACACTGACAAGCCGCGATGGCGGAAAAGGGAATAGAATACCGATGTGCGGTGTTCCTCACCATTCATCCCAGAATTACATCGCTCAGCTGATTGAAAAAGGTTTTAAAGTTGCGATTTGTGAACAAGTGGAAGATCCGAAAGAAGCAAAAGGTGTTGTGAAAAGGGACGTGGTCCAGGTCATAACGCCGGGAACGGTAATGGAAGGTGCATTATTGGATGAAAAAGCGAACAACTTCATCGCTTCAGTAACACCTTTTGAAGATGGTTTCGGGATGGCAACAAGCGACTTGTCGACCGGCCAGAATTTTGTAAAATTCTATCAGGAGGACTGGAAAGCAGTTTGTCTGGAACTCCAATCTATTTCAGCGAAAGAAGTCATCGTCCCATCTAATCTACCAGAGGAACAATTGAAACGATTACAAGACGTCTATCAATTCACAGTTTCATTTGAGGATGACAAAGATATACCAGAGCCATTACATAGTATTCTAATGAAATTGGAATCTGACAAACTGCGACAGACTGCCAGTCAGCTGATCGCTTATCTTGTTCGGACCCAAAAACGTTCACTTGATCATATGCAAGAGTATCAATATGTCGAGACGACTGCTTATATGAAAATCGATCCAAATTCCAAACGTAACCTTGAACTAGTGGAAACACTTCGTCAGAAACAGAAAAAGGGGTCTTTGCTCTGGCTGTTGGATAAGACCGTGACTGCGATGGGCGGGCGTATGCTGAAGCAATGGATTGAACATCCATTGCTTGATCGGAAGGCGATTGAAGAACGACTATCGATCGTTGAAACGTTCATGAAGCAATTTTTCAACCGGGAGCAGGTTCGTGAACAACTGACGGAAGTTTATGATCTAGAGCGCCTGGCTGGAAAAGTCGCGTATGGAAATGTTAATGCGAGGGATCTTATCCAGCTGAAGAAATCCTTGCAGAAAGTACCATCCTTAAAAGACACATTGCTTGATATGGATCATCCAGGATTAGCTGATCGCTCGGAAAACATGGACCCTTGTGTCGAACTGGCAGAGTTGTTGGAACAAGCGATTCATGAGGATGCACCGATTTCGATAAAAGAAGGGAACATCATACAGAACGGCTACCATGAAGATCTCGATGAGTACCGTGACGCTAGTGTGAATGGGAAAGCCTGGATCGCTTCTCTTGAACAAAAGGAACGTGAAAAAACCGGAATCCGATCATTGAAAATCAGATATAACCGTGTATTCGGTTATTATATCGAAGTGACGAAGAGCAACCTTCATCTGATTGATGAGGATCGTTATGAACGAAAACAGACACTGGCAAATGCCGAGCGATTCATCACCCCGGAGCTGAAGGAGAAAGAGGACATCATCCTCGAAGCAGAAGAAAAGTCGATTGAGCTTGAGTACGAACTGTTCATCAAAATCCGAGAAGAAGTGAAAGCATTCATTCCGCAGTTACAGATCCTTGCCAAACAGATCAGTGAAATCGATGTCCTTCAATCATTCGCTGTTGTGAGTGAGGATGGGCAATATTGCAAACCGAAGATTTCAGAAGATGGGACGATCAATATCGAAGCCGGACGCCATCCGGTTGTCGAACAAATGATGGATCGCCAGGATTATGTATCAAACGATGTCCGTATGAATCATGAACGTGAAGTACTATTGATTACAGGTCCGAATATGGCTGGTAAAAGTACGTATATGAGGCAAGTGGCGCTTTCTTCAGTCCTTTTACAAGTCGGTTGTTTTGTTCCTGCAGAAAGCGCCACACTACCGCTTTTCGATCAGATTTTCACACGGATCGGTGCGGCAGATGATCTCGCAGGTGGTCAGAGTACTTTCATGGTTGAAATGATGGAGACACAGTACGCTTTGACACATGCGACCGAGCGCAGCCTATTGCTGCTCGATGAAATCGGTCGTGGGACTTCAACCTACGACGGCATGTCACTTGCGCAATCAATCATTGAATATATCCATGAAAACATTGGAGCGAAGACGTTATTCTCGACACACTATCATGAGCTGACGGTGCTTGAAGGACATCTAGAGCGATTGCATAATATTCATGTCAAAGCGATTGAAGAGAATGGGAAAGTAGTCTTTTTACACAGAGTTGAAGATGGCAAAGCGGATCGTAGTTACGGTATCCACGTTGCTGAACTTGCACATCTTCCGGTTGAATTGATCAAGCGGGCGAATGAGTTGCTTTCAGACTTTGAATCGACGAAAACTGTAAAAAGTGACCATGATGTTCCAGTAAAAGAGGATCAAGGACAGCTTTCCTTTTTTGAACCTTTTAATCAATCAAAACATACGAAACAAAAACAAGATGAACGTCATCCTGCGCTAGAAAAAATAAAAGATATGGAACTGCTGACGATGACGCCTCTTGAAGCGATGAATGCTCTCTATGAACTTCAAATGTCGATTAAACAGGAGAAGCAGGAGGGGACGAAATGGGCAAAATCCAACAATTAGACGATCTGTTATCAAATAAAATCGCGGCTGGGGAAGTCGTCGAACGCCCTGCCTCGATTGTTAAAGAGCTGGTGGAAAACTCGATCGATGCAAACAGTACTCGTGTTGATATCGAAGTCGAAGAAGGAGGGCTTTCAAAGATCGAAATCGTCGATAATGGCGATGGCATCGAAAGTGATGATTTATTGAAGGCTTTTCAAAGGCATGCAACAAGTAAAATCAAGCATGAAAATGATTTGTTCCATATCCGGACGCTCGGTTTCAGAGGGGAAGCATTACCGAGTATCGCCTCTGTATCAAAGGTATATGTAAAAACGAGCACTGGGCAAGGGGCAGGTGACGAGCTTTCGATCCACTTCGGAAAGGTGATCGACCAGAAGAAATCCGACAGCAGGAAAGGGACATCGATCGAGGTTACACAATTGTTCCATAATACACCTGCCCGGTTAAAGCATTTGAAAACGGTCCATACTGAATTAGGAAATATTACGGATGTCATCAACCGCCAGGCGATGGCACATCCAAATGTCGCATTCCATCTGAAACATAACGGGAAGACTGTGTTGAGAACGCCAGGCAATGGTGATCTTCTGCAAGTTATCGCTGCCATTTATGGGATGTCTGTGGCGAAAAAGATGTTGCGAGTTGAAAACAAGACGCTTGATTATACGATCAGCGGGTATGCGGTCAAACCTGAAATTACGCGTGCATCTCGTCAATATGTATCGTTGTTTATAAATGGTCGGTACATTAAAAATTTTGCGATTTACAAAGCGATTGAGCGTGCTTACCACACATTGTTGCCGATTGGAAGGCAGCCGATCGTGATCCTCTCCATCGAGTTGGATCCGATTTTAGTCGATGTCAACGTCCATCCAGGGAAACTGGAAGCTCGGTTCAGTAAAGAACAGGAACTGACGAAGGCGATAGAAGATGGTGTTGCAGAAGTGTTACGACAAACCGAATTGATCCCTTCAGCTGCAAACCCGAAAAGACAATCGAGTCCAAACTCGAAATCAGAACAACCCAGCTTTGAGTTTGACTCATATACAACACCGAATGTTGAGAAAAAACCGGATATCGAATTTGAAGATAAATCAGTAAGTGTAAACAAAAATCATGTCTCTCAAGTTGAAGAACCGAAAATCGAAGACATTGTCACTCCGGATGAAAAACCGCTTTTTTCAGAAAAACGGTTTGAGTACCAGCCGCCAATCGATCAACCAGGCCAACAAAATGAAGGAACGATAGAAGTAAACAGACCTGAGAACGCGGAACCATCCCGTATTCCACCCATGTATCCCGTCGGACAAGTACACGGGACCTACATTGTCGCGCAAAATGAGCAAGGAATGTATATCATCGATCAACATGCAGCGCAAGAACGGATCAAGTATGAATTTTACCGTGAAAAAGTTGGGGAGTTTGAACATGAGGTACAGGAGCTGTTAGTCCCCTTGACGTTTGAATTCACTCATACGGAAGCACAAGTGATCGAAACGCACAAGGATGAACTCGCTTCGATCGGTATCTTTTTGGAACCCTTTGGAGGGAATACATTCATTGTCCGCTCCCATCCGCAATGGTTCCCGAGCGGAGAAGAGCAGGAAACGATCCAGGAAATCATCGATCAGGTTATAGCAGATAAGAAGACGAATCTGAAAAAGTTGCGTGAAGACGCAGCAATCATGATGTCTTGTAAAGGCTCAATCAAAGCGAATCATCACTTGAGAAATGATGAGATGACTGCATTGGTCGATACTTTACGGAAAGCTGGTGATCCTTTTACCTGTCCGCATGGGAGACCGATCCTCATCAAATTTACGACTTATGAAATGGAAAAAATGTTCAAAAGAGTCATGTAGCAAACGTGGAGGTAGTTGGATGAAACCAGCATTAGTTGTAATTGTGGGTCCGACAGCGGTCGGTAAGACGAAAACGAGTATTGAAATCGCAAAAGCATTCGATGGTGAAATCATCAACAGTGATTCAATGCAAGTTTATAAAGGTTTAGATATCGGAACCGCCAAAATCAAAGAAGATGAAAAAGAAGGGATCCCCCATCACCTCTTTGATATTCGGATCCCGGACGAGGATTATTCGGCTGCGGATTTCCAGAATGATGCGCAACGCAAAATCAAAGAATTACATGATAAAGGAAAACTGCCTGTAATGGTAGGCGGTACCGGTCTCTATATCCGAGCTATCACGCATGGATATGAATTCACGGATGTAGCAGCTGATCCGGAATACCGTGAAAAGCTGGAAGCGTATGCTCAAGAAAATGGGGTTGAAGCGCTTCATGAACAGTTGAAACAGCTGGATGAAAAACGTGCTTCTCAAATCCATCCGAACAATGTCCGTCGGGTCATCAGAGCGTTGGAAATCCATCATACAAGCGGCAGTCTGGAATCACCTACCAACCAATCTGAAGAGGAATCACCCTACAACCTCATCACGATCGGATTGACCATGGATCGAGAACGGCTGTATGAGCGGATCAACCTGAGAGTGGATCTCATGATGGAAGAAGGTTTGTTAGAGGAAGTTCAATCCCTTTACGAGTCAGGAGTTCGGAACTCCCAGGCTGTTCTGGGGATCGGATATAAAGAGCTTTATGCTTATTTCGAAGGGCAATGCAGTTTGGAAGAAGCGGTTACGACCTTGAAACGGAACTCGAGAAGATATGCGAAAAGGCAATTGACCTGGTTCCGACACCAGATGGAAGTAGAATGGTTCGATGTGACAAATGGTTCAATAAATGAAAAAATTCCATCAATTTTGCGTTTTGTGGCAGGAAAGCTCAATCCTGAATCGAATTAGTGTATGAACGTTTATTGAGGAGGCCTATACACATGAAGCAATCCATTAATATTCAAGACCAATTCCTGAACACCTTGAGAAAAGAAAATGTTTTCGTTACGGTTTACCTATTGAATGGTTTCCAGCTTAAAGGGCTGGTTAAAGGGTTTGATAATTTTACTGTCGTATTAGAATCAGATGGCAAGCAGCAACTCATTTATAAGCATGCCATTTCGACATTCACACCACAGCGTCCGGTTGATTTTTCTTCTGAAAACAATAACCAGAACGGCTAAATCAATGGTGGATGGATGTCATCCAATTAAACAAATATAAAAGCCCCGGAAATTGGTACTATACCTTGACCGGGGCTTTCGTATGTTCCACTTAAAGAAAGTATGAAATACTTTCTTTAGTATAAGTGCACGCACGAAGGAAAAGCAATTGCTTTTTCGAGGAACGAATGGCTCAGCCTACGTCAAAGACTTTGCTTTATCAAGTTTACTTTAACGATGTGGGTTGGGAGAGATGTTCAACGTAATCCAGATAGCGATTCAAGGTAAGTGGCGTCTTCATTCCGAAATGGTTTTGGATCTGTTCCGTATCATCCCCGTTAAGAATGGCTTTAAGAATCGCCGTCCTTCTGAAATGTTGTGCGGATATTCCTTTGCGGAGTCCTGCCCTTTGGATTTCCTGGCGAATCATTTTCTGGATCGCGATTTCAGTAAGTCGTTTCGGACGATCTTCCTCATAACTCCACCTATAGGTCAACCGCTGGAAATCAAAGGCAACAAAAAAGGGATCAGAACTGAATTGTCCAGGTCGAACTGACTCTGGAATTGATTGAAAGTAATCAAACAGGATTTCGTTTTCCTCTTGATCGAATTTGATTTTCCGTTTCGCCGTCTGTTCGGTATTCGGGATCAACAATTCTTTTTGAATAAAGGAGATGTGACGTGTATCAATCGCACTGACCTCATGTAACGTCATACCGTGTTTGATCATGAGGGTGAGGATGGACAGATTCCGCTTCGATAACAGATTGTGGGCTTTCAATTGATTTTCTGTTAACCCTTGTTCAGATGGAATGATCTCAACTATTCTTCCCTGTTCAACCTCCGTAATGAACATATCGTCCGTAAACCGTTCTTCCCCATCATTATGTAATTCAATTGAGGAAACAGGGTTTTCTCCTATGATCTTTTTAGAAATAAGGAAACGATGAAATTGATTCAATACACTGTAAACCCGTTTCAGTGTTCGATACGAATAAGAGCGTTCATTGATCAGAAAATCGAAATAGGATTGTACAAACAAGGGCGTAAAAATCTTACTGTCGTTGTATGAAAGCTCATTAACTCGGATCCACGCTAAATAATCCTCGAGATCATACTTGTATCTTTTAACGGTAGAAGCTTGTCTGCCTCTCTTTTCAAGGTCTAAGACAAAATCGATCGCAGTTTGAGGTGTTTCCTGATTTGACATGATTTTTTATCAGCACCACCTTTATTCGCCATTTTCTCGCACTTAAAGAAAGTGTAATCAGTTTCTTCAGTATAAGTGCAACTATGGCTAAGCCTTCGCTAACGCTTGGCTTTGTCAGTTTTCTTTAATTATATCATGGTTTTTCTGCTTGTATGTATAACAGCCACATAAACTTCAAACGCTACATATTAAAATAGCGTGAGGTGGTTTGGATGTTTAAGAAGGTTATTGTTATCTTGTTGGCTGTCAATATTCTAGCCGCTTGTAATAATGGTGATGAAGCGCTTGACCAGGCATGGGAAGAAAACTATTCGAATCCAGGAAAAACAAGAATTAGCCAAAAAGGAAGTACACTCCAGAATAGTCCTCAAGTAAAAGAACGTGCCAGTGAAAGTGCTCAAGCAGAGGAACTAGTGAAGATGACTGAACAAGTAGATGGAGTTGATAAAGCAGATGCAATCGTTACAGGGATGTATTCCGTGGTGGGAGCCAAATTGGAAAAGGGAGTAGATCAAAATGCTGTTGTTAATGAAATCTATTCCCGACTGGATGATATTAGTCAGGGAGCGAACGCAGTTGTAACAACAGACCCTCAGCATTTGAAAAAAATGAATGAATGGGGGAAAGAGATTAACAAACGTGGATTTCATAAAGGGATTTATAATGAACTTGTGGCCATGATGAGTCAGATTCCAGCGCCTGAACGAGAAATCCATGAATCGAATCCTTCTAAAATGGATTTGGACAGGGAACGCATCAATCATTTACCGAATACGCCAAGATAACTCTCATGTTGAGGGTTATTTTTTTGTAACAGGCTGTTTTCGCAAACTTTGTTGCTCTTGCACTTAAAGAAAGTATAAAATACTTTCTTCAGTATAAGGGCAACTAAGGCTCGACCTACAAAAGGCATGGTCTCGCCAAGTTTTCTTTAAAAGTCGTTGATTTCCGCTCCAGGATGCTCGCTTTCCGCGGGGCGTGCGGTGAGCCCACTCGTCGCCTTGCGACCTCAGGAGTCTCCTTATCAAGGAAGCATTTGTGCTCCTGCGTCTACAAGAAAGTCCTGTCGAAGCGAGCTTCCTCGTCGCATGCCTTGCGGCACGCTGATCCCTCAGGAGTCTCGCACCTTGCTCTCCAATCAACTTGCACAAGGTGATTTTTTAAAATAACTTAAAAGCAAAAACAACCTTTTAGAAACAGCCAAAAGGGAAAAATCCTGTCCAAGATGGTGTGAATTCTTATGGCGTTACTTAGCCATGAACATTTTGAAAATATTCAAAAACTCCAGGTTCGAATTTTCCAAAAATTTCTCCGTTGACAATCCTGTATATACAAGTATAAACTTGTTATCGAACATGTATATACAAGATAATGAAAGCGGTTTATAAAAATTGGAAAAGATATTGAAGTGTAAAGCCTTTCTTTATATTTAAAGAAAAGTATAACTATTTTCTTCAATATAAAGGTAACTAAGGCTCAGCCTGCGCAAAGTCTTGGCGAAGTTCAAGTTTTCTTTATTTCAATCACTTGTAATCGTTTTCGTATGAGGAGGAGGACAACATGAGTGTTAGTCGTGAAGTAGTAGAAGAGATTGTGGCCGCCCTCGGGGGGAAGGAGAATATCCACACCGCAACACATTGTGTTACACGTCTAAGATTGGTCTTGAATGACGAGGAGAAAGTTGATCATGACAAGTTGAATGGGATTGACCTGGTAAAAGGATCATTCTCGACAAACGGGCAATTCCAGGTTGTCATCGGACAAGGAACAGTGGATGAAGTATACAAAAAAATGGTTGAAATCACAGGTATCGGAGAAGCGTCCAAAGATGAGGTGAAAAGTGCCGCTGCAGAAAGGATGAATCCACTGCAAAAAGCGGTGAAAGTACTTGCGGATATTTTCATACCGATTCTTCCTGCTATCGTAACAGCCGGATTGTTGATGGGACTTAATAACATTTTGACTGGACCAGGAATTTTTTATGATGGGAAATCAGTAATTGATGTTCATCCTCAGTGGGGAGACCTGGCGAATATCATCAACCTCATTGCAAACACCGCATTCGTGTTCTTGCCCGGACTGATTGGTTGGTCTGCAGTCAAGCGTTTTGGAGGGAGCCCGCTTTTAGGGATCGTACTTGGTTTGATGCTTGTCCATCCTGATCTGTTAAATGCATGGGATTATGGAAAGGTTCTTGAAGAAGGCGGGAAAATACCAAAATGGAATCTGTTCGGAATGGATGTCGAGAAGGTAGGTTATCAGGGACAAGTACTCCCGGTGTTAGTCGCAGCTTATGTTCTTGCTCGAATTGAACGTTTCTTGAACTCCAAGATTCCAGATGCTTTCAAATTGCTGATCGTTGCGCCGGTTACACTGTTGATCACTGGATTCTTAGCATTCATTGCTATCGGCCCGATCACGTTTGCACTTGGAAACCTGATTACAGATGGTTTTGTGAGTATTTTCGATAATTTTGCTGCTTTAGGCGGAATCATTTACGGTGGATTCTATTCATTGCTTGTCATCACAGGAATGCACCATACGTTCCTCGCGGTAGATTTGCAGTTGATCTCAGCTACCGGCGGGACATTCCTCTGGCCGATGCTTGCGTTATCGAATATCGCTCAAGGTTCGGCAGCACTAGCGATGATGTACGTGTCTCAGGATGAGAAGTTGAAAGGTTTATCTATGACTTCCGCAGTTTCTGCGTATCTTGGTATCACTGAACCAGCGATGTTCGGGGTTAACATCCGTTTCAAATACCCATTCATCGCAGCAATGGTCAGCTCCGCAATTGCCGGATTGATCCTCATGCTGAATGGTGTAAAGGCGAACTCGATCGGTGTTGGAGGAATTCCAGGTTTCTTATCCATCGCTGAAGGTTAATGGGGGGCATTCTTCATAGGAATGGGAATCGTCCTAGTTCTACCGTTTATCCTCACATACCTATACGGGAAATTTAAAAGCAATAATCTGCCAGGGATGGAGCATTAAGAATAAGCTCCTCCCTTTCATTCTTTTATACACCTAATGGAAGGAAGGCGTCTATGAATATAGAATGGTGGAAAAAATCGGTTGTTTATCAAATTTATCCGAGAAGCTTTAATGATACGACAGGTAATGGAGTTGGGGATATCCCGGGCATTATCGAAAAACTGGATTATTTGAAAACACTGGGGATCGATGTCATCTGGCTCACGCCGGTTTACGATTCCCCGCAAAAGGACAATGGTTATGATATCCGTCATTATTATAAGATCTATGAAGAATATGGCACTATGGAGGATTTTGAACGTTTGCTGAATGAAGCGCATGACCGGGACATCAAAGTGATCATGGATCTCGTGGTTAACCATACCTCAACTGAGCATGCATGGTTTCAACAAGCCCTTGCAGAGCCGGATAGCAAATACCGGAACTATTATATATGGAAAAAAGGCAAGGAGAATGAACCGCCGACCAATTGGCGATCTAAGTTTGGAGGTTCGGCCTGGGAGTTAGACTCGAAATCAGGAGAATATTACTTGCACCTTTTTGATGTTACACAAGCCGATTTGAACTGGGAGAATGAAGAGCTTCGTCGGGAAGTATATGAGATGATGCATTACTGGTTTGAAAAAGGAATCGACGGTTTCAGACTAGATGTCATCAACCTCATTTCCAAAGATCAACGCTTCCTGGATGATGACGGCAGCGTCCCTCCGGGAGACGGAAGGAAGTTTTATACGGATGGGCCTAAAGCCCATGAATATTTGAATGAGATGAATGAAAACGTCCTCTCTGAATATGATGTCATGACGGTTGGTGAAATGTCCTCAACCACCGTGGATCACTGCATCAAATATACGAATCCAGATCGGAAGGAATTGAACATGACCTTCAACTTCCATCATTTGAAGGTCGATTATCCGAACGGGGAAAAATGGGCGGAAGCGGATTTTGATTTTCTCCAGTTGAAGAGGATTCTCTCCAAATGGCAGAAGGAAATGTTCGAAGGTGGGGGCTGGAATGCATTGTTTTGGTGTAACCACGACCAGCCCCGCATCGTGTCCCGCTTCGGTGATGAAGGTCAATACAGGACTGAATCAGCGAAAATGCTTGCTACCACCATTCATATGATGCAAGGGACACCGTACATCTACCAGGGGGAAGAAATAGGGATGACCAATCCTGGATTCGATGAAATTGAATCCTACAGGGATGTAGAGTCGCTCAATGCTTTTGACTCTATGAAAAAACAAGGGAAGTCCGAGCAAGAAATCTTAAATATTTTAAAGCAGAAATCCAGGGATAATTCCCGGACACCAGTGCAATGGAATGCAGAGGAACATGCAGGATTCTCCTCAGCAGAGCCATGGATCGATGTAGCTTCCAATTATAAAAAAATCAACGCAGAAAATGCGCTGAATGACAGGGGTTCAGTTTTTTACCATTATAAAAGATTGATTGAACTTAGGAAGGGATTTGACATCATTACAACAGGTGACTACCAGTTGATTCTTGAAGATGACCCGGATATTTTTGCTTATATAAGGAATTCGAAGGATGAGAAACTACTAGTCGTCAATAATTTCTATAGAAAAGATGCCGAGTTCAGACTGCCCGCAGAAATTGATCTAAGCGGATTCGACTCGAAGGTATTGTTATCAAATTACTCTGATTCACATGAAAATTATAAGCACATAAAACTTCGGCCATACGAATCTGTCGTTTTTTACTTTGAGAAGTCATGCTAAACTAGTAGTGGTGATGAAAGATGCAAAATAATAAATTTCTATCGATCTATCAAGATCTTCTAGAAAAAATCCAAAATAACACATATCGTCCTAAATCGAAGCTTCCATCAGAGCATGAATTGACGGAGTTGTACGATACATCGCGGGAAACGGCTCGTAAAGCGCTGCATCTATTAGCTCAAAATGGCTATATCCAGAAGGTGAGAGGGAAAGGATCGATTGTACTCCCCCTTGATAAATTGAATTTCCCAGTGTCCGGACTCGTCAGTTTTAAAGAAGTATTTCAGAAGGTTGGCAAAAAGGTTACGACACAAGTCCATGAACTTTCCCTGTGCCAACCGGATGAGGAGATCCAGCATCATTTAAATGTAAAGTCAGGGGAAAAGGTTTGGAAACTGATCCGGACGAGAGAAATTGATGGTGAACGGATCATTTTGGATAAAGATTACCTTCTCCAGGAAAAGGTGCCGACACTTACGAAAGAAGTTGGCGAAAATTCAATCTATGAATACCTTGAAGGTGAATTAGGGTTGTCAATCAGCTTTGCAAAAAAAGAAATTACCGTCGAAGAAGTTGAACAAGAAGATGTCGAATTGCTGGATCTTGAAGGACAAACCCATATCGTTGTGGTCAAGAACTACGTCTACTTGGAAGATACGAGCATCTTTCAATATACGGAATCAAGGCACCGATTAGATAAATTCAGATTCGTCGACTTCGCAAGACGTGCTCATCTATAAGGGATGAACGGGGCTATCCAAAAAGTGTCATAGTCTCTCCGAACTTAACAACATTTTGAGTGTTATGTTTGAGAGGTGTCTGACTCTTTTCTTTTGGACAGCCCGTTTTTTTACACTTGAAGAAAGTATAAAAATACTTTCTTCAGTATAAGCGCAACTAAGGCTCAGCGTGCGCCAAAGGCTTGGCTTTGCCAAGTTTTCTTTACGGTTTATTCTAGAAATTCACTTCATAATTCCAGAAAACAATACTAAGGTACCATCGATTTTGGGATGAGGCTATATCTGTAAAAAACGCGATATAGGCATTTGTCACACTTTGGTGATCTAGGCGTATAATATCCAAGAATCTGAAAGTGAGGTGAAGGTTCTTGCAACAAGCGATAACTCGAAATTCAAAAAGCCAGATCAACGTGGTCCTGAACTCGGGCTCTCCTTCATCTGCAACAAAAGAAGATTGGCTTTTGGATTCGAAAGAGCGTGAGAAGCATGCGCCTCTGAAGAAAATCCAAAAAGAATTAGGAACGTTAGTGGGAATGGAGGAATTAAAGGAATTAATCAATGAAATCTATGCATGGTTATATATAAATAAATGCAGAGAGTCTGCGAATTTGAAAACGAACAAACAAGTGCTCCACATGATGTTCAAGGGAAATCCCGGAACCGGGAAAACAACTGTCGCACGGATGATCGGAAAGCTGTTTCATGATATGAATGTTTTATCAAAAGGGCATCTGATCGAAGCCGAGCGCGCGGATTTAGTTGGAGAGTACATTGGTCACACCGCTCAGAAAACAAGGGAACTTGTAAAAAAAGCACTTGGCGGTGTCTTATTCGTTGATGAAGCATACTCCCTTGCACGTGGCGGCGAAAAGGACTTCGGTAAAGAAGCGATTGATACACTTGTAAAAGCGATGGAGGATCAGCAAAATGAATTCATCCTGATACTTGCTGGTTATTCAAAAGAGATGGAAAATTTCCTTACTCTGAATCCGGGTCTGCCATCACGTTTCCCCGTCGTCGTCAGCTTCCCGGATTATACAGTTGATCAACTGATGGATATCGCGAAGCGGATGATCAAGGAAAGGGAATATAAATTATCTTATGATGCTGAAAGAAAACTGAAAATCCATCTGCAGCAAGTGCGTTCCAAGGAAGGGAGTACGTTTTCAAACGGGAGATACATCCGGAACCTGCTTGAAAAATCAATGCGGAAACAGTCGATGCGATTGTTGAAGGAAGGGAAAGAGGACAGAGATTGCCTGGTATTGATCACTGAGAGGGACCTCCATCTAGCAGAAACCCCCTGAATCTGATAAGATGTATGCAGGATTTAAGATGAAGAGGCATTGGCTCAAGTAACTGCTTTTTATAATAATGAATAGAGTCAACCCGATAAAGGCAGGGGAATAGATTGGCAACACCATCCAACATAAAAGAACGGACGTTATTAATAGGGTGTCAATTACAGGATAAGAATGACACCCTTTTTGAATCTTCGATGAATGAATTGGCTGCCCTGGTACAGACTGCGCAAGGTGAACCGGTTATGGAAGTTGCCCAGAAGCGGGAACGTTTCCATCCAGCGACCTTGATCGGAAAAGGAAAGGTAGAGGAAGTCCGAATGCTTCTCGAGGAAATCGAGGTTGATTTGGTTGTGGTGAACCATGAATTGACACCAAGTCAAATCCGAAATTTAGGCGAAGCACTGGACATAAAAGTGATCGACCGTACACAATTGATCCTTGATATTTTCGCACAACGGGCAAAATCACGTGAAGGTAAGCTGCAGGTGGAGCTTGCCCAATTGGAGTACCTTTTGCCCCGTTTGTCTGGACAAGGCGTTCAACTATCACGGCTAGGTGGCGGAATCGGTACTCGAGGTCCTGGGGAAACGAAGCTCGAAACAGACCGCCGACACATCAGGAACAGGATCACAGATATCAAGAACCAGTTGAAAACTGTCGCTTCCCATAGACAGCGATACCGGGAAAGACGGAAAGCGAACCAAGTCTTCCAAATCGCTCTTGTCGGTTATACGAATGCAGGGAAATCGACCTGGTTCAATGCGTTGACGGATGCAGATTCATATCAGGAAGATCTGTTGTTCGCAACGCTCGATCCGATGACACGAAAATTAAAGCTTCCAGCAGGTATGATAACGCTTTTGACAGATACGGTCGGGTTCATTCAGGATCTTCCTACCGGACTTGTCGCTGCTTTCCGCTCAACCCTGGAAGAGGTGACCGAGGCAGATCTGATCATGCATATGGTGGATGCCTCAGACCCTAACCGGGACAAGCATCAAGATACGGTCATGTCTCTCTTGAAAGAATTAGGAGCCGAGAAGATCCCCGTATTAACAGTCTATAATAAAGTCGATCGCCACCACGAACCGCTTCCGAATTACCAGGCGCTTTCCGTATCTGCATTCAGGAAAGAGGATCAGCGACGGATGCTCAATACGATCGAAACAGAGATCAAAACATCGATGGAAGCTTATAAAGTCAACGTAGCTTCTGATGATGGCAAATTATTAAGCGATCTGCAACGACTGACGATTCTTGAAAAGAGGGAATGGGACGAAGAGCTTAGTAAGTACGTTTGTGAAGGCTATGTGCACCCGACACTCCCTATCCATGATAGAATCCAATCATTGAACAACTAGGAGATAAAGAAACCGAATGAATTTTTTAAATCAAGATCCACAATTAGTAGAGCTTTCAAAGAAGATAGAAGAAAAAATCTGGCCTGTTCATGAGAGGATCGACGCTGTTGAAGCGTTCAATCAACAAAAAGTTTTATCAGCTTTTCGCAACCAGCAGGTGAGCGACTTTCATTTCACTCCTTCTACAGGTTATGGATACGATGATACTGGGCGGGATGTGCTTGAGAAGGTCTATGCAGAGGTGTTCGGTGCAGAAGCAGCAATCGTCCGCCCGCATATTATTTCTGGTACACATGCGATCTCCGTTGCTCTTTCAGGAGTTCTGCGTCCGAAGAATGAACTTCTGTATATCACGGGAAAACCGTATGATACTCTTGAGGAAATCGTCGGGATACGTGGTGATGGTAAAGGTTCATTGAAAGAGTTTGATATTACTTATCAGGCAATTGATCTTCTCTCAGATGGAGGAATTGATTACGATACGGTCAAGAAGAAAATCCATAGTCAAACAAAAATGATCGGAATTCAACGTTCCAAAGGCTATTCGGATCGTTCTTCCTTCACGATCAAACAAATCAAAGAGATGGTTGAATTCGTTAAAAGCATCAAACCGGGTGTCATCGTATTTGTCGACAACTGCTATGGGGAGTTTGTAGAAACGGAAGAACCGACAGAAGTTGGAGCAGATCTGATCGCGGGTTCTCTCATTAAGAACCCGGGTGGCGGTCTTGCAAAAATCGGGGGATACCTCGCTGGACGTGAAGATTTGATTGATCTATGTGCGTATCGATTGACATCCCCTGGTCTAGGAAGAGAAGCGGGAGCCTCTTTGGATACCTTATTGGACATGTATCAAGGATTTTTTCTCGCTCCGCATGTTGTAAGTCAATCATTGAAAGGTGCTGTTTTTACGGCAGCCTATTTAGAGGAATTAGGATTCGATACTTCACCGCGATGGGACAGTGAGCGGACGGATCTCGTCCAATCGGTGAAATTCCATGATGCGGATTTCATGATTCGTTTTTGTCAGGCGATCCAAAAGGCATCTCCGGTCAATGCCCATGTCGTGCCACATCCAAGCTATATGCCTGGTTATGAAGACGACGTGATTATGGCTGCAGGAACATTCGTCCAGGGGGCAAGTATCGAATTATCGGCTGATGGACCAATACGCCCTCCTTTTGAAGCATATGTACAGGGCGGACTGACATATTCACACGTCAAATTAGCGATAATGTCCGCTGTCCATGAATTGAAAGAATTTGGTTTAACAATAAAAGAATAGGGAAGTATCTAAAGGGAGTGTGTTTCACTCTCTTTTTTCTTATGTAAAAAAAGAAATGTAAGGTTTTCTAACATTTTATTGACATAAAACCTAACATTGCATATACTATAAGTAATTCAAAAGAGAGGAGGCGCGATATGGGAGATCAAGTGAGAAGGAACATGCCCTTATTTCCCATGGGGATTGTGATGCAACTGACGGAGTTATCAGCACGGCAAATCCGTTATTATGAAGAAAACAAGTTGATAACGCCAGCTCGTTCAGAAGGAAATCGAAGGATGTTCTCCTTCAACGATGTAGACCGGTTGCTCGAAATCAAGTCTCTTCTTGAACGTGGAGTCAATTTAGCTGGAATTCGAGAGGTCTTTGAAATGAAAGAGAAGGGTATAAATCGAATGCCTCCTTACTATAAAAAAGAACCATCCGAAGCGGATCTCCACAAGCATTTGAAAAAAGAACTCTATCAAGCAGGTCGTTATGGGAAGACCTCATTGATTCAGGGAGAGTTATCACGATTCTTCAATTGAATCAATTATCATTTACAGGTAATAATGAAGTTTTTAAATCAAATAGGGAGGAAACAAAATGAGCTCGAAGTATACGAAGGACCAAATTTTTAAAATGGTGAAAGAAGAAAACGTAAGATTCGTCCGACTACAATTTACAGATCTACTTGGTATCATCAAAAACGTGGAGATTCCTACTAGTCAGTTGGAAAAAGCACTTGATAACAAAATGATGTTCGACGGTTCATCTATCGAAGGATTTGTCCGTATCGAAGAATCTGATATGTACCTCTATCCTGATTTAGATACATTCGTCGTTTTCCCTTGGACATCTGAAAAAGGAAAGGTTGCACGTTTGATCTGTGATATCTATAACCCAGATGGAACACCATTCGAAGGAGATCCACGTGCTAACTTGAAGCGTATACTTAAAGAAATGGAAGAGTTAGGCTTCACTGATTTCAATATTGGACCTGAGCCAGAATTCTTCTTGTTCAAAAATGATGAAAAAGGCGAACCTACTCTTGAATTGAATGATAAAGGCGGTTATTTCGACTTAGCCCCTACAGACCTTGGTGAAAATTGCCGTCGTGATATCGTGCTCGAACTTGAAGACATGGGCTTTGAAATTGAAGCTTCTCACCACGAAGTTGCTCCTGGACAGCACGAAATTGATTTCAAATATGCAGATGCAGTTACAACTTGTGACAACATCCAAACATTCAAACTTGTCGTTAAGACAATCGCTCGTAAACACGGATTGCATGCGACGTTCATGCCGAAACCATTATTTGGTGTAAACGGATCTGGAATGCATGCCAACATGTCTCTGTTCAAAGGGAAGGATAATGCATTCTTTGACCCGAATAGCCAAACACAATTAAGTGAGACTGCGATGCAATTCCTATCAGGAATCGTGAAGCATGCTGAAGCCTTCACGGCAGTTACGAACCCGACGGTCAACTCTTATAAGCGTCTTGTACCTGGTTATGAAGCACCTTGTTATGTTGCATGGTCCATGCAGAACCGTAGTCCGTTGGTCCGTATTCCGGCTTCTAGAGGCGTAAGTACCCGTATCGAGGTCCGTAGTGTCGACCCGGCTGCTAACCCATATCTTGCAATGGCGGCTATGCTTGCAGCAGGACTTGACGGAATCAAGAACAAGATGGAAGCACCTACTCCAGTAGATCGTAACATCTATGCTATGGATAAGGAAGAGCGTGAAGAAGCGGGTATTCGTGACTTACCTGCAACATTGAGTGACGCATTAGAAAAGTTCAGAAAGAGCGAAGTCATGAAAGCTGCTCTCGGTGCTCACGCAACAGAACACTTCATTGAACTGAAAGAAATCGAATGGGATATGTTCCGCACACAAGTCCACCCTTGGGAACGCGAACAATATATCCAACTATACTAAATTGATAAGCCCTTGACACCATTGGTGTTGAGGGTTTTTCTATTTTGGTCAAATTAATTATTTGCTTCAAAATTTATACTTGACCAAAATATGACCAAAAAATTTTATTTTTTCGTTTGAAAAATGTAGAACTAAAATAAAATATGAAAAATTCTTCTTCAACAATTGGGCAGCATAATTCAACAGCGTTTCATTTTTATCTTTAAAGAAAAGGAGATGGTTTAACATTAAAACGGGTTCTCTTTGGAAGTACACACAGTATAATTCGTACATGAAAACGCATGCGATTTTTTACACACGAAATCACATGCGTTTTTTTGTTTTATAAGGAGTTTGATTGAAAAAGGTACTTGCATTCACAACCCGATTTGCAAGGTAAGAAATAATTTATGTAGGGGAGTGATTCTTGTGTGATTTGCTTTGTGATTTTAGATGTGAATATCAAGGGGATTTAGAAAAATATGTTAAAATATAGATATGAATTTATGTTGACCATTATTCAGCTGGCAGCATTGTGGAATAAGAGGATACTACCTTTAATCCGTAAAAGGGTTAGATTGTTGAATAATTTGGCCCATAGAAAATGGATATTATATGTTAATTTATGAAAAAACGTACTTAAAGTAAAGAAGCATAACTTCAAGGTCATGGGAAGAAAGATGTTATATAAAGAGCAAAAATAATTTATGAAACTACGTTGTAATCTATAATGATTAATATATTGGGAAGAAAGGGGTTTTTATGAAATTAACTAAATTGGTTTTTAACAACTATCGTAGCTTTGGACCAACTGATACAACCATTAATATTTCTGATTTAACCGCATTTATAGGTCATAATAGCTCAGGGAAAACTACAGTATTAAGTGCGCTTCAAAAGTTATTTGGAAATTCAAAAATAACTAAATCTGATTTTCATATACCTCTAGATAAGACACCAGATGAAATAATAGAAAGTAATTTTTACATAGAAGCTTATTTTGAATTTTTTGATGAGGACAGTAAAGGATTAGAAGAGGATGATTACGGAATAGCTCAGTATTTTGAAAACTTTATAGTAGATCAACCGGGTGGCAATCCATATATCGCTATTCGTTTAGATGCAAGTTATGAAAAAGGAAATTCTCCTGAAGGAATAATAGATTATAAATATCATTATGTGGTGAATAAAGACGAGGACGGTCTTAAACCAATCTCTGCACATGATAGAAACAAAATACAAGTTATATATATTCCAGCAGTGAGAAACCCCTCCGAACAGTTGAAAAATTCTACTGGAACAATACTATGGAGAATTTTAAACCAAATTAATTGGAAAGATTCAGATAAAGAAAAGATAAATAATAAAATCGATGAACTTGATAAGGAGGTTGCTAAGCAATCTGGCATTACTGTTGTAAAAAAAGTGGTTTCTTCTTCATGGAAAAACTATCATAATGATCCCAGATATAATGAGGCTAATATTAAATTTGGTAGTAGTGATTTGGATAATATCTTAAAAAAACTCGAAGTAGAATTTACCCCTGCGCATACCGAAAAGGCCTTTAAAGTGGATGATTTAGGGGATGGTTTGAAGTCTTTATTTTATCTGACTTTAATTGATTCTCTATTAGAATTAGAAAATGAAGCTATAACAGAAATAAAAAAAAGAGTTTCTAAAGAAGAACGAGTATTAAATATTAATCCACCAGCTTTAACACTTATTTTAGTTGAAGAACCGGAAAATCATGTTAGCCCACATCAATTAGGTAAGGTTATAAAAAATTTAAATAACATACGAAATAAAAATAATTCTCAAGTATTGATAACGTCTCACAGTCCATCAATTATTAAACGTGTAGAGCCAACTGAGATCCGTCATTTAAGAATAGAAGATGGTACAACTATTGTTAAAGAGATTGTGCTACCTGAAAAACAAGACGAATCATATAAATATGTAAAAGAGGCAATTAAAGCTTACCCAGAATTATATTTTTCATCATTAGTGGTATTAGGAGAAGGCGATAGTGAAGAAATAATAATACCAAAATTTATAAGTTTATACATGGATGACATTGATACCGTTGGTATATCTGTAATTCCTTTAGGCGGTCGACATGTAAATCACTTTTGGAAGCTCTTAAATCAATTGAATATACCTTTTCTTACTTTGATAGATTTAGATAGAGAAAGAGAAGGCGGTGGCTGGGGAAGAATTAAATATGCTATAAAACAACTACTTGAAAATGGTACCAATAGAAATCAATTATTAACAGTTAAAGGCGGTAATATATTAACAGATAAAGAGTTGGAAAATATGCATACATGGGAAGGATATGACTACATTAATTCTTGGACAAAAATGTTAGAAAAGTACAATGTTTATTTTTCTAACCCATTAGATATTGATTTTTTAATGATTGAGCAATTTTTAGATGCATATTTACAAACTTTAGAAAAAAATGAGGGACCGTTGATCAAAATAGAGGAAAATGAGAAGCAAAAAAGAATTTATGAATTAACAGAACAAGAAAAACAAACTTTAGCTTATCAAGAACGAATTGAAAGTGATGTGCAGAGGGCTTTAAAGAAAAACGGTGGGGATGGCCATACATATACTGAAAAACAAAAGGAATTAATGGTATGGTATAGTTATTTCTTCTTAACCAGAGGAAAGCCAGTGACACATTTGCAAGCATTAAACTATATAGCTGATGATGACCTACAAGCAAATATTCCCGATGTATTTATAAATATAGCAGATAAAGTCAAGCTATTACTTAATATAGAGGAATGAATTGTATGGGAATTTCAATTAAGGAATGGAAACCAGGTGATGGATTAATATTAGAACCAGCTGCTCTGGAGGCTGTAAAGGATTTAAATAATTCTTTAGTTGTTGCAGGGCCAGGAGCTGGTAAGACAGAACTCTTAACTCAAAAAGCAAGTTGTTTGTTGGAGACGAATAGTTGTGCAAACCCTAGTAAAATTTTAGCATTAAGTTTTAAAAAAGATGCAGCAGTAAATTTAAAGGATAGAATAAAACTTAGGTTACCTGAAAATTTGGAAGCTAGATTTATATCCCATACTTTCGATTCATTTGCAAAAGGTATATTAGATAGGTTTTTATATGCGCTACCTGAGGAATTTAGACCTGATCCAAATTACGAAATAGCCGGAAATCAGAATGAATTTGTTCGAGCCTTTTCAAAATGTAGGGAAAACTTATACAACAATAAAATCAAAAAACAGTACATTGATAATTTAACTAAAAGAAGATTAGATTATTTATCAGGTGTTTATAAAGATGTATGGGATAAATTACTTAAAGGTGATGGCGATATTAAACCAACTTTGAGCTTTCAAATGATATCTGTTTTAGCGATCTACATTTTAGAGTCTAATCCACTAATATTAAAATCTTTAAGGAAGACTTACTCACATGTTTTTTTAGATGAATTTCAAGATACTACACGTGTACAATATGCATTAGTAAAAGTGTGTTTTCATAATACTGAAACATCAATTACAGCCGTCGGGGATAATAGGCAAAGAATAATGTTATGGGCAGGAGCGAAACCCGATATATTTGATTCTTACAAAAATGATTTTAATTCAAAAGAATATACGTTAGTTATGAATCATAGGTCAGCTCCTAGACTACTAGAGATACAAAAAATAGTTAATAATTATTTGCAAGATATACCATTTTCACCTATTGCAAATCCAAAATGGACTGAAGATGAAGGGGTTGCTGAAATATGGTATTTTAATGATTCAATTACCGAAGCAGAACATATTGCTGAAAGAATAACGCAATTAATTCAACAGCACCAAATTTCATATAGAGATATTTGTATTATAGTAAAGCAAAGCGTACTGCAATTTTGTGATGAAATTGTTGAAGTACTGGAAAAAGCAAATATTCAGGCTAGGAACGAAGCAAAATTCCAAGACTTATTAAAAGAAGATATAGTTTTGCTTATTCTTTACACATTGAAATCAGCTCTAAATGTTAAAGATAGTGATGCCTGGTCGTTTATCTGGGAGGCGAAGATATTCTTTGAGGGCAAATCAAGTATAGCTCCCCCTTTTATTATCGATGAATTGAGAAAACAGTTTAAAATCATGTTAAAAACTGTAAAAAGAAGATTGGAGAAAATAACTCATCCAGAAGAATTGAATATATTATTAATGGATATTGTAGATTTTTATGATACTAATAAGATTAAGAAGCATTACCCTCAATATTTACAAGGCCCATATATAAATAAATTACGTGAAGAGTTAACGGATTATTTATATCAATATTTTATGTCAAAAAATGATTGGATAGCTGCAATAGATTCATTTCGAGGTAATGACTCAGTTCCAATAATGACAATTCATAAAAGTAAGGGGCTAGAATTTGACGTAGTATTTTTTGTAGGATTTGATGATAATTCATTTTGGAGTTTTTCTCATCAAGAAGATGAAGATAAATGTACTTTCTTTGTTGGGCTTTCCCGTTCAAAAAGAAACCTATATTTCACATTTTCAAAAAATCGTTTTGGAAGAAGACGTACTAATACTGATATTTCAATCCTTTATCAGATGTTAGATGAATCTGGTGTCGTGAAAGAAAAATATATAGATTGACGTGGAAAATCCAGTCCTCTTTCCTGAACATATATTGATCAGTTTATTTTAAAATGTGTAGGTTTTTCCAAAAGATAAGGATGTGCAACAATCGGTCGCAATTCAAGAGTATTGGATGCACCATAGTTCCATACGAGGGGGCTTTGAAGTGAAGAAATAAAAACTCCGGAAAAATATAAAATTGGCGTGCTCAATAATCAATCATATGAGTACGCCATTCACTTTTATCACCATTTACTTCAATATGAAAAACAGCATTAAGAAAAATAACCTTTACTTATAAACTTCTTTCATATATTCTTCATATTTGCCTAAGGTATCTTTTTCGATCTTTTTTGAAATATGTGCATATACATCTGATGTAATTTGCACGCTACCATGTCCTAGTCGTTCCTGGACATACTTCATATCAGCTCCTGCTTCCAACAATAAAACAGCATGTGTGTGGCGTAAAGAGTGAATTGGTACCATCGGGAGGTCTGCACGTTTTAAAATACGTTCAAAGGCGTTAAATAGTGTTGATTTTGGCATAATGTCCCCGTTATTCCGACATAGCACTAAGTTAAGATCATGATGATAAATTTCATTCAATGCAATTTTATTTTGGTTTTGATACTTCATATGGAAGTGTAAGTCATTAAGTAAGCCTTTGCTGATTGTTATTGTCCTTTTGGAGCTATAAGTTTTTGGTTCACAAAATAGTTCAGATTTGTCTTTAGCATTAAAATCAAGCGTTTTATTGATGGAAACTAATCCTTCTTTTAAGTCAAAATCCGTCCACTGCAAAGCAGCTGCCTCTCCTTTTCGCATACCTGTTTCAATTAGCACTTTAAAAAATATCCAATAAACATAGTTATATTTATATGATTCTTTAAGGAATCGAGAGATATCTTCTGTCTCAATGAATTTCAAAGAGTTATCTTTTTGCTTACCCTTAATCGTCACGCCTGAGCAAGGATTTTTATCAAGTTTTCCTAATGTTACAGCTTTCTCAAGTGCGTTATACATGGTTGTGTGGATAATTTCAACAGTGCGTTTACTATAACCCTGAGCTGTCAAATGGTTTAAAAATTTTTGATACATAATCGCTTTAACATCTGAAAGCTGTATGTTTTTAAAATAGGGGTGAATGTATTTAGTGATGTTACGTTCATGAAGCTGGTAAGTGTTTTTTCTTACTTCTCCCTTTTTGTATTCTATTAACCAATCCTGTAAAAACGTTATCAGACTGGCGGGAGCCTGTTCGTATCCTTCGGAAAGTTTTAATTCTGCTTTTGCTGCAGCTAATTTTGCCTCAGGTTTTGTTCTGAAACCACCTTTTGATTTCAATTTATATTTTTGAGTGAAAGGGTCCTTATATGATATTCGATATTCCCACTTATCGCCGCGCTTTCTAAATGTAGCCAATACATTACCTCCTAATATGAAATAGTGAACGACGGGCATCTCCGGAATAGGGAACTTAATTTAAGTAATCTTAAATGGGTCTATATGGTTATGTTTTTATAGAGTAAGCGTTGATTAATCCATCTTCGAGGAAAGTAGAAGTTGCTCCACACTTGTGACAATACCTCGCATCGATATCTAATCGTTCTCTACATCCGCCAGGGTGAGCATGCCACTTAATATTTTCTTGTAATCTATCACCTTCATTACAATGAAAGCCTGTACACTTGTTAATTATGTAAGTACCACATATTTTACAATAATTTGAATCAATACCGAACTCATCGTATTTGCATCTTGGACATCTCTTAACCGTCTTATCCGGTCTATCAACATCTATTGTGTTCACTATAGATGTTTGTTTATAACTGAAGCCTTTGACTAAATCATTATGTCCACACGATGGACAAAAACGAGCGTTTTGTTCAATAAAGGTGAAATTACACTCTATACATCGCCTGCAATTTTTTAGTTTATTAATAAAATCTGAGAATAGTTGAAGTACTGGATTATTTGGAGGATACTTGATACCAAATTGAGCTCCTTGTTTAAGAAACTTATAGACATTGACGGAAGCTTCACCTGATATGTCGCATATATTTGAGATGTTGCTAGGGTTCGTTACGTTCAGTTCGTTTAAAACTGGAGGAGGTGCTAACAGTTCGCGAGCGAAACAATTCGCCTCACTTTCGAACTCGTTATATTCCTCTTCGGTAAGGGAACTTCTTGCAAGCGAAGACTTATAGGTTCGTTTATTATGGTTCAAGATATAATGACCCAGCTCATGAGCGAGGGTCCATCTCTTTCTGCCTTTGTTCGCTATCCTATCGTTATAAAGAATTAAATACTCATCGAGAGATTCATAATATAGACAGCAACCCTCGTCACTATCCACGAGATCACATACCTCTCTATGTGAATAGCCTCGCTTTTTGGCAAACCAGGAATACGTCCTCACTTTCAAATTCGGAAAGCTTTTAACGATCTTTTTCACTCTTACAGGTAATTCACGAATATTGTTTTCCTTTAACACATCATCTGCGTATTGTTGTGCCTTGACGAAGTCTGCTTTATAAGTTGTCTTCTTCGTCATCCTCATCACCCTCTTCATTTTCTGCATCAAGAAATGAGAGCTTCAACATCTTTATCATATTTTCTAATCTTTCTCTATCTTTACCGGTAAGGCGATTTCTTTGTCTCTGGATTTGTTTTAAGTCATTGTCATCCAATGAAACATTCGTATACGGATCATTTGTGCTTCCCAATAAATAATCAGTCGTAACATTAAAGACTTGTGACATTTCTATCAAAACATTCCCTGGAGGAACAACTCTACCAGATTCATAATTCGCCACATTGGATCGTTTCATTTTCAACTTATTCGCTAATTCATCTTGAGAGAAATTATTATCTAGTCTACATTTCCGAATACGCTTTCCGATAAGCCTTTTTCTTTCTTCATCCATAATTGTTCCTCCTAAAAACTAAAAATGTTTATAAAAATGACGTTTTTACCATTGACATGCTTTCAGTTGACGTGTTACGGTGTGGGTGTCAATTAAAAACACAAAATAGAAAAGGGTGATATTTTGGAAAACATAACACTTCGGCGCTCCAGGTTCCGTTCACTACGTCAAAAGTTCAATGTTTCCCAACGACAGTTATCAATTGATCTGAATGTAAGCGAAAGCCACATTCGCAATATCGAAAGTGGCAGAGGGAACCCAGATGCAAAGTTGTTATTCAGATTGACCAACTATTTTGAAACCACCCCGGAATATTTATTCCCTGATTTAGCTGCTGTCAGGATCGAAAGGTTTGTTAATAAAACATACTGTCATTATTATAAACCGTCTGTTTAATTCCCACAACAAAGGATTGTCTCACTGTTGAATCAAGAGGAGGGTTCAATATGTCGAATCAGCTCGAACAAGTAGAAAGAAATCCTAAGCTCATTGAAGTACAGGTAGATGAGGAAGCGATAAGACAGATGTACATGGAAGCCATCGAAAGACGGATCGAAAAACTTGATAAAGATATGGTCTATTGGGATTCCAATGAACTGAAAAGAAGAACGTGCATGAGCTGGAATACGATCCTCAACAACTTTTTCTATGAAAAAGAATTTCCAAAAATCAAAGTCGGCGGAAAGTGGTATTTTCCAGCAGCTGAGACAAAACAGTACCTAAAAAGATGGCTTTACGGGATGAAGTGAGGAGCATTCGATCAAGGAGGGTTAACATTGTCTGAAGTGAAATGGATCAAGCTGAGTACTCAAATGTTTGAAGATGAAAAGATCAGACTGATTGAGTGTATGCCTGAATCCGATGCATTGCTCATCATTTGGATCAAGCTGTTGACACAGGCAGGAAAGACCAATGCCAATGGCTACATCTATTTGAATAAAACGATTCCATACACCGATGAAATGCTTGCCACGATTTTCAATCGTCCGCTTAATATCGTCAGGTTAGCACTGAAGACATTCGAGGAATTCGGGATGATCGAAATCAAAGATGACCACTTTATCACCATCAGCAACTGGGAGAAACATCAGAATGTCGAAGGGCTTGATAAGATCCGCAAACAGACCCGGGATCGAGTAGCGAAGCACAGGGAAAAGAAACGGCTTGAATCACGTAACGGTGTATGTAACGTTACAGTAACGGATGGTAACGCAACAGATATAGAAGAAGAATTAGAGAAAGAAATAGATATAAAGAAATATAAAAAAGAAAATCAAACCAAAAAGAAATCCAAAAACAATCAAATACCCTATGACTTATATAAACAAAAAATAGGTAAAGCCAATACGGAAATCAAAAAAGAAATCGAGGTATGGGTAAAAGTTTTAAACGAAGAACTTGTCATCGAAGCATTGAACCGATCGATCCAAACTAAGAGACCATCCTGGAATTATTCAAGAGCGATCCTGACCAATTGGGTTCGTAGTAACGTTCAGAACCTTAACGATGTAGAAGTGCTTGATCTTGAATTTTCGAATAACCGGAAGGAGGATAACGATGGAAAACCGTCTGGAAACCATCATGAAGAATCTTCAGGAGAAGCATTTTCCATTACCGGAGGACAGACAGGTCGAGTCAATAGTAGAGAATCATGAGTGCACGGAATGTAAAGACAAAGGATTCATCCTATACCGTGTCCATAAGGATACGGAATGGAAATGGGATGAACAAAAACAGATGTGTGTACCTACCAGTAAGGTGCTTGAGTCACACTATCATCTCGGAAAAGTATGCACCCCGGATAAGGCATGGGAATGGCATGATCGTTTTTCAGAAAAATGCAGCTGCGTCAAACTAAGAAGTATCGAAATGCTCCTCCAGTCTTCAGAAATCACGGAATCATTCAGACAAAATAACTTCAAAAATTTCGTCATACAGGGAAAAGACCAAATGATTAAAGACGCCAACCAGTGTGCGAAAGAGTACATTTTAGATTTCATGGATATCCAAAACACAAGAAGGAACAGCATTGCATTGTTAGGGCAGCCGGGTTCGGGAAAGACACACCTACTTACAGCTATCTCGAACCATCTGATGGTAGAGAAACAGGTATCCGTCCTTTACTTTCCTTATGTTGAAGGATTTGATGATCTAAAGAACGATTTCGAAATGCTGGAAGAAAAAATGGAACGGATGAAGAAAACGGATGTTCTTTTCATCGATGATCTATTCAAGCCAATCGGTAAGAACCGGAAACCACGAGCCACAGAATGGCAAATTGAGAAAATGTATGCTCTTGTTAATTACCGGTACCTGAATAATCTTCCCATTCTCATTTCATCCGAATTGACCATCGACGAACTGGAGGCTATCGATGAAGCGTTAGGATCTCGGATTTATGAGATGTGTAAAGACTATACTGTCATCATCAAAGGAGATAAAAGAGTCTTGAACCAGCGATTAGGATGATGTCGATTATTCAAAAGGAATCGCAAAATATAAAAATTCAACACACCACCTTACAATATTTTGAAATAACAATAATAGATTTATTTATCCTAGGAATGCTTTTAAATTTATGAACAAATGGAAGAATCGTTGTTAAAAATCTATTTAATAAGTATTTAATTCAAGGACGTAATTTTTTAAAGGATACCTGGGTTTAGACAATTGATGCCGGGCATCTGCGCCTTGTTTTTTCTTCGCTATCGCTGTGAAAATACGTTGACCTCACACAGCCAACATCATCCTGTGTGAGGTCAACGTACCACGACGGCGCAGATGCCCGAAATGTAAATGTTTTGTACGAACTGTTGTTTTTGGAAAAAGAGGATGATAATATACAACTATAATTTTTTATGAATAGTGAATATTGTCAAAATTCAGAAGAGGAAGGAGGTTTTCGACAATTGCAAGCCAGCCAATCAAGTATATTGGCAGCGAAGCAAGAAAAAGTGCTGGAAGTAATCAATCGGTTCGGAGTCATCTCATCCACCCAACTGGTCGACTATCTGGAAGGTGAAATTAGCCATGTCACAGTCTATAACACGAAGAAGAAACTGCTGTCATTGGGATTCATCACGGAAAAGAAAATCGGATATACCCTTGTTCTTGCCGTTCGGCCGAGAGGTGTCGACTATCTTGGAAGTCCACTCACGCCTTTCACGAAGTTGAACTTTGGTCTCTTGAATCATCAGATGCTCATGAATGATTGCCTGATGGCATTCAATCAGCTGGAAAAACGTAAGGGAAAAGAACTCCAATTCCTCACGGAACGGGAACTGAGAAGCGAATACCTCGATCAGAATTTTTCCCGGAATGAACGGAAGAACCCTACGAAGCTGAAGCAGGTGCCTGACCGGATCCCGGATTTCGTCGTTATCGAGGACGAACAACGGATTGCCTATGAAGTCGAGCTGACACAGAAATCATCCAAACGTTACCTGGCGAAAATGGAACGATATCGAAACGAAATCCGTGAAGGACGATACAACATGGTCCGGTACCTTTGTAAAACGAATCAAATCAAAGATACCGTCATCAAGCATGCCAAGCGGGCAGGGATCGAAGCGAAAATGCTGCAGTTGGAGTTGGTTGGGAGGTTGTTAACCGTTGGCGAAAAGCAATGAAGAACTGAGCAAAGAACTCGTACTTGGGATCGGGATGTTGATTGCTGCCTTGTTGATCTTCCCACTGTTCATTTTTTCAATCCCGTTTTTCATGGCAACACGTTTACTTAAGAAACCAAAAACCCACCTGGCTTTATCCATTCTGGGCTGTGCACTGTTCATCGGAATGCTTGTTTATGAGCCTCGAAGCTACTTTACACTGTACCATGTGTTGCCTGTCGATTTTTCATGGTTGACTGAATTGGTCGGTGAGACGGTCGAACCCAATGGTTTCTCACTCCTGATGTATGGAAGCGGTGGAATGGCAGTGGCTTATGTCTGGTCTGTCCTAATGGACTATTTCCGTTCCAAACGGGTCCGTTCAAAGGAGGATGAACGGGAATCGGTGAAGCGATCTCCACGCTTCCAGAAGACATACCAACAGCGCTTCCAACTCGCGGAAAAAGTCCAAAAAAAATGGCGCGCCGATTTTCTGAAAGGGAAGACGGATCAATTACTGCTGGGGATCACCGAGACAGGAAAACCCTACTCCATGGATTTCAAAGAAATCAACCAACATATGTTCGTCCCAGCAACGACGGGAGGAGGAAAGACCGTTCTGCTTCTCAATTACATCGAGTTTGCACTGCTCAAGGATTATCCGTTGATCTTCATTGATGGAAAGGGTTCCTCGGAAAGTATCGATGATGTAAAGGCTTTGTGTGAACGACACGGGAAGACATTGGACATTTTCTCGGATGACGGTCAGCTTACCTACAATCCTCTGAGATATGGGAACGCAACCGTCATCAAAGATAAGCTCGAACAATTGATCGCGACAGAGAGCCATTACTATACTGAAATCTCCACCTCTTTAGTTCAGGCGATCATCCAGTTCATCGACGACTACGGTTTCAAACGGGATTTATGGACATTTGCGAAGTTCCTGAATCCGAATGAAATCAAGGATGTATTGCATTCCGATGTCGAAGAAGTCGACATTGATGAGGTTGATGGTTCCTATGAGGAAAACGCGTATTCCTCCTTCCTCGATGAGCAGGAGGAGACAGAAGAAGCTGAAACTACGACCAGTGTTAAGGAAAAGAAGACAGAAATGGTGAGGAGCAGCAGGGCTCAAAGGTATTTTGAACGTTTCTTCGAGCGATATGAGCACGAAGCGGAAGGGGAACTGTACCTTTTCTCAAATGCCTCGTCGGTCCGTACCCAACTTTATCTATTGCTCGACAGTGAGTTGGGGCATCTGTTCGAGGAAAAGGAGAATGGACTGGACCTGATCGAAGTCAGTGACAAGAGGAAAGCACTATTCGTCAGCTTCGACGGCCTGATCTACGATACGTTCATCAAAGTCATCGCACGATTTCTCATCCTCGACTTGAACTATCTTGTCTCCTATCGGAACCGGAAGAAGAAAGGTGACCAGCCGATGCTCGCCATCTACGACGAATTTTCTGTCTATGCGAATGACAAGATCGTGGATACCGTCAATAAGTCGCGTTCAGGAGGGTTCCATTGCATCATCGCAACCCAGACGATTGCCGATCTTGAAAAGATCGATCCTGTTCTCGCCAGGCAGATTATCGGAAATACCAATACCTTTGCGATCGGCCAGACAAACCATTCTGAGGAAGTGGAAGCCTGGGCAAATATACTGGGAACGTTCAAAGACATCGACTTGACCATCCAGACGAAAGAACAATCCGGCCGGCTCCGGCGCGTCGATCTGAAGTCCGAGATGGGGACGATGCGGAATGTCCAGAAGTTCAAGATTTCGCCAGATGAGATACGGGATCTTCGAACCGGACAATTCATCCTCGCCCGAAAAGCGGCAGGACAAATCATAAAACCGGAAGTCATCTATATCCGCCATCCGTTGAAAGCTTGACTCTTACCTTGAAATCCGAAGGAGTGAAGTCATGAAACCCAAACTTTTTCAACGTACAAAAAGAATGGGTACCGGAAATGGGAAAGAAGGGACTCGGAAAGTGCCCTTTTCCAGAAGAACCTCAACACGAATCACAAGCATCGTTTTTTTCTCCGTCATCTTTTTGTCGTTATTATTCAACGTCATTTTCTTCAGCAAATACCAGACCATCCGTAATTCTGTCAAAGCACAGGAAAACTCCATCGAAGAACAACTTAATCAAGTGAACCAGTCGGATCTGATCAATTCCCACTCCATCGTCGTTTTTACGGAAGACTTTTTACGAAACTACTTTACAATACCCGAAAAGGCAGAAGAGCGGAAAAGCCGTTTGGAATCCCTCAGCACGTTTTTCGTCAATGGTTATGACATCCAGCGTTTAGGATCACTTGAGGAATTCAAGGGAAGCCGGACATTGAAGAATCTGCAATACATCGAAACAGAACGAATCAGCAGTCATGAAGCCAACGTCCATTTTACGGCAGACTATGAAATTATCGAAATCTCCGAAGCGGAGGAGGCTACCGAGAAAAAAGAAAAGCGCGAGGAAGACGGAAAGGAAGCTGAAAAAGTACGGGACACAGTGAAGAAACAGGAACCCAAGTCCATTTCCAACAGTATCGAAATCGTGGTGCCTGTGACGACGGATGGGGAAGGGTATGCGGTTTATCAGAATCCTCGTCTCGTAGAAAGGGAACTGAAGACCTCTATGACTGCCGAGCAGAAGGAGTTAAAGGGTGAGCCCATCACATCGACAGAGCAAAAGAAGCTGGACGGTTTCTTGACGGAATTCTTCACCTCATATGGCACGAGTGATGAAAAACTGCCATTCATGGCCAACGTGGAACGGGGGCTGCGGGATCAAGTCCTGCAGAGTGTGACCATCCTGCAGGTCGTCGAAAACGACAAAGGGAAGTATGAGACAGTCGTCGATGTCCAGTATCAGAATAAAGAGACAACGCTTAACAGCTTATTTACGTATGAACTGACACTTTCACGTGAAAACGCCAAGTATTTCATCGAAACCATTCAATAGGGAGGATGTAAAAATGAATTTCAGCTTGGAAGCAGTGACGACGAACCTTGTTTCTCAAATCGCCTTTCTGGTACTTTTTATCATGACTATTCGTTCCTTAGTAGCTTATACAAGACAAGATTGGGGAGCATTTTTGTCAGGCCTTGCAATGGGAATCTGTTGCCTGATTGTCGTATTCTTCGGTCCGCAAATTGAAGCCATAGCCAAAGCGTTCGGTGGATCCATCTTCCAATAAAGGAGGCCTCCCTGTGGAACCCAGAGGTGAAAACTACACAGCGGAATATAAGTATCCGATCAAGATTTACAGGATCGGTGCCATGGAATTCTCCAATGGAATCGAGGTTCGGAAAATGATCTTTTCCATCATCCTCGCAGCACTGTTGGTTATCGGTTTCGTCATGATCGGTATCAGGGGGGACCGGAACGTCCTAGGGTTCCTCGCGAAGAACTGGCTGATCCTCATAACCGTCATACCAGGGGTCATCACATTCGTCGTATTCAACCTACAATACGACCATAAGAAGTTCATCCCATTCATCAAGGATCGTATCCGGTTTTATCGGACCAGAGGGACCTCATATGAACATTTCATCGAAGTGGCGAGTGAGCAAATGGGAAAAGAGTTGGTGTTCGAACCGCATATGAAAGCAGGTGAAGATGAATGAACAATATGCTTGAGTTCCCGATCGAGCTCAAATATCAGAATATGGCTTTCAACAAACGGAAACAGGTCTGGGCATTCTACAAACTGGACGAGGAAAATATCCGATTGAACAGTGAAGTCGAATTCCACCGTTACATCGAACGGACGGCAGCATTCCTGTCGCACACGGAATACGATTATCACATCATGATCATTCCCAAGAAGTTTGATTTCCCGACGTTCACTCGCGCCATCAATGATAACATCGTGAAAGGGGAATTTTCGGATATCGGCCGTGTCTACTTTGACCGAGCTTCTGTGACACTGGAAAACGAAGTCTTCCTCCATGAATACGATGTGTACGTCGCCATCCATCTCAACAAAATGGATAACGCTGTCATGGTTGATGTCGGTGACTTCATGAAGAAATTCACGAAAAGGGTGCGGGAAGATCTCTCGAAACTGATGACGTTCCAGACGCACGTAGAGGATGATTTCGAGTATTATACGGAACTTGAACGATCCTTCAGCAACAAAGTTGCGTATCATAAGAATTTCAAAAAGCTTACCGAAAAGGAGATCGACAAACTCATCTATTATATGTTCCATCGGACCAGTGATCGCTTCGATCCGCCGGAAGGGGCTTATAACTTAACAGAAGGTGTCGTCAAAAACGAATACGGTCATATGACGGTGAAACATGAAGATTATACCGAATACCTCTGTTTCATGCCCTTTTCAGAAATGCCTGTTTCAGTTGAAAACTACCGGTTCATCCAGGACATTCTCGAGAGTATCGATTTCCCTGTCGAGTTCCAGATCCGATATCATTTCAAGGATCAAGCGACCAACATCAGACAGGTCCGGAAATTGAAACGACGTTTCACCAATTTTGACCGTGAAATCCGTTCCACGAATACGACGGATGATGATTCAGTGGTGGAAATGGCGTCAGAAAGATTGGAAACGCTATTGGAGGATCTCAAGAACGATACGAGAAAGGTGCTTCATATGTCCTTCACGCTTGTGATTGCGGATCGTTTAAGGGAAGGATTAAAGGATAAACAGGAAGCGCTTCAAAACCTTTTCAAGAACACAGGATTTCTCATTACGAAGCCCCTCGTCGACCAATTGACACTATTTTCACAGAGTCTGCCAGCTTCTTACCATGACTATCGCTATTTTGAACAGGTGGTGGATGAGACGTATCTTGCCCAGTCAGCCATGGATCTCTCTAACAAAGTCGGGAACCGGTTCGGTATGGTCCTCGGGAAAGTCATTACCGGAAAGAAGTTGTCGAGCGTCGAACAGGCACGTGAAATCAATAACAACATCGTCGTCTTCAACCCATTACTAACGAAGAAGGCAATCTCCGGTGCAACCCATACGAACGGGAACATCCTGATCACAGGTCCACCGGGAAGCGGGAAATCGGTTCTGGTGAAGAACTTTTTTACATGGTGTACATTTTTCGGCTCAAAAGTCCTCTATGTCGATCCGAAGAATGAATTCCAGCGGTATTATCAGGATGCTTTGCACAAATATGGCGACATACCGGAGTTCAGGGAATTGTATGATCGGATCAACTTCATTCATCTTTCCGAAAAAAACGAGTACCACGGGGCATTGGATCCTCTCGTGTTTCTGAAAGGGGATCAGGCGATCCAGACGGCGATGATGATCCTCAACACACTTGCGGAAGTCAGAGGATCAAGGAATGAATCGGTCATCATCTATGACTCCATCATTGAAGAAGTGGAAGGAAATGATTTCCCTACCTTGACTGGTGTTCTGGAACGGATCATCGAGAAGGATGTGACGTTAGGCAAGTTCATTCAAAAGTACCGGTACGGACTTGGGCGGATGCTGTTTGGGAGTAAACAGTCAAAGGGATTGGATTTTGAATGTCAAATCAATGTATTAGGGCTTCAAGGTTTGCGTCTTCCAGCGTCAGACAACATGAACGAAGAGGAACGCATCGGGCTATGTCTCATGATGTCGATCTCCAAATATGTCCATACCTTCTCAACCAAGAAAGAGGAGGAAGCCATGATCATCTTTGACGAAGCATGGACATTGAAACGCTCCTCCAACGGTCAGGATCTGATTGATGAAATGCTGCGGACCGGAAGATCGTTACGGACGGATATCGTCCTTGTCACGCAAGCCTATGATGATTTCAACGTGGATACGACGAAAGAGCAGATCGGCATCAAGTTCGCTTTCCGTCCCAAATCAGATGAGTCCATCAAACCTGTCTTACGATTTTTCGATATGGAAGAGAATCCTGAAAACATTGAGATCGTCAGTAATCTTAAATCCGGTATGTGTCTATTCCAGGATCATCTTGGCCGGAACCAGGCAATCGCAATCGATATCCTCTTTGATGAATGGTTTGAAGCGTTCAAGACGACGGAAAAAGAATCTGAAGCGGTACATTTAGAAGAAGCCTACAGCTGAAGAAAGGGTGTAACTAATGAAAAGATCAGTACTACTATTCATATCTACGATTCTATTTGTCCTTGGAGGTTGTGGGGGAAATGAGTTTGACCTTGATGAAGAAAAAGTGAACAGTGCTGTGGCAGATCGTGCCTTAAAACAAAAAGTGATTAAAGAAGGTAACTATAAAAAAGAGGATATCAAGGTTATGGAAGTATGTGAAGCCGTTGAAGAAGGCAGTCCTAATAATGAATTCCAAGGGGAGTATATCGTTTATTGGGAAACCAATGATTCCAAGTATCAGCGAACTTTTTTAATGAAAGATTATAAGGTTGATAATGGTGACGTGAATTTCGAACCTACTGACAAATGTATTTCTTTTGAGTAGGAGATGATCTTATGAAGTGGAAGTTAATGGTTTCCTTGCTTTTTCTACTTCTTTTTTTTAGTTCGCCGTATCTTACTTATGCAGAAACACTTGAAGGAGAAGAAAGGAAATCTAAACAATACGATGAAAATCGTTATGAATTGATGACTTATGCAGAGGACAGCTGGTGGGATGTGGCAGGAAAGACGGGTTCATCAGTGGCAACATCAATCAAAAGCTTCATCTGGATGGTCAATATTGTCGTTGCCAATATCGTTCTGATGATCGTATATCAATTATTTTCCCTCGATATTATCGAAATGACAAAAGGGGCGGTAGAAGAGATCACGTCGAGTACTGCTAGTACCCTGACCTATAATTTCGGTTTGTTCGCATTGGCTGTCGCCTCTTTTGGGATTGTGATACGGGCTTATATCCAACAAAACTGGCAAGCCTTTTTCAAGCTACTCTCATTGATTATGCTCAGTCTGACATTGCTTTTCTCTATCCAAACGGAAAAGTTCAATTACATCGATTTTGCCCATGGCTTTTCCACTACTCTTGAAAATGCATTGATGGAGGTCAATCCGTCATTGACGGAGGATGAATCATTCAATTTTGACAGTTTTAATGAGAATTCTGCCCGTTCTGTTTCTGTCTCAGTAGAGAACAAGGTATTTGATGCATTAATTTACCAACCATATCTTCTTCTTCAATATGGAAGTGCGGATGAAGCAAAAATTAACGATGAAAAGTCTGGCAGAATAAAAGAGTATTTAGAGGCGGACCCAAGTACCAAAGATGGTATGAATCAAAGGGAAAAAATAGCGAAAGACGAATACACAGATTACAACAACAAACAAATCTTTGCTGGAAATGCTTTCAAACAAGCTGGTTACATCATGGTCATGTTATTATCAACCATCATTCAAGGTATTGTTTTTTTCTTCATCGCCTTGGTTCGGATCATGCTGCAATTTGCGTTCATACTAATGATGTTGCTTGCACCTTTCATTCTATTCATAAGCATCTTCCCATCGTTTGAAGCATTAGTCGCCCGGTACACAAAAGGCACTTTCATCCTTGTTTTTTTCAAGGCGATCACCATGTTCTTCATTTTGGTGGCTACGAGTTTCATCACACTTGGATATGATATGACGAATATGTCCAACGACCTGTATTACCGGATTTTCATTCAAATCGTTTTCAGTGTCGCGATCATCTTCATGTACATGAAGCGTCAATTCGTCTTCAGCATGTTGGAAGGGGCCTCTCCAAGTCTCAATGATATGGGTGCAGAACGAACTGGTCGGACTGCTCTCTCACGGACACAGAAAGGATTTCGTAATGTCTCACATTTCAATGGCAAGACAGGAATCAAAAAGCCAGGCCCACCCTTCGCGCATAGCCGTCGAAAAGCTGGTGATGGTATAGCGATGATCGGTCAATCTGCACGAAATGTCAGCGGTTCCATTCATGAGAAGGTGAAGAGTGCACGATCTCGTATCGGTCAAGCCCAACAGGGTGAACCGCAGAGTACTGGTATGGCACACCAGGGTATCAATAAGGAAGTTGCAGCATTAACAGATCATATAGACAGACATTCATATCAAGATGTGAATATGCAAAGTAAAAAAGTGGCCGTGCTCTCAAAGAATCCAGCCACTCCAACTTCAACGCGAAATCCAATAAAGCCAAAAATAAAACACAATTCCACAAACACTGAACAAACATCCAACAATAAGAAAACATCTACTCAAAATATAGGTGAATCCTCACAAACATTGACTAATCCCAATAAAAGAACAGCACGGAATCCTTATTATCATACAAAAGATGAAGCATTAAAGAACAACCAAAACAACAATTCATCCAGCAGATCGAAAACAGAAAGAAGGCTAGGCGGGAGTAGAGAAGGTTTATTACATCAAAAATCACACTTTCATTCTTCAAAAGACGAGTAGGGAGGTGATCCTTTGTTAAGGGAAGCGATCGAAGCCAAAACTAAAACAGTGGCATTAAGTTTATTCTTCAAATATCTATTCCCCTTCCTCCTTGCTGTCGCCCTTCTATTCGGTCTTCTTTTCATGCTGTTGATGTGGGCTGATAATCTTGTAAACAATCATTCTACCTCCCTTGACGGAGAAGGTACTGCAAATCTGTCACAAGAAGTCCTGCAACACAAACCATCCGTTGAAAAGTACGCGAAGGAGTTTGGAATTGAAGAGCATGTGGGTATTCTCCTCGCCTTGATGATGCATGAATCTGGTGGGCGTGGAGATGATCCTATGCAAGCTTCTGAAAGCTATTGCGGGAAAGCCGGGTGTATCGATGATCCAGAGCTATCTATTAAACAGGGTGTAAAGTATTTTGCCAATATACTAGAAAGTGCACAAGGTGACGTCAAACTTGCACTCCAATCGTACAATTTCGGTTCTGGTTTCATCAATTTCGTCTTTGAAAATGGAGGTCAATATACTCAGGAACTTGCAATCGAATACTCATCAATGATGTATGACAAATTGAAACATACTGGTGAATACAGCTGTGTAAGACCAGAAGCCACAAAATACGGAGCCTGTTATGGTGATATCTATTATGCAGACGCAGTAATGCAGTATCATGATTACTCCACACTAGTTGTGGCGGAAGGTGAATGGACATTTCCAGTAGATGGAATAAAGGAAGTCACCTCAAATTATGGTTATCGGGAAGGTCCATTTGACGGCTCAAAGGAAATGCATCAGGGTATCGACTTTGGCTGCATCAACCATGTCACGCCGATCCAATCAGTAAATGCTGGTAAGGTCATCTATTCAAAATTTCATAATAACAGTAACGGCACACCGGGGTACGGAAATCTAGTGATGGTTCAACATGGAGAAGGATTTATTACGGCTTACGCCCATCTTTCGGATCTATCTGTTAAACGAGGAGATATTGTGGAGCGTGGACAGCAGGTGGGGATTTGCGGAAGTACCGGTTCATCAACTGGTCCACATTTACACTTTGAATGGAAGACGAACAAGTGGAGTGGTCATCAGAATCCTATGAATCTATTTGCAGGCAAGGGTGATTAGATGAAGAAACAGGATCTCATTCTAAAAACTATTATACTATTAATTGCTATTACCGTAATCGTTGGGGGAGGGTTCAGTCTGTCCACCATCGATCAACAAACTGCTGAAATTAAAGGGCTTAAAGAAACAACAGAGAGACAAAAGAATGAAATTAGTCTTCTGAAAAATGATAATCAGAAAAAGACTCAAGCTTATGAAAAAACAGATGTACAAAAAATTGAGGAAACGGTCAATGTGTTTGTTCAATCGGTCTTTAACGTTAAGGAAGGTAACTATGAAGAAAGAAAGTCGAATGCTGAGAGTGTTTTAAGTCAGGAGTTATTTAAACAGATTTTTTCTGACGAGCCTGAGAAACTACTATACGAGTATGATGTAGAAGACCTAAGAGTGTATACAAGTATGGAAGGGGAGAATGCATCTTCCTATTTGATTATGGAACAAACAACAATAAATCTAGCAAATAATAAAAGTAATAACTCAAGAATCACCATTGAAGTTTTTCTACAGAAAGAAGGTGAACAATGGATTGTCAATTCCTTTCAACAAATCAAGGACGAACCTTTATAGGCATTACAAATTGAAAAACGAAATAGATTAAGATTATGAACCCCCTACAAAAAAAGTAAAGGGTTTACTTCAGAGGTGCAAACAAGTAAATATCAAAGCGAAACTCACTGGATTTTTCACAATGAAATTCACAGTGCGTTTTTTATTGTATTATCAGCATTAGTCGGAACTTTTGGCTTATTCAAATATGAATTAACATACACATTTCACAAAGGTAGAAATAATTAATGGAGAGTTGTGAATTTAGGTGTGATTTGCGTTGGGTTTTGTTTGTGAATAACGAAGGAACCTAGAAAAATATGTTAAAATATAGTTATGAAGCAGATAAGCTTGCTATTCCGTTAAAGGGCAGGATTCTGGAATAAGGGCGAAACCAATTACATAACAATCCATAAATAGAAATGGAGACAGTATAGAGGAGGAATTGTATGCCTACTTGTGAAAATTGTAATTGTAAATGGACTTGGAAACAAACGTTTGTAAGGCAATTTAGGTTCAAAAATAAATTGATATGTCCTTGTTGTAATAAGCCCCAATTTATCTCTGCAAAAACTAGAAACCTTTCTGGACTCTTTGCTCTTATTCCGCTTTTTCTATTAATACCACTTGCAATAATAGATATAACACTAATTGATTTACCTAATAATATTATTTATCTAACTGAGGGTATAACAATATTGGTAGTACTATTTATTGCCCCGTATTTTTTTAAGATAAAGAGCACTGAAGAACCAATGTGGTAAGTCGATTTTTAAAACTAATAATCGTGTTTTATATGAGTAATACAGTATCTGGCCTATTACTAATAGGTTTATCTTTTTAAACAGCAGCAATTTTTTTATAGTTTCGATCAACTGTCTATTGCAATAATATGTCTGCTGTGTTTATTAAAGCAGGAGGGTCAATGAGATTAAGCGACCCAAAAGGTGTTCAATTTGTACCATTAATATTTTTTCTAATAACATTTTTAATAGGTGTGTAAATATTTTTAAAACCAAACCAATGAATAGGATAAATAAAGAGACATATACTTCCTCTTAAGGAGGTTTGGTTATTATGAAAAAAATTACTATTGGCATTGTTTTATTAATAATCATTTTTGGTTCACCACTTGTATTCGCAAACAGCTCAGATAAATCGGAAAATGCTCAATCTGATGAACAAATAGAAAAAGAATTAATTAAAAGTATGGATGAAACTAAAAAAGCAAAAGAGAAATTAGAAAAGTTATTTACAAAAAGTTCAAAAGAATTAAAGGACAAAGGATACGATGAAGTAGGACTAGGTTTCTCTAATGAAGAACGTATTTTAACCGTACAAGTTAAGGATAAGGGTTTATTAGACACCAACAAGAGGGAAATGGAAAATATAATATTTAATACTGCAAAAGAGGTAGGATTTAAAGATTTTGATATAAAGTTCAGGGTTTTGGAAAGGGACATTACCCGAAATGAAAAAGATAAAGAGTTAATGGAATCATTAGATAAGGTTTCAAATGTAGTTTCAGATGTATTAAAGGATAAAGGTTATAATAACCTTTCCTATTCAATATCGGTTAAACCGAAGAAGGAAATCATAATTGAAGGAACCGATAAAGGTTCAGCAGGGAATGAAGAACTCAAAAATACCATTACTAATACCATTTTATCAGAAACAAATATGAAATTTACAGTTAAATTAAAGAAGAAGAGCGAAGGTGAGATAAGTGATATGGAATGGCAACCCATATTTACTGCAATAAATGAGGAAACAAATAAGAAATTTAACGAATATAGAGGGTTTGCTTATTCGTTCCATCCTCAACCATTACAGATTATCATAAAAACAAAAATAAATAATAGTTGGTTCGGAAACTCCGATGAAAAGGTTAAGGAAATTGAAAATTACGCAGATAAAATAATTGAGTTAAAAATTGAAGAGTTATCTATTAAAGAAATTCCATATGAAATTATTATAAGGGATAAAAATAATAAGAAAATAAATTAAGCAAATTGAACAGTGCAATAATATACTCATTATATAACAAACAGGGATTTTGATGAAATATGTCCTAAGGTTTTATAACGTGAAAAAGAGCTCCAGATGTGGAGCTCTTTTTTAGTGATCAATCATGGATTAAGGTTTTCCTAATCTTTTTTCTTGTCTTGAAAGATATACTTGGATTTTATCAATTGCTGTTTGTAGCAATACACCTTGTTTCTCAGTTAAATCATCAGCCTCTTCTTTAATTTTTTCTAACCTTTCATAAACAACTTCAATATCCATGAAGTCTGATATAACTTCTGGGTTTAAATCTTGGGTAGTTTCAATGGTATAGTTATCCCCAGATTGACTTTTGACTTCATGCATGACTCCTATAACAAATGACAGTAATTGAATATCATCTTTTGTTCGATTAGAGATATATTTGTTTATTTCAGAAGGTTCAGAGTTCCACTCTTTCCATCTATATAATACAAATGGTAAATTTTTTGTTTCTACAAATTCATTTTCATCAAGCCAAGAGTAGATTTTTTTACAAGCAAGTTCTTGAAGTTGAATTAGTTGTGCATGACTTATTTTCATTTTTTCATCAGGAAGATTGGGGTCATCTTCTTTACTGATATCTTTCTCTAAAAGAAATAAAAATTGAACGGTGGTATCGATGCTGTTATTGGCTTTTTCAATAACCTCGTATAACAAGTTATATTTTTCCTCTTGTTCTGGAAATTTATCAATAAGACGGTAAATCAAATAAGGGGTCATTTCATATGAAAATAATCCTTTAGAAACTTTTTGGATACTATCTCCCCGATTTAATAATACCATTATAATATTTTTTACATTTTCTTTTGCAATCTTAAGAGAATAATCTTCTATCCTTTCTAAAAACCTCTTTAACTTTCCCTCGTCCTTTAGCTTCTGAAATTGTATCGAAAAACCCTCTACATTGGATGTTGATTCCAGAATATCTGACATATCACTTTCAGATATTTCTCCTTTAGGTAAACTTAATTTAAAATAGGTCTCAAAGTAATCTGGGCTGCAAATACGTTTTTTCTGTCGCCAATCCGATAACCAGGTATGTCCATAATGCATGTTGCGAACAAAAGATTCTGTCTTTGGAAATATCCTATTAAGTAGTCTCGAAATATCAAAAGGTAGGTGTTCATTTACTTGCTCTATAATTTTTTTATATCTTTCGCTTTGTTGTTCTTTTGTATTTCCTAAGTCACTTCTATCTGTTGCTCCAACAAAAAGGTCAGGATTGTCTTTAATTATTTTATATAACTCAGGTAAGAATACCTCAATGACAGAAATAATAATTAAATCAACTGGATTTACTTCAGTACCGATAACGTTATACTTCATGCCGAATAGGTTAGTAAACCTTTTAGTATCACGCAAGTTCTTAATCAATGGTTTTAGTCCATCTAAATATGCATTCGTCCAATAAGTTCTATCAAAACCTTGTACCCCTTCGAGGATACGATCTAAATCGTTGAATAAAATGGTTTCAACATCTTGTTTATCGATCACAGGCATTTCAAAAGGTATCTGGATTATTTTCTCTAAATATTCATACCCATTCCGATCTAAAGACTTTGATAATGAGTTTGCTACAACATCCTTATCAAAAGATAGAAGGTAAATACTATTGTTTAAATCACCCACTGTTTTAACTAATTGGAATATTTCGCTCATTTCATTTGGTTGTAGTCGATCTATATCATCAATTATAATTACTAAGCGAATTTCATTTTTTACCAGCTCTTTATTTATTTCACTTTTTATATCCTCTAAGCTTTGGTCTTGGTTTACTGCGTTAAAAGTTTCCGCTGCACTTGTAAGAAGTTTTTCAGCAAGCTCTCCAAATTGGCTAATACCTGGTATATATTTTGCAGGACTTATTATTTTTGACATAAGATGCAACTTGTGGCCTAAGTCTTCTAAGTTCCCTCCATCGTTATCGCTAATATTATAAGAAACTTCTTCAAAGAATCTACTGATCAGTTGATGTTGTCCAGAATAGTTCCAAGGATTAAACTTAATTATTATGTATTTTTCTTGAACATCGTTTTGAACGCTTTCTTCTAACTTTTCTAACATCATATTTATAGTAGACGTTTTACCTGATCCCCATTTCCCATAAAAACCGATAACCAAACTGTCCTCATCTGAATGGTTACTTAAGGATTGTGCTAATTGAGAAGCAAAGTCTGCTCTGTTTAGTAGATCATTTTCACGTTTGTAAATAGGCTTATCAGAAAGTAACATGAGACCCCTCCAAAAAAATTCATTTTTTATATCAACTTACTTATTATACCAAAATCTTTGTAGTCCAAGTTATTTTGAAGGTAGAAGTTTAACTCAAAGAAAACTTTATATCTTTGGGTACCATAATACAAAATATAGTAGCATATAGCAGGTATCTAATTTTATAAAAATCCTGTAATCCCAAAACATTGTGCTCGAATACAAAGCTCTTCTTGTAAGGGGTTTTCTTCTGTAAAAGACTTGAACTTGACTTTTTCCTTTTGCGACATCCAGGCAAATCACTGGATCCATAGGTTATCAATCTCCTTCATGTTGTTTTTCGCCGGTAGCCCCTATCCTGTCTTGCAGTGTCATAGCTTCGCTTTTTATACGGGATCAGGGTCCCAACCAGCCTTAAACATGTTTCTACAAGTAGGGGGTGGACAATATTCTGGTCGGGATCATGTCCCACGGGGGCGAACGTCCTACCCCTGCTACCTAAAGAATAACCTAGATGAAATAGGTCAACCAGAAATGATTGGCTGACATTATAATACGAACGGGGGCGTTGATCTAAGAAGGATTAACGCTTCTTTTGTTTAATATCTAACTGTTGGGATGTAGCAGTACTATTCCAAAATTTAATAATCTAGTTGGTCTAAGGAGTGTTATATGTATCCACGTGCAAAAGCTTTAGGTTTAATTATTTATGAGGATAATTTACTTTTAGAGGAGTATGAGGGTATTCATTCAAAGGGAACTGGGTACTATTATCGTCCAATTGGTGGCACGATTGAGTATGGCGAAAGATCTGAAGAGACAATATTAAGAGAATATAATGAAGAATTAGGAGCTGGAATTATTATCAAGCGATATATAACTTGTCTTGAAAACATTTTTAAGATAGATGATGATATTGGGCACGAATTATTCCAGATTTACTTAGTTGAATTTATAGACAAAAGCTTATATCAGTATTCTTACCTTTCTGTCAAAGAAGGAAACAGAAAATCTTATGCTAAATGGGTTCCAATTAAAATGCTTTGTTCAGGAAAAAAGATTCTATACCCTAATGGATTAGTAGAAATACTTAAGAAAGTAACCTAGAATTCAATTATCGGGGGCGTTGATCTAAGAAGGATAAGCCTTTTATGGTGTAATAACACCTTAATTGTAGAGTTAAATATAAGCCAATGGAGTGAGGTAATGGAGGTTCCAAATACATTTATTGATGAGTCATATCTGGTATAAATGCTAATTTTAAGATGTACAGAAGTGATCGTTTAAAAATGTACAGTTTTGTCGGATAACTGCATAATATTCTTGAGGTGAATATTGTGCATATCGCAGTCAACATAAACACAGATCTAGA